>NZ_CP084742.1:1236470-1545588 GCF_020520285.1 Pseudomonas sp. L5B5
ACTGCAACCGGCGATCCAGATCTTCAGCGACGGATAGGTCTTGAGCAGCGGCACCACTTCCTGGCGGATGGCCAGGAAGTGCGAGGGGTCGCGAAACATCTCGCTGACCGGAATGGTCAGGAACTGCAACAGCTGCATGAAGGCCGTCGGGTCGTGCAGCACCCGCTCCTGCAATGCGGAGATGGTGTTGCATTCGAACTGGCGCAGGGCATGGTTGACCCGGCGCTTGATCGAGGCGCCGGAGTAGTCGCGAAAGTCGTAGCTGTATTTAAGGTAGATAGCTTCGATCAACAGACGCAGCTCGATCTCGGTATTGCGCTCCACTAAATTCTTTCCATCTTCGGTAACCAGACACGGATAAGTGAAAACAGCCGGTCGAGATCGATGGGCTTGGCCAGGTAGTCATTGGCGCCCGCCTGCAGGCAGCGCTCCTGGTCATCCTTCATGGCCTTGGCGGTGACGGCGATGATCGGCAGCTTGCGCCAGCGCGGGTCCTTGCGGATCTGCGCCGTGGCCTCGAAACCGTCCATTTCCGGCATCATCACGTCCATCAGCACCAAATCGATGTCCTCGACCTCGTTGAGTCTTGCAATGGCTTCCAGGCCGTTACGCCCGATCACCACCACCGCCCCCTTGTGTTCCAGGGCGCTGGTCAGGGCGAAGATGTTGCGCACGTCGTCATCCACCAGGAGGACCTTGCGCCCCTCGAACACCTTGTCGCGGCTGCGGGCGGTCTTGAGCATCTTCTGCCGTTCATGGGACAACTGGGATTCGACTTTGTGCAGAAAGAGCGTCACTTCATCCAGCAGGCGCTCTGGCGAACGCGCGCCCTTGATGATGATCGAGCGCGAATACTTGCGCAGCTCGGCCTCTTCATCGCGGGTCAGGTTGCGCCCGGTGTAGACGATCACCGGCGGGAACGAGCAGATGTCCTCGGTGGACATGCGCTTGAGCAGGTCGTTGCCGAGCATGTCCGGCAGCTTGAGGTCGATGATCATGCAGTCGAAGACGTTCTCGCGCAGCAGTTGCAGGGCATCCTGGGCCAGGCCCACGGCGGTGATCTCGATATCGTCGTCGCCGATCAGCCGCGCGATGCTGTCGCGTTGCAGATCGTCATCCTCCACCAGCAGCACGCGCTTGACCTTTTGCGTCAGCTTGGCTTCCAGGCGAGCGAAGACGTCCTTGAGCTCCTCGCGAGTGGTGGGCTTGACCGCATACCCCACGGCGCCCATGTGCATCGCGGCTTCCACCCGGTCCTCCACCGAGATCACATGCACCGGAATGTGCCGGGTCTGCGGATGCTCCTTGAGGCGCTGCAACACGGTCAGGCCGGAATGATCGGGCAGGCGCATGTCCAGCAGGATCGCATCGGGAATGAACTGTTCGGCCAGGCTGTAGCCCTCGTCGGCGCCGTGGGCGACCAGGCACTGATAACCCAGCTCATGGGCCAGGTCGAAGAGGATATGGGCGAAGTTGGGCTCGTCCTCCACCACCAGGATGCAGCGGCCACTGAACGGCGCCTGCTCCCGATCGTCGGCGAAACGAGCGATCTCGAGGGTCTCCATCGGCACCTGGGGCTGCGCCGCCGGCAGCTGCGGCGCAGCCACCGGCGGCGCCATGGCGGGCACTACAGGCAGCGCGGGCGAGGTGTCGTCGTAATGCTCCGGCAGGACCAGGGTGAAGATGCTGCCTCGTCCCGGCTCGCTGCTGACACTGATGGAGCCGCCCAGCAGGTTGGCCAGGTCGCGGGAAATGGACAGGCCCAGGCCGGTACCGCCATATCGCCGGTTGGTGGTGCCGTCGGCCTGGCGGAAGGCCTCGAAGATGCTCTCCTGCTGGTCCTGGGCGATGCCGATCCCGGAGTCCTGCACGGCAAAGGCGATGCCGGAGCCCGGATGGGCGGATACCACCAGGCTGACCTGGCCCTGCTCGGTGAACTTCACCGCGTTGGACAGCAGGTTCTTGAGCACCTGCTCGACCCGCTGGCGGTCGGTGAACAGCATCTGCGGCGCCCCCGGCTGCAGTTCCACCCGGAAGTCCAGGCCCTTCTGCGACGTCAGCGGCTGGAACAGGTTGCTCAGCCCCTCCACCAGGCGCGACACGCTGGCGTTTTCCGGCCGCACCTCGAGCTTGCCGGCCTCGACCTTGGAAATATCCAGGATGTCGTTGATCAGGTTCAGCAGGTCGTTGCCGGCGGAGTAGATCGACTCGGCGAACTTGACCTGCTCGTCGCTGAGGTTCTCCTGGGCATTCTCGGCCAGCAGCTTGGCCAGGATCAGCGAACTGTTGAGCGGCGTGCGCAGTTCATGGGACATGTTGGCAAGGAATTCGGACTTGTACTTGCTCGAGCGCTGCAGTTCTTCGGCACGCTCCTGGAGCTGGGCTTGCGCGTCATTGAGCTCGCTGTTCTTGAGGTCCATGGCGTCGCGCTGCTCGACCAGCACCTGGGCCTGCTCGGCCAACTGCTCGTTGGTCTGCTCCAGCTCCACCTGCTGGGTCTCCAGGTGCGTCTGGGACTCCTTGAGGATCCGCGACTGTTCTTCCAGCTCCTCGTTGGCGGTCTTGAGCTCTTCCTGCTGCACCTGCAACTCCTCATTGAGCTGCTGGGTCTCGGCCAGCACTTCCTGCAAGCGCTGGCGATAACGCGCGGCCTCGATCGAAGTGCCGATGTTGCTGGCAATCAGCTCCAGGAACTCGACGTCACGTTCATCCAGCGCCCGCAGGAAGCCGATCTCGACCACCCCGTTGACTCGATCATCGTCACGGGTGGGCACCACCAGCACGCTGCGCGGCGCGCCCTCGCCGAGACCGGAGCTGACCTTGAAGTAATCGACCGGCACGTCGTCCAGGCGAATCAGGCGCTTGTACTGGGCCGCCTGCCCCACCAGGCCTTCATCGCCGTACAACGATTGGCCCTGATCTTCCAGCTCGCGGGAGAAACCATAGGACGCCACCCGCTTGAGCCCACCATGTTCTTCGCGGACATACAGCGCGGCCACCGGTGACCCCAGGTACTGGGCACAGAACTGCAGGATGTTGCGCCCCAGCAGGTTCAGGTTCAGCTGGCCCAGCATCTGCTCGGCCAGTTCAGTCTGGCCGTTACGCAGCCAGGCCTGGCGTTCCAGGCTCTGCGCACTGCGCAACTGGGCCTCGAGATTGTCGCTGTAGCTGCGGGACAGGGCCAGCAGGTCCCGGCGCCCGACATAGGCCAGCAAGCCGCTGATGCCCACTACGAACAGCAGGTACAGGGCCACGCTGAAAATGGTGGTGCGGCTGACGCTTTCGTTGCGCTGCTGGCGCAGTTGCTGCTCCATGGCCACCGCATCGTCGTATTCCTTGCGCACCTCATCGCTCAGGCGCTTGCCGCGCCCGGCCTGCACCGCCTCGCGGTAATCGCCGTTCTGGCGACGCAGCTCGACCATGCCCTGGGCGTAGTTGTTCCAGGCCAACTGCAGGGCTTCGATGCGCTTGAGCCGTTCCACCTGCTGCGGATTGTCCGCCACCAGTTCCTGCAAGCCGTGCAATTCATTGATGATGCGCGGCTTGGCCACCTCGTAGGGATCGAGGAAATGTTCGTTGCCGGTGATCAGGAACCCGCGCATGCCGGTTTCCAGGTCGATGGTCAGGCGCGCCGCCTCGTTGAAGTTGTTGATCACCCGATCAGAGTGCTGCACCCACTGGATCACCGACAGCAGGTAGGTAATCAGGGACACGAAAAAAACTGCACTGAGCACGCCCACGCCAAGGGGCAGACTGATGTTGCGGGTCAGCAGCTTGCGAAAACTCTGTTCATCAACCGAGGACGGACGAATCATTGGGTAGACCTTGGCACGGGTAAAAAGAAGGAAGTTTGCCCCACATTCGGCTATCGCCGCTATTTTTTATAACTTGCATATCGAGAATCCGCGATCTGACCTGCCGTAGGACAATAGAAGCGGTTATTCTTGCCGGTACTTGTACAACCGGTTTTTCTTGTACAGCTTCGGGAACTTGTGGCCAGGCGCCACTTACTGATGCACAGGGCCGCCTTTCGCCGCCCCGCCCAATCCAAACCTTGAGAGTGTCCCTATGCCCGCTAGCGTCCCCACCATCCTAGTCGTCGAAGACGATGCCATCGTGCGCATGCTGATCGTCGATGTGCTCGAAGAACTGGAATTCGCAGTCCTGGAGGCCGATGGCAGTGAGGCAGCGCTGGAACATTTGCAGCACCTGGACACCTCCATCGACTTGCTGATGACCGATGTCGGCTTGCCGGGCATGAACGGCCAGGAACTGGCCGAACGAGCGCGCCAGTTGCGTCCCCGGTTACCGGTGCTGTTCGCCAGCGGCTACGCCGAATCCCTCGAAGTCCCCGAGGGCATGTCAGTGATCGGCAAGCCGTTCTCCATCGATCAACTGCGCGACAAGGTCCGCGGCATCCTCGGCTGAAGCCGGCCCCCGCCGCCGGGTGCTGTGGTTTAATGGCGGCCTTTTTGCCCAGCCTGCCAGGAATTCCGCCCCATGCCCCTCACCGCCGCGACCAAGGTCCTGATCATTGGTTACGTCTGGCCCGAACCCCGCTCCTCGGCCGCCAGCGGCCACGTGATGCAGATACTGCAGTGCTTTCTGGACCAGGGCTGGGACCTGACCTTCAGCAGCCCGGCCAACCCCGGCGAGCACAAGGAAGACCTCGCGGCCCTGGGCATCTGCGAATGCCCGATCGAACTGAACAACGCCAGTTTCGACCGTTTCGTCGCCGAGCTGGCGCCGGACATCGTGCTGTTCGACCAGTTCATGATGGAGGAACAGTTCGGTTGGCGCGTGGAGCAACATTGCCCTGGTGCCTTGCGCGTCCTGGAGACCTCGGACCTGCAATGCCTGCGCCATGCCCGGCACCAGCGGCTCAAGGACCATCTGAAGCGCACGGCCGATGACGACGATTTCAGTCCGCTGTTCGCCCAGGCCCGGGCGGATGAGTTCTGCCACATGGCCGAGACCGACCTGGCCAAGCGCGAGATCGCGGCCCTCTACCGTTGCGACCTGAACCTGATGATTTCCCAGGTCGAGATCGAGCTGCTGCAGGAGCAGTTCCGCCTGCCACCGGCGCTGCTGCACTGGTGTCCGCTGATGCTGGACCCGTGGCCCGAGACCTTCGTGCCATTCGAGCAGCGCGCGCATTTCCTGAGCATCGGCAACTTCCGCCATGCACCGAACTGGGATGCCGTGCTGTGGATGAAAAACCGCGTGTGGCCGCTGATCCGCCAGCAACTGCCCACCGCGCAACTGCACCTGTATGGCGCCTATACCCCGCCCAAGGCTGCGGCCCTGCACAACCCGGCCCAGGGCTTTCACATCATGAACTGGGCCGAGGACGCGTTGCAGGTGATGAGCGCCGCACGTATCTGCCTGGCGCCCTTGCGCTTTGGTGCCGGCATCAAGGGCAAGCTGCTGGACGCCATGCTGTGCGGCACCCCCAGCGTGACCACGCCCATCGGCAGCGAATCCATGACCGAGCCCGGCCTGCCCTGGCCCGGCACCGTGGCTGAATCCGCTACGGCCCTGGCCGCCGCGGCGGTGCGCCTGTACCAGGACCAGGCCTTGTGGCAACAGGCCCAGGCCGACGGCGCCCGCTTGCTGGCGGCCCGCTACCGGCGCGAGGTCCATGGGCAGGCGCTGATCCAGCGCCTGCAGCAATGCCACGAGCACCTGGCCCGGGAGCGCCGGGACAATTTCACCGGCACCATGCTGCGCCACCATCACCACAAGAGCACCCAGTACATGGCGCAATGGATCGAGGCCAAGAACCGGCCATAGCCGCTGGCACATGGGGGCTGCCCGAGGCATTATCGGCCGGCCCACAACCAGAACGGTCCCGTGCCATGAGTCGAGCCGGCAAGATCACCGACCCGTCCTACGAACTGATGGACGACCACAACGGCCTGTCCATCATCTATCGCCAGCACGGTTTCCCCTGCCCGCTGGTGCGCTGGCACTTTCACAAGGAATACGAACTGCACCTGATCGTCGCCAGCTCGGGCAAGGTATTCATCGGCGACTACATCGGCAACTTCCATCCGCAGACGCTGTTCCTCACCGGCCCCAACCTGCCCCACAACTGGATCAGCCAGGTAGCCGTCGATGAAGTGGTGGCCAAGCGCGACATGCTGGTGAACTTCACCGACGAGCTGTTCGACGCAGGCAGCCAGGTGTTCACCGAGCTGAAGAACCTGAGCCCGCTGCTGGAGCGGGCGCAATACGGCATCGAGTTCCGCTGCAAGCACACCATCACCCAGGCGCTGCCCCTGATGCAGCGCATCGCCGACACCCGGGGCATCACCCGCCTGGGCCACTTCTTCATCCTCATGGAACTGCTCGCGGCGTGCGATGACTACCAGCTGCTGTCCGGCGCTACCCACGTGCAGCTGGCGGACGAGCACAGTGTCGACCGCACCAACCGCGCAGTGGACTACATCTTTGCCCACTACGCCCGGGAGTTGCCCCTGGAGGAAGTCGCCGATTACCTGGGCATGAAGCCCAGTTACTTCTCCCGGGTATTCAAGCAGGCCACCGGGCGCTGCTTCATCGAATTCGTCAACCGCCTGCGGATCAGCAAGTCCTGCGAATTGCTGGCCGATGGCGACAAACCCGTGACCGAGGTGTGCTTCGAGTCGGGCTTCAACAACATCTCCAATTTCAACCGACGCTTCCAGCAACTCAAGGGCATGACCCCCTCCCACTACCGCCGCCTGGCGGTACAGCGCCTGACCGAACAGAACCTCGGCTGAACCAGCGCGCCACCCCGCCCGACCACCCCACGCGACACCCTGGCGCCGGCCATTTACAGGCATACCTGCAACCCCTCCCCGGGCCGGGCGCCGGCTGTCGAGAGTCTTCCCAACGGCCTGGGCAAGACGGCAGAGGTGGCTATGCTGAGAAACAATCTCGTTCAGCTTTCATTCAGCAGTTGTCAATAATCTTCATTTAGTAATGAGTATCATTATGTTACAACTTAGCTCCCTATCTTATTTTGCCCGCGGGTGCTGAATGCTCGTTCCATTTCTGATCATGCTGCGCGAAGGGATCGAAGCCGCGCTCATCGTTGGCATCATCGCCAGCTACCTGCAACAGACCGGCCGGGGCCAGTGGATGCCAGCCGTGTGGATCGGTGTGTTTCTCGCCGCAGCCCTGGCCCTGCTGGTCGGCGGCGGCCTGGAACTGATGAGCGCCGAGTTTCCGCAAAAACAGCAGGAACTGTTCGAAGGCATCGTGGGCCTCGTCGCCGTGGGCATCCTCAGTTCCATGGTGTTCTGGATGCGCAAGGTGGCGCGCTCCATCAAGCATTCGCTGCAAGCCTCCCTGGACCAGGCCCTGGCCGGTTCGCGCAACCAGGTCATCGCGCTGATCGCCATGGTGTTCTTCGCCGTCGCCCGCGAAGGCCTGGAAACCGTGTTTTTCCTGCTCGCCGTGTTCCAGCAGAGCGAAGGCCGGGGTGCGCCCATCGGTGCACTGCTGGGGCTGGTGGTGGCGATCATCGTCGGCTGGCTGATCTACACCGGCAGCATGCGCCTGAACCTCGCTGCGTTCTTTCGCTGGACCGGGCTGTTCATCCTGGTGGTCGCCGCCGGCATCCTGGCCAACTCGGTACAGGCCCTGCATGAAGCCGGACTGTGGAACCACCTGCAGACCGTGCTGTTCGATTTCAGCGCAGCCCTGCCCATGGATGGCCCGCTGGGCTCGGTACTGGCCGGCATGTTCGGCTACCAGGATGCCCCCACCCTCAGCACCCTGGGTGCCTACGTGCTGTACCTGGCCGTGACCCTCGTGCTGTTCTTCCTGCCCGGTGCCGCCCCCACCAAGGCGCCCGGGCCGTCGTCCTCAGTTTCCAGTCAGTAAGGCTCCCCATGACCCAGCAAGCCTCTCCCCAGGCCTCGCCGCCTCGCGCTCTGCGTTGGGCGGTAGCCGGCTCGGTGATCGTGATGATCGCTGCCGGCGGGCTGTTCTACTACGCCGCGCAGCTGGCCGCCAGCAAGCGCCAGGCCCATCAGGGCGAGATCACCGTGACCATCCACCCCCACAGTTGCGAACCCAATGCCCTGACCGTGCCGGCCGGACGCGCCAGCTTCCGCATCGTCAACCGCTCCGAACGCGCCGTGGAATGGGAAATCCTCGATGGCGTACTGGTGGTCGAGGAGCGGGAAAACATCGCACCGGGCCTGAGCCAGGTGATCAACGCCAACCTGCAACCCGGGGACTACGCCATCACCTGCGGCCTACTGAGCAATCCGCGCGGTACCCTGCACGTGACGCCGACCGCCGAGTCCGACGCTCAGGCCAAGGCCCGGCCTTCACTGGTGGCCTTTGTTGGCCCGTTGTCGGAATTTCGCGTCTACCTGAGCACCCAGGGCACCGCCCTGGTCAAGGCTGTCGCAGGGTTGCAGCAGGCCATCGAGGCCGGCGACCTGAAGCAGGCCCAAGCCCTGTACGTGCCGGCTCGCGCCGCCTACCAGCGCCTGGCCCCTGCTGCCCAGCGCCTGGCCGAACTGGACAACGCCATCAATGCTCGCGCCGATTATTTCGAACAACGCGAGCAAGACCCCGGCTTCAGCGGTTTCCACCGCCTGGAATACGGCCTCTTCCAGCATCGTGACCTGGCCGGCCTGGCCCCCGTGGCCCAGCGCCTGGCGCAGGATGTCAGCAGCCTCAAGCAGCAGTTGCTGGCCCAGACCCTGCCCCCGGAGCAACTGGTCAGCAGCGTCGCGCGCAACATGCGCAGCCTGGCCGACCTGCGAGCCAGCAGCGGCGAAGAGGAACGCTACAGCCATAGCGACCTGGGCGGTTTTGCCGCCAACCTGGAAACCACCCGCAAGGTCGTCGACCTGCTGCGCCCGCTGCTGGCCAAGTCCGCCGCCCCCCTGCTGGCCCGGGTGGATGACGCCGCCAATGCCCTGGGCACACGCCTGGACAACCTGCGCGACGGTTTCGGTTACCTGGACTACGACCAGGTCAACGCCGGGCAACGCAAGGAGCTCGCCGACAAGGCCAAGGCCCTGGCTGACGCTCTGGATGGCATCGATCCCGCCCTGGGCCTTTCGGGCCTGTAACGACACGAGTCCTGTGCAATGAACGATTCAGATCAATCCAACCCTTCCTTCAACGCCCAGCGCCGGCGCGTATTGCTGGGCATGGGCGCTGCCGGCATGGCCCTGGCGGGCAGCAGCCTGGCGACCCCTGCCCTGGCCGGCCAGGCGCCGGCCCAGGTCACCGTGGCCCCCAGCAGCGACCAGACCCAGGAGCACAACGCTTTCCACGGCCAGCACCAGAGCGGCATCGTCACTCCCCGCCCGGCTGCCGGGATGATGGTGGCCTTCGACGTGCTGGCCAGCGACCGCGACGACCTGGAGCGGCTGTTTCGCACCCTCGACGAGCGCATCGCCTTCCTCATGCAGGGCGGCCCGGTGCCCAATGTCGACCCGAAGCTGCCGCCGCTGGACTCGGGCATCCTCGGCCCGGTGGTAACCCCGGACAACCTGACCATCACCGTCTCGGTGGGCGAATCGTTGTTCGACGAGCGTTTCGGCCTGGCACCGGCCAAGCCCAAGCGCCTGGTTCGCATGGTGGGGTTTCCCAACGACGCCCTGGAACCGGCCTGTTGCCATGGCGACCTGAGCCTGCAGTTCTGCTCCAACACCGCCGACACCAACATCCATGCCTTGCGCGACATCGTGAAGAACCTGCCGGATCTGTTGCTGGTGCGCTGGAAACAGGAAGGCAGCGTACCGCCCCAGGCCCCGGCCAAGCCCGGTGAACCTGCACAGAGCGCACGCAACTTCCTGGGTTTTCGCGATGGCTCGGCCAACCCCGACTCCAACGACCAGAAGGCCATGCAACAGATCGTCTGGGTCCAGCCCGGCAGCGACGAACCCGCCTGGGCCACCCACGGCAGCTATCAAGCGGTGCGCATCATCCGCAACTTCGTCGAACGCTGGGACCGCACCCCGCTGCAGGAACAGGAGAGCATCCTGGGCCGGATCAAGGCCACCGGCGCACCCATGGACGGCCACCGGGAAAGCCAGGTCCCCGACTACGCCAAGGACCCCCACGGCAAGGTAACCAAGCTGGATGCCCACATCCGCCTGGCCAACCCGCGCACCGCCAAGACCCAGCAGAACCTGATCCTGCGCCGGCCATTCAACTACTCCAACGGCGTGAACAAGAATGGCCAGCTGGACATGGGCCTGCTGTTCATCTGCTACCAGGCGGACCTGGAAAAAGGCTTCATCACGGTGCAGACGCGGCTCAACGGCGAACCCCTGGAGGAATACCTCAAGCCCACTGGCGGCGGGTACTTCTTCACCCTGCCGGGGGTGACCGGCAAGCAGGACTTCATCGGCCGTTCGCTGCTCGCCGCCACGACACCCACGCCCCATGCCTGACCTGACCCGACACAATAACCCCCACGGAAAAGTCCCATGAAAAAGTCGCCTCTCGCTGTGTTGCTGACCCTTGGCTTGCTCCACGTTCCGCTGTCGGCCTTGGCCGCCCCTGCGCCGCTGGAGCTGGTGGGGCCGATCTCGGACTACAAGATCTACGTCACCGAACAACTGGACGAACTGGCCAGCCATACCCAGCAGTTCACCGACGCAGTAAAAAAGGGCGACCTGGCAACGGCCAAGCAGCTCTACGCACCGACCCGGGTCTACTACGAGTCGATCGAACCGATCGCCGAGCTCTTCAGTGACCTGGACGCGTCCATCGACTCGCGGGTCGACGATCACGAGAAAGGCGTCAAGGCGGAGGACTTCACCGGCTTCCACCGCCTGGAATACTCGCTGTTCTCGCAGAACAGCACCGAAGGCCTGGGCGAACTGGCCGACGGCCTGAACAAGGATGTCAAGGACCTGCAAACCCGCGTGGCCGGCCTGACCTTCCCGCCGGAGAAGGTCGTCGGTGGCGCCGCCGCCCTCCTCGAGGAAGTGGCCGCGACCAAGATCTCGGGCGAGGAAGATCGCTACAGCCACACCGACCTCTATGACTTCCAGGGCAACATCGATGGCGCGAAGAAGATCGTCGACCTGTTCCGCCCGCAGATCGAGAAGCAGGACCAGGCCTTCGTCGCCAAGGTAGACAAGAATTTCGCCACCGTGAACAAGATCCTGGCCAAGTACAAGACCGCCGATGGCGGCTTCATGACCTATGACAAGGTCAAGGACAATGACCGCAAGGCGCTGGTCGGCCCGGTCAACACCCTGGCCGAGGACCTCTCCACCCTGCGTGGCAAGCTCGGCCTGAACTGATTCGGCGGCACTGCTGCCCGGCAGGTACCGGCTTGCCGGCTCCTGCCTCCGCCCAGCCTGCTCACGCCCTCCTGGCGCAGATAGGCCTGGGCAGTTGCGCGTTATCCCGATAACGTGCACGGCCCGATGGCCCTCATGGAAGACCCTGTATGTCCCAACCCTCGGCGCCGCTGGCCGCCAAGCCCTTCTCGCTGCTGCCACTGATGGCCGCCTACATAGCCTGCACCATGTCGATGATGGCGTTCGTCTCGCTGATCGGCCCGATCTCCCGTGCACTGCATCTGCAAACCTGGCATGCCGGAGTGGCCGTGACCGTCGCCGGAGTGATCTGGGTCCTCCTGGCACGCCCCTGGGGCCAGGCCAGCGATCGTTATGGACGTCGCCGGGTGCTGCTGGCCGGAACGGCGGGGTTCACCCTGGCCTACTGGGCCCTGTGCCTGTTCATCGACTTTTCCCTGCAGACCCTGCCCAGCGTCGCCGTGGCCTTTGCCGGCCTGGTGCTGCTGCGCGGGTTGATCGGAGCCTTCTATGCGGCAGTGCCGGTTGGCGGTTTCGCCCTGATTGCCGACAACGTCGAGCCCCGGCATCGGGCCCGGGCCATGGCCACCCTCGGTGCAGCCAATGCCGTGGGCCTGGTGGTAGGCCCGGCAGCGGCTGCACTACTGGCCCGCTACAGCCTGAGCCTGCCCTTCTATGCCATGGCAGTCCTGCCGCTGCTGGCCTTCCTGGTATTGCGCTACCGGTTGCCACGCCAGGAGCTGCACCTGGCGCAGCCCCCTGGCCGGGTGCGCCTGAACGACCCGCGGCTGGTCCGCCCGATGATCGTCGCCTTCGTCGCCATGCTCTGCGTGACCATCGCGCAGATCACCGTCAGTTTTTATGCCATGGACCGGCTGCACATGAACCCGGCCGATGCCGCGCAGACCGCCGGGATAGCCCTGGCCATGGTCGGCGTGGCGCTGATCTGCGCCCAGTTGGTGGTGCGCAAGCTGGAATGGCCACCGCTGCGGATGATTCGGGCCGGGGCCCTGCTCTCGGCCGTGGGGTTTGTCGGGACCATGCTGGTGGACAGCGCCTGGAGCCTGTGGCTGGCATTCTTCGTGTCTGCCGTGGGCATGGGCGGGATATTCCCTTCGTTCTCGGCCCTGGCGGCCAATTCGGTGCAAGCCTCGGAACAAGGCGCTACCGCTGGCAGCATCGGCGCTGCCCAGGGCCTGGGCGCGGTCGTCGGCCCGCTGGCAGGGACCCTGATCTACGCCCAGGAACCGCGCCTGCCGTACCTACTGGCGGCGTTGCTGCTGGTGCTGGTAGCGGTGTGGCCATACCCATCCAGGAAAAGCTGATCCTCTGGCCGCTACCGCAGGCTGCGTACGCGCGCGCAGCGGTCGCCATGATCGACCCGGCAACACGCCAGGCTGGCCGAACGCTGAAGGCCCTGCGGGCCTTGGCGCAGCCTCGCCCGCTCGGCAGCGGCTACAGGGGCGCGATGATATCGCGCACCTGCGGGCCTTTGGCCCGGCAACGGATCAGAGGATGCGGTACAGCAACCGCTCGATGCGCACCCGGCTGACTCGACGCAGGAACTTGCCCACGGCCTCGGGGTAGTCCACCAGGCTGTCCAGGTGCTGGAAATGATCGATGCGCCGGGTATGGCGATAGATGTCCTCCAGCTCGGCACGGCGCTGCTCGAGCAGCTCGCCCTTGGGGTCGTCCAGCAACAGGGCATTTTCCAGGTCCAGGCGGAAGGCCCGTGGGTTGAGGTTGTTGCCCGTGAGCAAGGTATGGCGCTCGTCGATCCACAGCCCCTTGAGGTGGTAGGTGTTGTCACCATCGCACCACAGGTGCAGGTTCAGCTGGCCATTGTCGATGAACTTCTGGTGGCGCTTGGCAAAGCGCCGCAGGCTGATCTCGTACAGGTAAGGCAGCGCCGCGATGACCTTGAACGGTTCACTGGGCGGGATGAAGAAGTCATTGGCGGTCTTGTCGCCGACGATGATGTCCACCGTCACCCCACGTTCCAGGGCGCGATTGAGCTCGCGGACCACCGGCAACGGCAGGTTGAAATACGGGGTGCAGATGGTCAGTTGCCGCTCGGCCCCGGCCATCAGCTCGCAGATCACCCGGTTCAACGGGTTGCCCTTGCCCACCCCCAGCAACGGACTGACTGTCAGGCCGCTCTTGTCCAGGCTGCCGGCGGTGGTGTCGTAGGTCGCATGCTTGAGGCGGCTGCGCAGGTCGCCGATGTCGTTGCGCAGGCTGCGGGTGGTCGGCAGCTTGGGCAAGTCCAGGCGATGCACGGCCCGTGACTCCACCAGGCCATGCTGCACCAGGTGGTGCATGGAGTCGGCCAGGGCGCGGTTGCGCAGCAGGTGATAACGATCGAAACGGTACTTGTCGAGCTTGTGCAGGTACACGTTGTTCAGGCTGGCGCCGCTGTAGAGCACCGAGTCGTCGATCACGAAGCCCTTGAGGTGCAGGACACCGAACAGTTCCCGAGTCTGCACCGGCACGCCATAGATCGGTACCACGCTGGCATGGGTGCGGGTCATGTGCTGGTACCAGGCCGAATTGCCCGGCTGCTTGCCGGCGCCGATCAGGCCGCGCTGGGCGCGCATCCAGTCCACCACGACCACCACATCCAGCTCCGGACGAGCTGCCTTGGCGGCATGCAGGGCCTCGAGGATTTCCTGGCCGGCCTCATCCTGTTGCAGGTACAACGCGACGATATAGATACGCCGGGTGGCCTGGGCAATCTGCTCCAGCAGCACATGACGAAATTGCGCGGCACCCCGCAGGGTAGTGAAGGCCTCGGCGGCCAGTGGGAAGCTGCGCAGCTTGGGTAGCAGGGAACGCTTGAAAAGCAACGGCATAGGACTCGCGGTGGCTCAGATCCAAAGAGCGCAAGAGCTTACACCATGCTCAGGTCGCAGTCCCCTGCCTGACCCATATAAGGTCGGCATCGACGGGGCGACAGGCGCCTGCCAACAACCGCCAGAGAATGTCAAAAAAATAATATTGACCAAGGAGAACGATCGTTCTACTCTCTGCCGCATGAACGAAATCACCCAATCGGAAACACGCGACATCATTCTCGATGTCACTGAGAAGTTGATCTATAAAAGTGGCATCGCCGCCACTGGCATGGATCTTCTGGTCAAGACCGCAGGCGTCTCGCGCAAGAGCATCTACCGCTACTTCGACAACAAGGAGCAATTGGTGGTGGCCGCCCTCGAGCGGCGCGACGAACGCTGGATGCACTGGTACCGCAGCGAGGTGGGCAAGGCCCGGGACCCCGCCCAGCGCCTGCTGGCGCTGTTCAGCGTACTCAAGGACTGGTTCGGTTCGGAGGGTTTTCGCGGCTGCGCCTTCATCAACACCAGCGGTGAAACCGGCGACCCGCAGGACCCGGTGCGCCAGGTGGCCAGGCGGCACAAACAGAAGCTGCTCGACTACTTGCTCGAGCTTTGCCAGGAACATGGCGTGCAGCATCCTGCAGAACTGGCGGCACAGCTGCTGGTGCTGATCGATGGCGCCATCACCGTTGCCCTTGTCATGGGCGATCACAGTGCTGCTGATAATGCGCAATGCATGGCGCGAAAGTTATTGGACCTCTGATTGCCCGAGGCAAGTGCAACTTATTTAGTTGGAACAGCAACTTTCATTGGAGACAGCTCATGTCATCTAACCCGCAAGTGCGTCCGCCCCTTCCTCCCTTTACCCGCGAGTCGGCGATCGACAAGATCCGCCTGGCCGAGGACGGCTGGAACTCTCGGGACCCGGAACGGGTATCCCTGGCCTATACCCTGGATACCCAGTGGCGCAACCGCGCCGAGTTCGCCCACAACCGCGAGGAAGCCAAGGCCTTCCTTACCCGCAAATGGGCCAGGGAACTGGATTACCGTTTGATCAAGGAACTCTGGGCCTTCACCGATAACCGCATCGCCGTGCGTTATGCCTACGAGTGGCACGACGACTCGGGGAACTGGTTCCGCTCCTACGGCAACGAGAACTGGGAGTTCGACGAGCAAGGCCTGATGGCCAGGCGCTTCGCCTGCATCAACGACATGCCGATCAAGGCCGGCGAACGCAAATTCCACTGGCCCCTGGGACGCCGCCCGGACGATCATCCGGGCCTGACCGAACTGGGCCTGTAACCGCTACGATCTGTAGCCGCTGACGAGCCTGCGAGGCTGCGACAAGGCCGCCAGGCCTTCAATGATCCAGCGCACCCCGTGGCCCTCCGGGCCATGCGCAGCCTGCGGCAGCGGCTACACCCAGCACGATTGGTGGTCGCTGGCCAGCAGGGCCGCCAACGCCTCAGGCCGCGACTTCCTGGCCGAGACGCGCCTCCAGCTCGCGCACCAGGGGCAACACGCGCCGGCCGAAATACTCCACCTCTTCCTGGAAATGCAGGAACCCCGCCAGCACCAGGTCCACCCCCACGGCCTTGAGCTCGACAATGCGCTGGGCAATCTGATCCGGGGTACCGATCAGGTTGGTCTTGAAGCCGTCGTTATACTGCACCAGGTCTTCGAAGCTCGATCCGGCCCAGTTGCCCTCGCCTTCCGGCGAAGCCTTGCCGGCTTGCTTTGCCGCATCGCCGAAGGCCTTGACCGCGTCCGGATCGGCCTGGTCGATGATCTGCTGCAACACCGCACGCGCCTCTTGCTCGGTATCCCGCGCGATCACAAAGGCATTCACTCCGATCTTCACCTGATGCTGGTTGGCCGCGGCCTTGGCGCGAATGTCGTCGACCTGGGCCTTGATCCCCTGGGGGTTGTTGCCGTTGGTGAAGTACCAGTCCGAAACCCGTGCGGCCATGTCTCGGGCTGCCCGGGAGCTGCCGCCCTGGAAGATCTCCGGCCGACCCAGGGGCTTGGGCTTGAGGCTGTAGTTGTCGAAACGGTAGAAGTCGCCCCTGAAGGTGAAATGATCTTCGCTCCAGACCCCGCGCAGGCAGCGGATGAACTCCTCGGAGCGGCGATAGCGCTCGTCGTGCTCCAGCCAATGCTCGCCAATGGCCTGGAATTCGCCCTTGAACCAGCCACTGACAATGTTCACCGCGATGCGGCCTTGCGTCAGTTGATCAATGGTCGCCAGTTGCTTGGCCGCCAGGGCTGGCTGCCAGGGTCCGGGCAGGATCGCCGCGATCACCTTGAGCGTGCTGGTGGCAGCCAGCAGCGCATGACTGAACGCCACCGACTCATGCTGGTACTCGGCACCATAGCCGGCGGTGAAACGGATCTGCGTCAGGGCGTACTCGAAACCGGCCGCCTCGGCGATCTGCGCCAACTTGCGGTTGTAGTCGATATCCCAGTGGGTGCGCTGGACGATCTTGCTGACCACCAGTCCGCCACTGACGTTGGGCACCCAATAGGCAAATTTCACGGCTTGCTGACTCATGGTTCGGTCCTCGGGACTGGGAAAGGTATCCAGGCCTCGAGCAGCATATGTGCCAACCCCGCCACGACCTCGCATGGCGGCCGCTGCGCGCCCGTGCGCAGCCTGCGGCAGCGGCTACACGAGCCCGCGCTCTACGGGTGGTTTTCACGGATCAGCACAGCGCGTGGGAAGTACCGCGGACAACGATTTGTTGCAGGGCTGTTGCCAGTGCAACAGTTGCCGACGGACTGGGCACGGGCCCGGCCAGCAAAACCGGAGCCATGACAGTCGGCATGCTGTGTGCAATCACCTGCGGGACCTTTTGTCTTTTCCTGCCGATTGCGGAGCCACGCCATGACCGAACACCAGGTGATCAATCCATTGTCCGTGGGGGTCGACTACGAACCCCTGGCCGAACGCTTCCGACCGATCTTCCGGCGTATCGCCGAGGGCGCGGTACAGCGCGAGCAGCAGCGCGAGCTGCCCTACGAGCCCATCCGCTGGCTCAAGGAGGCCGGGTTCGGCGCGGTGCGGGTGCCGATCGAGTACGGCGGCGGGGGCGCGTCCCTGCCCCAGCTGTTCCAGCTGCTGATCGAATTGGCCGAGGCGGATGCCAACGTCCCCCAGGCCCTGCGCGGGCATTTCGCCTTTGCCGAGGACCGCCTCAACGCCGCCCCGGGACCGGGACGCGACCTGTGGTTCAAGCGGTTCGTCGAGGGCGATATCGTCGGCTGCGCCTGGACCGAGATCGGTGCGGTGGAGATCGGCCAGGTGCAGACCAAGGTCAGCCCCGACGGCGATGACTGGCGACTCGACGGCGAGAAGTTCTACAGCACCGGGAGCCTCTTCTCCAACTGGATCGATGTCTACGCCCAGCGCAGCGACACGGGCGACCACGTGATCGCCGCCGTGCGCACCCGCCAGCCGGGAGTCGAGCGAAGCGACGACTGGGACGGTTTCGGCCAGCGCACCACCGGCAGCGGTACAACGCGCTTCACCCAGGCGCAAGTCGAGGCCGGCAACGTCATCGACTTCATCACCCGCTTCAAGTACCAGACCGCCTTCTATCAGCTGGTACTGCTGGCGACCCTGGCCGGGATCGGCCGCGCGGCGCTGCGCGATGTGGCCCGGGAAGTCCGGGGGCGCCAGCGCGTCTACAGCCACGGCAACGCGCCACAAGCCAGCGCCGACGCCCAGGTGCAGCAGGTGGTGGGTGAAGTCGCCGCCCTGGTGTACATCGCCGAAGCCGCCACGCTGCGCGCCGCCCTGCCGGCACAGCGGGCCTACCTGGCTCGGTTTGCCGCTGCCCCGGCGCAGGAACATGCAGCCAACGTGGCGGCGGAGCTCGAGTCAGCCACGGCCCAGGTGGCGGTCACCGAGCTGATCCAGCGCGCCACCAGCGAACTGTTCAATGCCCTCGGGGCCTCGGACATCCGCCAGGGCAAGGCCCTGGACCGGCACTGGCGCAATGCGCGGACGGTGTCCTCGCACAACCCGGCAATCTACAAGGCGCGAATCGTTGGCGACTGGCACATCAACGGCAGCGAACCGCCGTTCGCCTGGAAGGTCGGCAACGGACCGAAAACCTGAGGCGTGGCGCTGCTCGCAACAGCGGCCGCCAGGACCTTGGTCGCAGTCGCACAGCAGCCTGGGATGCAGGTAAGATGGCGGACGTTCGCGCAGCCCCTTGCGCTCCCGCCGAAATAAGCCGACTCCATGCCCTTCGATCTCAGCGTTGACCTGACCACCCTCGCCGTTCTCGCCCTCGTGGCCTTCATCGCCGGCTTCATCGATGCCATTGCCGGCGGTGGCGGCTTGCTCACCACCCCGGCCCTGCTCACCGCCGGGTTGCCGCCACACCTGGTACTGGGCACCAACAAGCTCAGCTCGACCTTCGGCTCGGCCACCGCCAGCTTCACCTTCTATCGGCGCAAGCTGTTCCATCCCCGGCAGTGGACCCATGCGATCGTCGGCACCCTGGTGGGCGCGCTGGCCGGCGCCATCGTCGCCCACTACCTGCCGGCGGAGTGGCTGAACAAGATGCTGCCGGTGATCGTCTTCGCCTGCGGCCTGTACCTGCTGTTCGGGGGCACGCCCAAGGCGCCGCTGGACAGCAACGCGCCCATCAAGAAGAAGTGGCAATCGAGCCAGGGCTTCAGCCTGGGCTTCTACGACGGCGTGGCCGGCCCGGGCACCGGGGCGTTCTGGACCGTCAGCAGCCTGCTGCTCTACCCCATCGACCTGGTCAAGGCCAGCGGCGTGGCCCGCAGCATGAACTTCGTCAGCAACATCGCGGCGCTGGCGGTGTTCATCTTCTCCGGGCAGGTGGACTGGATCATCGGCCTGAGCATGGGCCTGTCGGTGATGGTCGGGGCCTTCTTCGGGGCACGCACCGCCATCAGCGGTGGTGCCAAGTTCATTCGCCCGGTGTTCATCACCGTGGTCCTGGGCCTGACCGTGCGCCTAGCCTGGCAGCACTGGTTCAGCGTGGCCTAGGCGCCGCGCCACATAGAGGTCGATCAGGTAGCGGGCGATCGAGCGCGAGGCCGGCAACGGCGGTAGCGCATGCACATTGAACCACTGGGCATCCTCGATCTCGTCTTCCTGGGGGACAATCTCGCCACTGGCGTACTCGGCATGGAAGCCCAGCATCATCGAGTGCGGGAACGGCCAGCACTGGCTGCCCATGTACTGGATGTTCCTGACCTCGATGCTCACCTCTTCGCGCACCTCGCGGACCAGGCAGTCCTCCGCCGACTCGCCGGGCTCGGCAAAACCTGCAAGGGTGCTGTAGACCCCAGTGACGAAGCGCGGCGAACGGGCCAGCAGGATCTCGTCGCCCCGGGTGATCAGCACGATCATGCTCGGCGAGATCCGCGGGTAGGCCCGCAGATCGCAGGGTTCGCAATACATCGCCCGCTCCCCCGGCACCTGCACCGTGGCCCGACCGCAACAGCCGCAGAACCGATGCTCCCGGGCCCAGGTGCCAATCTGCGCGGCATAACCGAGCACCTTGTACAGGGTGTGGTCATCCTCGAGCATGAAGGCCCGCAGGCCTTTCCAGGCGCAGCCCTGGACCTGGGCGCGGGACGCAAGTTCGAGCAGGTACACCGGCTCGCCATCGAGGTGACCGATGCCATGCTCGCCCAGCACCGGCAGGTCCTGGTTCTTGAGCCAGTGGCGAGGGAACAGCACGCCGTTGTCGTCGTAGAGAAAACCTTCCGGGCCACGGGCCACGGCCCAGCCGCCGGGAAGGTCGGTATCCAGTACTGCGGTGGTCCAGCGTGCAATCATCGTCAATTCAATCCAGAAATTCGGGTTTCTGTTTGCTCATGTGGGCGGCGATGGCCACGCGCAGGTCGTTGGACTGGAGCATCGCGGCGTTCCAGGTGGCCACGTATTCCAGGCCATCGTCGATACGATGGTCACGCATGTAGCTGAGCATTTCCTTGGTGCCGGTCACGGCGATCGGCGACTTGGCGGCGATCTCCCGGGCAACCTCCATGACCCCGTCCAGCAGGCTCGAAGCATCGCCGTAGGTGCGATTGACCAGGCCGATGGCGCGCGCCTCGTCAGCGCCGAACGTGCGGCCGGTATAGGCCAGCTCACGCAGCATGCCGTCACCGATGATACGTGGCAAACGTTGCAGTGTGCCGACATCGGCGGCCATGCCGATATCGATTTCCTTGATCGAGAATTGCGCATCGGCGGCGGCATATCGCATGTCGCAAGCGCTGATCAGGTCGATGGCACCGCCCAGGCAATAGCCCTGGATAGCCGCCAGCACCGGCTTGCGGCACTGGTCCACGGCAGTGAACGAGGCCTGCAGCTCGAGGATCTTGCGCCGCAGCAGGCGGGCATTGCGGCCCACGTCCTTGCCCAGTTCGTTGGCGAACCCGGCCAGCATCATGAGGTCGATGCCCGAGGAAAAATGCTTGCCGGCACCGCTGAGCACCACCACCCGCACCGCGTCGGTCTCGTCGATCCACTGGAAGATATCGACGATCTCACGCCAGAACGCTGCGTTCATGGCGTTGATCTTTTCCGGGAGGTTGATCTGCACATGGGCGATGTTGTCGGCAAGTTCGACGCGAAAGGCTTGGTATTCGGACATGGCAGCGATCCTTTTCTGGTCAGCAAATGAGGGCCGAACTATAGCAAGCGGCAAGCGCGCCCCGTAAGGCAGCGCATTGGCCAAAAGCGGGACTGGCGCCCGCCCTGGCCCGCGGATAGTGCCGAGGCGGGTCAGCCCAGCTTCAACGCATGAAACGCCGCAGTCTCGTAGGGCACCGTGACTTCGGCCTTGTCCCGCAATTGGGGTTCGCTGGCGATCAGCGCGGCAATCTGCCGGTCCACGGCCTCACGCCCGGCCTGGGGCAAGGCGGCAATGAAGCTGGTGGACCGCACGCGATTGAAGATCACATCCTCCACCGGGCCGTGGTGTCCATGGCTGAAATGCTCTTCCTGCAAGGGGCCGAAACCGGGGTGGGGAAAGACCTCGCGCCAGGCCCCGGTGTAGTAGCGCGGCGTGTCGCCTTGCAGTGCATTGACGATGCCATCCAGACGCTCCACCCAGGGCACTCGCGCATCACGCTGGTTCCATACCAGCGCCAACTGGCCGCCCGGCTTGAGCACGCGGTGGATTTCATCCAGGGCCTCATGGGTGGCAAACCAGTGAAAAGCCTGGGCACAGACCACCACATCCACCGAAGCGTCACGCAGCGGCAACGCCTGGGCACTGCCATCAAGCACCTGCACCTGGGGCTGGGCTTGAGCGAGCCGGGCGCGCATCGGCGCCACAGGCTCTACCGCGATCACCTGGGCGCCGGTGGCCAACAGCCGGCTGGTGAACTTGCCCGTACCAGCGCCCAGGTCCACCACGACCCTGCCCGCTTGCAGGCCCAGCACCTGGTGTAGCCAGGGGGCCAGTTCCGGCGGATAACCGGGACGACCGCGAACGTAGGTGTCGGCCGCCAGCGTGTAGCCATCGGCCGCAGCGTGATGAATGGGCTGATCGTTCATGGAGCACCTCCCGGTCATGGATCTGGGCCACCGAGGATAAACCGGTGCCGGTCAGGGGCAAGATGAAATTACTGTCAGTTGCGCCCTGCGGACCACGGCGCCGGCAGGCTCAGGCGAAAGCGCGCCCCGCCCAGCGGCGAGGCTTCCACGGTCAGCGTGCCGTCCTGGGCCTCCAGGGCCCGGCGACTGATGGCCAGGCCCAGGCCGAAACCACCGGTGGAGCGATCGCGGCTGCGATCCAGGCGATAGAAGGGTTCGAACACCCGTTCGCGCTCGTCGTCGGGGATGCCGATGCCATCGTCGTCGACCCAGATCTCGCAGCCTGCATCACTCACCAGCACCCCCACCTGGATGCGTTTCTCGCAATAGCGGGTGGCATTGCGCAACAGGTTCTGCAGGGCCCGGGCCGTCAGCCGCGGATCCAGGGTGAAACGCTCCAGGGTGCCGTGCAGCAGGACGTCGATGACCACGTCCGATTCGAGCTCGTCGTCGACGCTGCCCAGGATGCTGTCGATGAACTCGTCCAGCGCCACCTCAATCTGTTCCGGCAAGCTGGCCGGGTTCTGCAGGCGACTGTAGGACAGCAGCTCGAGCACCAGTTCATCCAGCTCGCGGATGTGCGCCACCAGCCCTTGCAGACGCTCGCGACTGGCCGCAGGCAATTCATCGGAGAGCACCAGGGCCAGGCCGAAGTCCAGCCGGGTCAGGGGCGTGCGCAACTCGTGGGACACCGCATTGAGCAGGTCGCGCTGCTGGTTCAAGAGCTTTTCGATGTCGCCGGCCATGGTGTCGAACACATGGGCCAGGCTGCCGATGTTGGAACTGGCGGGCAATCGCGTACGTTCGTCCAGGTGGCCCTTGCCGAAACGCTCGGCAGTGCGCTTGAGGCGCTCCAGGTCACGCCAGTGGGGTCTGACCCACAGCAGCAGGCAGGCCAGCAGTACCGCGACGATCAGGACGTTCATGCTCCAGTACAGCAGGTTGACGTCCAGCGGGTCCGGCGGCACCACCAGCTTGACCGCCCACTGCTCGTCCAGCGGCGAGACCGCCAGGGTCAGCGAACCCCAGTCGCCCACCCGCACCGCCTTCTCGCCAGCACGCAGGAGCGCGCGCTCGTCGCGGCTGAAGTCCGGATCGTCGATGCGCACCAGGGCCACCTGCAGCGGATGGAAGTCCTCGTCCAGCTGCTTGGCCAGCGCAGGCCACTGCGGCGCTGGCACCGAGCGGAACTGCTCCTGGATCAGCCTCTGCAAGCCACGGGACTGTTCCAGGCTGTAGTCGATGAATCGTTCGTGAAAGACCTTGATCACCAGGTCAGGGATCAGGTACATCGCCGCACTGAAAGCCACGATGGTGATCAGGTACAGCCGGACCAGGATGCGCAGCATGGAATCAGCATTCCCACTCGGAACGGCTGAACAGGTAACCCTTGCCCCATACCGTCTTGATCTTGCGGGCTTCGCCCGCATGGTCGTCGAACTTGCGCCGCAGCTTGGAAATGGCCACGTCCACCGAACGATCGGTGCCGTTGAACTCGATGCCCCGCAGTCGCTGGAGAATCTGGTCGCGACTCAGGACTTCACCGGCATGCCGGGCCAGGACCACCAACAGGTTGTATTCGCCGCTGGACAGCTCCACCAGTTGCTCACGCCAGGTCACGGTGCGCTCCGACAGATCGATGCACAGGTTGCCCATGAGAATCCGGTCACTGGCGGTCTGCGGTTCGCTGAGGCTGCTGCGGCGCAACAGGGTGCGTACCCGGGCCAACAACACTCGCGGCTCGCAGGGTTTTGTCACATAGTCGTCGGCGCCCATTTCCAGGCCCAGCACCTGGTCATGGCTGTCATCGCGGGCGGTCAGCATCAGGATCGGCAAGCTGGCCGAGTCGGCCCGCAGCAGCCGGCACACCTGCAGGCCATCGAGGCCCGGCAGCATCAGGTCGAGGATCACCAGGTCCGGGGGGTTGGTCCGGGCTCGCTCCCGGACCTGGTCGCCGCGACTGATGACGCTGACCTGGTAGCCGTTGCGCTCCAGGTAGCTGGCAATCAGTTCGGAGAGCGCGCAGTCGTCTTCGACAAGCAGGATATTGGCCATGGAAGAAAAATCTTTGTTGAAGAAATACCAAAGGCCGGCGTTATCAATGGATACGCCGGGTAAAAGCAGCAAGGCAGCCAAGCATATACAACAGAGCCCCGGCCGGCTCGTGCGCTTCACATTTTTTCACACAGCGGCTACATAGCTTCACAGCGCCTTAACCCCCCTGCCCTTAGCATGCGGGGTTCATCATTGGGGTATCAGTATGTCGAACACACTCTTTGCGCCGCTTTGCCTGCTGGTCATGGCCGCGGCGCTGAGCGCCTGCGGCCAGTCCAGCGGCGAGCAGAAACCGGCACCGGCCAAGGTCCGGACCGAAATCGTGCGCAGCCAGGCCTTGTCCATCACCAGCGAGCTGAGCGGACGGATCGCCGCGCCGCGCATCGCCGAAGTCCGTGCCCGAGTAGCCGGCGTGGTGCTGCAGCGGACTTTCCGCGAAGGCTCGGACGTCAAGCAGGGCGACGTACTGTTTCGCATCGACCCGGCGCCATTCAAGGCCGACCTGGACAGCGCCGTGGCCAGCCTGCGCAAGGCCGAGGCCACGGCGTTCCAGGCGCAGCTGCAGGAGCAGCGCTACTCCAAGCTGATCGCCGACCAGGCCATCAGCGGCCAGGAATACGACAACGCCCGGGCCACGGCGCGCCAGGCCACCGCCGAAGTCGCCGCCAATCAGGCGGCGGTGCAGCGCGCCAAGCTCAACCTCGGCTATGCCACCGTCACCGCGCCGATCTCCGGCCGGGTCGGCCGTGCCCTGGTCACCGAAGGCGCCCTGGTGGGCCAAGGCGAAAGCACGCCCCTGGCGCTGATCCAGCAGCTGGACCCGATCCACGCCGACCTGACCCAGTCCACCCGCGAGCTCAACGAGCTGCGCCGGGCCTTGCGCGCCGGGCAGTTGCAACAGGTCGGCAAGGACCAGGCCAAGGCCACCCTGATCCAGGACGACGGCAGCCTCTACCCGTTGCCGGGCAAGCTGCTGTTCACCGATATCAGCGTCGATCCGGGCACCGGCCAGATCACCCTGCGCAGCGAGTTCCCCAACCCCGAACTGGACCTGCTGCCCGGCAGCTTCGTCCGGGTCCGCCTGGAGCAGGCGGTCAACCGCCAAGGCATCAGCGTGCCGCAGCGGGCCATCCAGCGCGACGGCGCCGGCATTGCCCAGGTGCTGCTGGTGGATACCGACAACCGCGTCGTGCAGCACGCCGTCCACCTGGGTGGCGTGCAACAGGACCGCTGGATCGTCACCGATGGCCTCAAGCCCGGTGACCGGATCATCGTCGAGGGCTTGCAGCACGCCCGTCCGGGCGAACAAGTGGAAATCGATGACGCCCCCCTCGCCCACGTCCAGAACCCAGGCCAGTAGGTAGTACAGATGCCGCAATTCTTCATTGACCGCCCGGTGTTCGCCTGGGTGGTGGCCTTCTTCATCCTGCTCGGCGGCGCCCTGGCGATTCCCCAATTGCCCGTGGCGCAGTACCCCAACGTCGCTCCGCCGCAGATCGAACTGTCCGCCACCTACCCGGGCGCCTCGGCCCAGACGATGGACGAGTCGGTGGTCAGCCTGATCGAGCAGGAGCTCAACGGGGCCGACCACCTGCTGTACTTCTCGTCCCAGAGCAGCCTGGGCAGCGCCACCATCACCGCCACCTTCCAACCGGGCACCAACCCGGAACTGGCCCAGGTGGATGTGCAGAACCGCCTCAAGGCCGTCGAGCCACGCCTGCCCCAGGCCGTGACCCAGCAAGGCCTGCAAGTGGAGAAGGTGTCCGCCGGCTTCCTGCTGCTGATCACCTTGAGCTCCAATGACGGGCGCCTGGACGAGGTCGCGCTCAGCGACTACATGGCGCGCAGCGTGCTGAACGAAATCCGCCGCGTGGATGGCGTCGGCAAGGCCCAGTTGTATGGCGCCGAACGGGCCATGCGAATCTGGCTCGACCCGCAGAAACTGATCGGCTTCAACCTGACCCCGGCCGACGTCAACGCTGCCGTCGCCGCCCAGAATGCCCAGGTGCCGGCCGGTAGCATCGGCGACCTGCCAGGCCCCTCCAGCCAGGAAATCACTGCCACCGTCCTGGTCAAGGGCCAGCTGAGCAATCCGGAAGAATTCGCCGACATCGTCCTGAAGGCCAACCCGGATGGCTCCACCGTGCGCATCGGCGACGTGGCGCGGGTGGAAGTGGGCAGCCAGGAATACCAGTTCGGTACGCGCCTGAACGGCAAGCAGTCCACCGCCGTCGGCGTGCAACTGTCCCCGGGCGCCAACGCGCTGAGTACCGCGACTCTGATCCGGGCAAAGATGGATGAGCTGTCGCGCTACTTCCCCGCGGGCGTGGAATACAAGATCCCCTACGACACCTCGCCGTTCGTCAAGGTCTCGATCACCAAGGTGCTCTACACCCTGCTCGAGGCCATGGTCCTGGTGTTCCTGGTGATGCTGCTGTTCCTGCAGAACATCCGCTACACCCTGATCCCGACCCTGGTGGTGCCAGTGGCGCTGATGGGCACCTTCGCCACCATGCTGGCCCTGGGTTTCTCCATCAACGTGCTGACCATGTTCGGCATGGTGCTGGCCATCGGCATCCTGGTGGACGATGCCATCGTGGTGGTGGAGAACGTCGAGCGGATCATGGCCAACGAAGGCCTGCCGCCCAAGGAGGCCACACGCAAGGCGATGAAGCAGATCACCGGTGCAATCATCGGCATCACCCTGGTGCTGGTGGCGGTGTTCATTCCCATGGCCTTCATGCCCGGCTCCGTCGGGGTGATCTACCAGCAGTTCTCGCTGTCCATGGCCACCTCGATCCTGTTCTCGGCGTTCCTGGCCCTGACACTGACCCCAGCCCTGTGCGCGACCCTGCTCAAGCCCGTCGCTGCCGGCGAGCACCACGAACGCAGTGGTTTCTTCGGCTGGTTCAACCGGCGCTTCGAGCGCCTGACCGACCGCTACCAGGGCGGCGTGGCCTATGCCCTCAAGCGCAGCGGACGCTACCTGCTGATCTACCTGGCGCTGCTGGTGGTCATGGCGCTGCTGTTCGCCCGCCTGCCCTCCTCGTTCCTGCCGGTCGAAGACCAGGGCTACACCATCACCGATATCCAGCTGCCCCCGGGTGCCAGCCAGAACCGCACCATCGGCGTGGTGGAACAGATCGAGGCACACAACGCCTCGGAACCGGGCGTGGGCGACAGCACCATCATCCTGGGCTTCAGCTTCTCGGGTAACGGGCAGAACGCGGCACTGGCCTTCACCACGCTCAAGGACTGGTCACAACGGGGCCGCGACGACTCGGCGATGAGCATCGCCGACCGCGCGACCGCAGCCTTCAGCCAGATCAAGGACGCCGTGGCCTACGCCATCCTGCCGCCACCGATCGACGGCCTCGGGACATCCAGCGGCTTCGAGTTCCGCCTGCAGGACCGGGGCGGCGTCGGCCATGCAACGCTGATGCAGGCCCGTAGCGATCTGCTGCTGGCGGCTGAAAAGAGCCCGATCCTGGCCAACGTCCGGGAGAACGCCCTGGCCGAGGCGCCCCAGGTGCAACTGGCGGTCGACCGCAAGCAAGCCAATGCCCTGGGCGTGTCCTTCGCCGACATCGGCAGCCTGCTGTCCACCGCCCTGGGCTCGGCCTACATCAATGACTTCCCCAACCAGGGAAGGATGCAGCGGGTGGTGATCCAGGCCGAGGGCGACCAGCGCAGCCAGGTCGAGGACCTCCTGCGCCTGAACGTGCGCAACAAGGAAGGCAAGATGGTGCCGCTGTCGGCGTTCGTCAGCGCCAGCTGGAAACTGGGGCCTGCGCAATTGACCCGCTACAACGGCTACCCGGCGATCAGCGTGTCGGGCGAGCCGGCACCGGGTCACAGCACCGGCCAAGCCATGCAGGAGGTCGAGCGCCTGGTGGCCCAGCTGCCGAACGGCCTGGGCCTGGAGTGGACCGGCCTGTCGTTGCAGGAACGCTTGTCGGGCAGCCAGGCCCCACTGCTGCTGGGGCTGTCGCTGCTGATCGTGTTCCTGTGCCTGGCGGCGCTCTACGAGAGCTGGTCGATCCCGGCCTCGGTGCTGCTGGTGGTGCCATTGGGCGTGCTGGGCGCAGTGCTGGCGGTGAGCTTGCGCGGCATGCCCAACGACGTGTTCTTCAAGGTGGGCCTGATCACCATCATCGGCCTGTCGGCGAAGAACGCGATCCTGATCATCGAGTTCGCCAAGAGCCTGCACGACGAAGGCCACGACCTGCTGGACGCGACCCTGCAGGCCGCCCGCCTGCGCTTGCGGCCGATCGTCATGACCTCCCTGGCATTCATCCTCGGCGTGGTGCCCCTGGCCATCGCCACCGGCGCCAGCTCCGCCAGCCAGCAGGCCATCGGCACCGGGGTGATCGGCGGCATGATCACCGCGACCCTGGCAGTGATCTTCGTCCCGGTATTCTTCGTGGTGGTGATGAAACTGGTGAAACGCGGCTCGCGGTAGCCGCTAAGCGACCGGCCGCTGCCTCGCCTCGTGTCGCCGCTGCCGCAGGCTGCGCACGACCGCGCAGCGGGCGCCAGCGGTGAGCCAGGCAGACCGCGATGCCACGGCCGCTGCGCGACCGGTCGCAGCCTCGCGGGCTCGGCAGCGGCTACAGGTCAGGCCTGGTGACGCAGGCGGGCCATGCTCAGCACGTCGATGTACCGGCCATCACGGATGGCGTAGTCACGCAACTGGCCTTCGGTCTCGAAACCGAACTTGTGATACAGGCCGATGGCCGGCAGGTTGTCGGCATACACCGTCAGCTCGACCCGGCGCAGGTTCATCCAGTTGTCCGCCACCTCCAGCACTGCCGCCAGCAGGCGACTGCCGATGCCCTGGCGCTGCCAGGCCGACGCCACCCCCATGCCGAAACTTGCGCAGTGGGAACGCCGCACCCGCGAGAACTGCTCCAGGCTGCAACTGCCAATCACCGTCCCCTGGTGCAACGCCACCAGGGACACCAGCCGCTCGTTGTCCTGCCCCAGGCGCTTGCGCCACAACTCGCGGGACTGGTAAGGCATCTGCAGGGTCTGGCTGGCCACTGTCGGCTCGCTGTACAGCGCCGTCACCCCATCAAGGTGAATGTCGTTGAAACGCTCGATGACAATGGTAGCGGGTGAGCTGGGCATGGCGGGTCGTCCTTGTCGATGGAATGGCCACCGAGTGTAAGACGTCAAACCCGGCCCTGGCGAGGCCGCCCTTCAGGCAAACCAGTCCTCACGCTCGGTGAAGGTGTGCATGATCAATTCCACCAGTTGCTGCACCTCGGCCTCGTGCTGTACCTGGGCACTCATCGCCAGCCAGGCGCGGCGCTGCATGCTTTCGCCGAACAGGCCGGGCAAGGCGGTCAGGCCCCGGTCGAAGCGGCTGATGTACTGCGGCAACAGGCCGATGCAGGCGCTGCAGCGGATCATTTCCAGCATCAGTTCATAGGAATGCACGTGCACCACGCCGGCCAGGCGCGAATCCACCAGGCTGTTCCACGGGCGGAAGGGTTCGATCTGGCGGTCGTGCTGCCACTGCACCAGCATGTAGTCGGCCAGGTCGTCGACGCTGTCGGGACGCGCCGCCACCCGCGAATAGCGCTTGGCGATGTGCGGCAGGTAGTCGATGCGCGCCAGGGGCAAGGGCTCGCGGATGGCGAAGCTGGGCCCCGGCAAGGGCGAATCCTCGGCCGCCAGCCACAGCACCAGGTCAGCGCTCAGGGCCTGCAGCGACAGGTCGCTGTCGATGGAGATGATTTCCAGGCGCGCACTGGCGTTGCGCCGCAGCAAGGCGATCA
This sequence comes from Pseudomonas sp. L5B5, assembly GCF_020520285.1. Lineage (NCBI taxonomy): Bacteria > Pseudomonadati > Pseudomonadota > Gammaproteobacteria > Pseudomonadales > Pseudomonadaceae > Pseudomonas > Pseudomonas sp. L5B5. The sequence continues at coordinate 1,266,025 of NZ_CP084742.1, forward strand.
GGTCGCGACCGAGGATGTCGTGCAGGAGGGTCTCGGCCACCGCCAGGCGAATCAGCGGCTGCTCGATCACCGGCAAGCGCCGCTGATGGGCCAGGGCGATCAGTTGGGCCTGCAATTGCAGGCCTTCGCGGCTCAGGCTCAAGGCATTGCCCTGATAGCAGAACAATGAGCGCCGCAGGTGCTCCTCCAGCAGGGCCAGTTGCTTGCGCAACAGGGTGGCCTTGATGTTCAGGCTGCGGGCCGCCTGCATGAAGCACCCGCAGCGAGCACTCACCAGAAAGTACTGGGCGACCTCCGGATCGATCCCGGCCGCCAGTGCCAGCCAGGCTTCCCGGGGTTCCTGGGGAACGCTGTAGGGGACAACGCCCTGGAGTGGAGCAGGTTCGAGAAATGACATCGGTGACTCCCTGTCTTGTTGAGTGTTGCTTCCTTGGCTTGCGCCGTTGCTGGCGTCCGGCTGGCCACGGCTGCACGCGCCATGACCCGCCCCGCCCTGTCCAGAAACCACGTGGAGCGGGCCGCAGCCGTGCCCCGCAGGAGGGAACCGCCCGGTGTTCGCGCCCCACGTGGGCCGGTTACTTGGTTTTTTCCTCCAGGACCTGGTTGAGCACCGCACCATCGATGCTCAGGGTCGCGGTATTGAGCATGCCCTCCAGGTAGGCCTTGGCGATCTGCTCCTGGCGCTGGGCACGCAAGGCCTGGGTCAGGCGCTCGCGCACCTCGTCCAGGCTGGCGGTACGCGCCGGCTGCTGCTCGGTCAGCTTGAGCACATGAAAACCTGCCGCGCTCTGTACCACCTCGGACACCGCCCCCACCTTGAGCCGAGCTACCGCCCCGCGCACCTCCGGCACCAGTTGCTGCAGGGGCTGCAGGCCCGAGTCCCCGCCCCGCCGGGCACTGTCCGGGTCCTGGGAGTACTGCGCGGCCAGGGCGGCGAAGTCACCCGGAGCGGCCTGGGCCTTACGCCCGATCTCCTGGGCCTGGCGCCGCACCGACTCCAGCATCTGGGGCTCGGCCACCGCAAGGAAGATCTGGCTGACCCGGTACAACGGCGGGGTCAGCCAGGCCGACTTGCCACTGTCATAGGCCTGCTGCAACTCGGCGGCGCTGGGGTAATCCGCCGGTACCTGGCTGACGGACTGCATGTAGTCGCGAAAGACGATCTGCTCGGTGGCGGCGCGAGTCTGCTGCTCCACTTCCGGGCGCTGTCGCCAGCCCTGGGCGTCGGCCTGCTCCAGCACGGCCTTCTGGGCCAGGCGCGAGCGAATCCAGGTTTCCAGGGCCGGGCGATTGCCCCGCAGTTGCTCACGGGCCTCCTCGGGCAGGCTGGCGAACAGGTCCTGGAGTTCCGGCACCGCGACCTGCTGGTTGCCCAGGCGCGCCACAGCCGGGGCATTGGCCAGTTGCTGCAGCGCCGCCGGGGCGGGCTGCTGGGCCGCCACCGGATCGCTCCCCGGACGCAAGGCCAGACCCACTGCCAGGCCCAGCAGGGTCAGTGCCCCGGCACCGATCACCAGGGTCGGCTTCTTCACAGCAGCGCCTCTTCGGCGCTGGCCGCCTCGGGCGCTCCGGCCTGCAGGCGAGCGGCCTGCTGGCTGTATTCACGCAGGTAGACAATGAACTCCTGGAGCAGGCGGTCCCACAGCTCCAGTTGGCCGCGCAGGTAGCTATCACTGACCCCGGCCACCACCACATCCATCTCCATCACCAGGAACTCGCCCTGTAACGACAGCCGGGCAAAGCGCCGCGAGGCGTTCCACAGCTCCGCCAGGCCGGCCGGCAATTCGCCCTGCACCCGCAGCGCGCAGCTGTAGGTGAAATCCACGTAGTGCCCGGCCTCATCCGCCGGATTGCCGAAACGCACGGCGTAGCCGATGCCCTGGCTGGCGCTGAGCAACTGCACGATGCCGTTCTGTTCGGTCTGGTTGACCCGGTAACCGGCGCCTTGCAGCAGGTCGGTCAGGCTGTCGGTGGTGACGCTGGTGATCAAGGTTGCTTGAGTCATGTGTAAGTCTTCCCTGGTAATCAATGGGCGCTCGCCGCCCGCGGGGCGTCGAACTGGGTCTGGTACAGGTCATCTCCGAAGCCCTGGGCCAGTTCCTCGAACTTGACCCTAGCACTGCCTGCGAAAGGCTGGCGGATCTTGACCACCTCGGCCACGTCGATTTTCTCGTAGGCGCTGAGGATTTCCTTGGCGATGCCATACATCTGCTGATTCTTGACCGCACATTGCTGCACTTGTGTGTCACGTTCGCTCAATTGCGCCTGCAACCGGGTGCGCTCGGCCTCCTTGCCCCGGGCCAGCACCAGCAATTCGTCGTAGGCCTTCTTGAACTTGCCCAGCTGTTCGCTATTGGCAGCTGCCTGGGCCTGGGCCTGGCTCTGCAGGTTCTGCTGCTGGCCAGCCAGTTGCTCGGCCACGCCACGGGCCCTGGCCAACTCGGCGGTGAGCTGCTTGACCTGGGCCTGGGCCTCCTTGGCCGCGTTCTCCGCAGCGACCCGCGCGGCGCCAGCCTGGGCCTGCTCGCTCTGCAGGGCCTGCAACTGCTGGGTGGTGCTGCGCAACTGGGTGCGCAGCCGCTCCTCCATGCCCTCGGCCGCGGCGGGCGCGCTGGCCAGCACGCCCCAGGCCAGCAACAGGCCTGCGGCCCCTGCCCTCGTCCGACTGTTCATAACCTTTCTCCCTGCGCTTAGAAGCGCGTGTTGAGTTCAAGCTGCATGACGTCGACTTCATAGCGCGGCCCGTAGACTTCCGAGGCGCTCATGTAGCGGGCCGTGGCGTAGATGTTCTTGTCGATGCCGTAGTTGCCGCCCAGGAAGTAGCCCTTGGCGTTGGTGCCCCCCAGATGGAACGACGAATCGTTGAAGCCGTCGGGCAAGGCATCGGGCTGGATGTACTTGTAGCCGGCCAGCAGGTTCCAGTCCCCGGCCTTCTTCATTTCCAGGGCGTTGCCCAGGGTGAACTGGACCATCAGCGCATTGCCGCCGCTCTCGAACTCGCCGTTGCGGTTGATGTTGTTGACGATCTGGCCTTCGCTGCGCTTGATCATCTCGGCCTTGTCATAGGCCAGGTTGCGGATGTAGTTGCCCTGGGTGCGCAGGCGCAGGTCCTCCGGCAGCTCGGTATCCCAGGCCAGGTTCAGGTCCAGCACGTCGAACTTGGAGGCCAGGCCCGTGTATTGCGGTTGCGGGGTCAGGCCAGGGGTTGCCGGGTTGGGCGTGATGTTGCGCAGCAGGAACACGCTGTTGCCTTTCTGCATGAAGGCCACGCGCGAGCCGTCGGTGTCACAGCCCGGGGACCCGGCCCAGGGCGTGCAGGGGCTGGAGCGCTGGCCCTCGATGTCGTCGAAGCGGTAGTAGGCCAGGGCTCCCTTGAGGCTGTTGCTGCGGTTGATCTTCCAGTTGGCGCCGATCTGCCCGCCGAACAGCCACTTGGTGTCGCTCTCGTTCTTGTCGAAGCCGTTGCTGGTGGCCGTGTCGTTGGTGTACTCCACCGGGAAGGCGCCGACGGTGCCGAACAGGCCCCAGTCGTTGTTGAGCTTGTGGTTGAAGATGGCCGCCACGCCGTCGAAGTTCAGGTCGTTGGAATACAGCATATCGGTGGAATAGAACGGGTTGGCGATCCGCCCGCCAGTCAGGGTCAGGTCCTGGGTGGCTTTCCAGGTCAGGTAGCCCTGGTCGAGCCAGATGTCCTTCTTGCCAAAGCCGCCGCCCAGGGTCTGGGTGGTGGACACCGGATTGTTGTCCGAACCGGTGCCGATGCGGATTCCGGCGGTCCATTCCGGCGAGATCACCGCCTTCATCCCCAGGCGTGCGCGCAGGCGGAACAGGTTGTCGCGATCTTCACGGGTGTTGAGCAGCGGCGGCAGCTTGCTGTTGGTGTCCTTGTTGACGTCATAGGGGCCACTGTCGTTGAGCTTGGCGTAGTCGACGATCTCGTTGCTGTTGTTGTCGGCGAAGAACCGCGACTCGCTGCGCAGGCGGATGTCGCCGTCGAAGGTGATGCGTGACACCCAATCCGGGAAGGTGTTGGGCTGTGCCCAGTTCTCCTGCTTGGCGGTGGCCATGACCTCGGCCTTGACCTGGTCGCGGATCTGGTCGCGAACGATGGCCGGCACGTATTGCACCCGCACATCCCCCGGCGCCGCCGCAGGCCCGCTGGCGGCCACTGCAGCGTTGGCCTGGCGAGCCTGCTGGGCTTCTTTCTCGGCCTGGGCGATCAGGCCGTCGGCCTGCTCCTGCTTCAAAACCCCCTGCTGCACCAACAGACGGATCAGGTTGATCGTGGCGTTCTCCGAGGGCGCGGCCGCTGCGGCCGTGGCCTGGCCGGCCAGGGTCAGGGCGACCATGCCGAGCGCCAGGGTCAATCGATTCAGGGTGGAAATCATCTGCACACAACTCCTGTAGAAACTGCAAAAGGGGTTCGATCAATCCGGACGCCGGCCCTTGAGGGACAAGCGCACAGGCAAGGTCAGGGAAGCCGGCATGCGCTCCTTCAAGCGTGGCGTGGCCCGCAGCGCCGCCAGTACTTGCTCGTCGGTCTGGGCATCGCCGCTGGAGCTGGCCAGCAGTACTCGGGTGACCTGGCCATCGGCGCCCAGCCACAGGTCCACCTGCAGCCCGTAGGCCTTCTTGCGCAGCTCCGGGTCCTCGCGCAGCGCGCGCTGGAACGTCGCTGCCAGGTATTGCTTGTAGGTCCCGGTGCCCAGGCCACCGCCACCGGAGCCGGCCATGCCACCGCCCTTGCCGGCGCCGATATTGAACGCGTCGCCACCCGCCTGGGCGTCGCCGTCGATCTGCATCGGGTTGGCCAGATCGTCCGCCGGCGATGGCGGCGCCTCTTCCTCGGGCTTGACCTCCTCGGGGGTTGGCGTGGGCTCGGGTTCCGGCACCTTCTCTTCCACTGGCTCAGGTTCCTTGGGCTTTTCCGGCGGCGGTGGAGGTGGCGGTGGTGGCGGCAACGGGATGATGGTCGGCACCTTGGGCGCTTCCCGGCGTACCCCGGCCATGTCGTTGGCCCACTGCCACAGCAGCCAGGCCGCCACGCCGGCCAGCAGCAGCCCGAGGCCCCACTTGAGCAGGCGCACGACCCCGGGTTTGTGCCGGACGGGCGGGAGCTGGATAGGTTGTTGTGCAGTCATGACTCAGCCCTGGGGTTTGCCGGTGACCAGCCCGACCTGGGACAACTCCAGGCGGCGCAGCAGGTCGAGGACTTCAATCACCTTCTGGTACTGCACCGTGGCGTCGCCGCGCACGATGATCGGGAAGTCCGGGTTCTGGGCTTTCTCGATACGCAGGCGCTCTTCCAGCTCGCCCAGGGTCACCGGGTAGGCATCGAGGAATACCTGGCCGCCGTCGTTCACCGAAATGGCCTTGGTCTTGGCCTCGGACAACGACACCGAGGCGCTGGCCTTGGGCAGGTGGATCTGGATGCCCGAGACCTGGGCCGTGGCGGTGAGGATGAACATCACCAGCACCACCATCAGCACGTCCACCAGGGGCGTGATGTTGATGCTGTCGACAGCGGCATCGTCTTCGTCGTCATGGGAGGCGTTCACGGAAGCCATGGCAATTCTCCTCAGGCAGGCACGGATGCGTTGCTGTGGCTGACCCGCCAATGGGCGTTCTCATGCTGCTGGCTCTCGCCATGCAGCTCCGCCAGGCGGGTGATGAATTCGTCGACGAACACCCGCATGTCGGCCCCCACTTCCTTGTTGCGGGTGATCAGGCGGTTGTAGCCGAACAGCGCCGGGATCGCGACGAACAGGCCCATGGCGGTGGCCAGCAGGGCCGCGGCCATGCCCGGGGCGATGGCGTTGATGTTGACGTCGCCGGCCATGGCGGTACCGAGGAACACCACCATGATCCCCAGCACCGTGCCCAGCAGGCCGATGTACGGGCCGCCGGCGATGGCGTTGGACAGGGTCGAGAGCTTGGCGCTCAGTTGCTGGTTTTCCCGGGTGCGCACCCCGTCCATGGAGCAGCGGATGGCCTCGATGGTGGCTGCCGACACCGACGAGGTGTCGGCGCCCTGCTCGCGCCGGGTACGGATCTCCTTCACCGCCACCAGGTACAGGCGCCACAGCGAGGAGTGCTCCAGGCGATCGGCCAGGGCCTGGTCGTCGGCGAACATCTCAAGGCGCGTACCCACCTTGGCGAACTGCTCGCGAAACAGCGTATTTGCGGCGCTGACCCGGCTGACCATGCGGTTCTTGCGCAGCATGATCACCCATGACTGGAGCATCATCGCCACCAGTACCAAGATGATCACCCAGGCATCCACGGGCACAGCCTTGAGCAGGAAACCCAGGCTGCCGAAACCGAAGCCCGACTGCTCTTCATCGACCCCGTAGGCCACCAGCTTCGACTCGGCGCCCTGGGCGCTGGCGTCGGCCAGGATCAGCGCTGCGGTACGCGCCACCTTGGACAGGCGCAGTTCGTCCATGGCCCCGGTGAACGGCAGGAAATGGCCGGCCTCGGCCCCTGCTGCAACCGGCAGGTCGGCGCCGATGGCCAGCGGCAAATTGAAGGACGGGATGGCCTGGGCCAGGCTCGCGGTTTCCCGGCCATTGACGTAAAGCGCCAGGCGGCTGCCCTCGCCGCTCAGGGCCAGGTGCTGCCACTGACCCGGGTTCAACGGCTGGGTAGACACCGCACGCTGGCCGTCCACTTCCACGAACGGCATGCCCTGGTTGACCCCGATCAGCAGGCTGCCGGCACCTTCGCGGCGGGCCAGCAGCAGCTGTTCGCCACTGGCCTGGTCCAGGCGCACCCAGGCGCTGAAGGTGAAGGCGCCGCCGGCGTTGTGCTGCAACGACGGGCTGGCGGGCAGCAGCAATGGCTGGCCACTGAACTGCAAGGCACGACCGATCACTCCGTCGATGCTGGCTCCGGTGGCGCCCTGCGCGGTGTTGCCATAGGCGGTGGTGTCCTTGGCCGGGATGCCGTTGCCACCGTCGAAGTGATAGATCGCTGTGTAGCCAGGGTCGAAAGTCAGCTGGCCGTTGGCGGTGGCCGGCGCCTTCTGGTTGCCGTAGTACATCCAGATGTCCTGGCGCTGGCCGCCTTCGACCTTGGGTACGTCGACCCAGATCAGCGCCATGCCCATCAACGGGTCGAAGCTCTCGACCTGGTGGTTGAACACGGTCTTGTCATCGGCCGCGACGAAACGCAGGTCGGCGCCGTCTTCCTTGACCCCGTCGAAGGTGAAGTTGCCGGTGTGCAGGCGCACCAGAAGTGCAGTGCGCCCCAAGGCCTCGTTGATGGCCGCTCCCTGGGGGGTGGTGTCGACGGTGATCTGCTTGCGGTAGTGCCAGTCGTCCTGCCACCAGGCATGGGCCGTGGCCGGGAGCACGAAGCCCAGGCAGATCAACAGGCTCAGGAATAAGCGTTGCATGGAAGGGTTCTCCGTAAAAAATCAGAACGTGGCTTGCACACTGAAGTGCAGGCGGGGGTCGTATTTCTGGGTGTTGGGCCCGTCTTTGAGCGGGTAGCCCCAGTCCAGGCTGCCGGACAGCCACTTGCTCAAGCTGGCGCGGGTGCCCAGGCCGACGCTGGCCAGGCTGTATTCGTCTTCCTGCTCCACCAGCGGTTCGTGCAGGCGCAGACGTGCGCCTTCGGCAAAGGCATAGAAGCGCCACTCCTGCACGTAGCTGCCAAGGAACTTGGCCAGGGACGGCGTGCGCAGCTCCTGGGAAAACAGGTAACCCTCGTCCCCGGTACGCTCGGCAGCCAGGTAGCCGCGCACCGAGGTGGCGCCGCCAGCGGAATACTGTTCGTTGGAGACCAGGGGCCCCGAGGCCAGCTGGAACGCCGCCTTGGACGCCGACTGCCAGTCGTTGGCGAAGGTGTAGGTGAAGCTGGCGTCGCCCTTGAGTACCGAGAAGCTGGCACTGGCCTCGTCGCGCTTGTACTGGAACTCCCGGGCGTCGCTGCCGTAGCCGAAGAAGCGCCGGGTGCCGATCACCAGGTTCAGGCCCAGGCCCAACTGCGACTTCTCGCTGTAGCGGTAGCCGTTGTAGCCAAAGGTCAGTGGGGCGTACTTGAGCGGGATCTGGTCGCTGCTGCGGCCAAAGCGCATCTCCTCCTCGAAGTCCTTGAAGTCCACGCCCACCGACAGCGAGTTGGCCCACTGGTCGCTGGCTGGCAAGGCATAGATTGCCGAGACCCCATAGGAGTGGCCCTTGCCCAGCACGTTGCTGCCACCGATGGTGGCGATGTTGCTGTCGGACTGGTAACCGGAGAACTGCAAGCTCCAGCGATCGCTCAGGGGCGCGGTGTAGGAACCGGACCAGACCTTGGCGTTGGAAGTGTCCTGGGGGGCAGTGAAATAGGTCAGGGACACGCTGTGGCCCAGCTGCCAGAGGTTGTCGTAGCCGACGCTGACCACGGTGCGCAGCTTCTCGGTGTCGGCGCTGTAGTCGTTGTTCAGGCCGACGCTGGCACGCCAGGGGTTCTTGTCCTCCACCTGCAAGTCCACATCCATGGTTCCCGGGCGCTGGCCCTCGCGTACCAAGGGCATGACCTGGCGTCCGGCACCGCGGTTGAGCCCCGCCAGCTGGCTCTGCACCGTGGCGAAGTCCGGCACCTGGCCTTCCTGCAGCGCCGGCACCTGTTCGCGGATCTCCAGCGGCGAATAGTGCTTGGCCCCTACCACTCGCACCCGACCGACCTTGGTCTCGCTGACTTGCAGGTAGACGATGCCATCCTCGACCTTCTGTTCCGGCAACTCGACGTACACCGACTGGTAGCCCCGGGCCTGGTAGACCTTCTGCAAGGCATCGCGGGCGCCCTCGATATCGGCCAGGGCCTTTTGCGGCCCGAGGAACGGGTACACCGCCTCCTCGATGGCCCGGGCATCGAGCACCGTGTTGCCACGCACGAAGTACTCGTTGACGTCCACCAGGCGCGTCGGGGCCTGGGCCTCCTGCGCTACCTCGGCAGGCACTGGCCCGCCCTCCTCGGCCTGCACCGCCGGCGCCAGCGCCAGCCATGCCAACCAGCCGCACAACGGCCACCAGCGCCCGCTACTGCCCGGTCGTCCTGATTTGCCCGAATGCTCCACACCGCCCCCTAGAAGTCTGAAAATTGGCGCGCGCACGCGCATTGCCGTCGCCGTCTGTACAGCGTTTGGCTGATTCAATTGCTGGTGATCGAGGTGTTGTCGTGGCGTGCCAGCCAGGTGTGCAGCAACGCGAAGTTCAGCGAGAACTCCGGCATCTGCAGCAAGGCCTTGCAGAACACGTCACCGATGATCTGGTGGATCAAGTGCACTGCCCGCGGGTTGTTCAGCAGGGCGGCGATATCGCGGCTCAGGACGCTGAAGCTCCAGACTTTCTGGTTCAGGCCCAGGCCGACGAACCAGCGAAACAGCAGGTTGTAGTTCAACTGCTCGTAGAGCTGCTGTTCGCTGGGCACCGAGTACAGGAGCTGCAACAACAGGATGTGCATCACCGTGCGTGGCGCGATGAGCAGGCCGGCCTCGGCATTGAGGGCCTCGAACAGCTCGGCATGCCGATCCAGCAATTCCTCGATCTGCGGGCGCAGCAACACCAGCGAATGCCCCGCGGGGATATAGCTGGAGACCTCCTTCAAGGCGCCCTGCCAGTCATCCTGGGACACGATCCAGACCCACGGCGCCCCATAGCGATAGACCGATACCGGCTTCTTGCGCGCCGCCTCGACGATCTTCGACAGCCTCTGGTCCAGCTCCTGCATGCCCACTTTCGAGTAGCGTTCCATAGTCCCCATAGCCTCACTCCCGGCGTCCCGCCTCGGCTTAAGAAAAGTGGCCTGGCGGCCCCCTCAAGCGCGTTACATACCCAAGACGTGCGTGGCGATGTGCTACCGAACTTTTGTCATAAAAGCTTCATTCACAAATTGAGCAACGGCCTGAAGCCGCCCGCCAGGGGGCGCGCAGGGTCGAGGTTCTGCGGCCGCTGCGCGACCGGGCGCAGCCTCGCAGGCTCGCCGTGGTGGGCCAGGTGGAGCACCAAGGCAGGCTGCTGCCTCAATGCCAGTCAGTTAAGAAAAAGTGATCCACTGTAGGAGCGAAGCTTGCTCGCGATGGTCGTGAACGGTAACGCGCATTTATGGGGTAACCGATCGGCATCGGGCTGCTGCCTGGTATATTTTTGAAGGCATCGACCTACCCTCCTCCAGCTTTGCAGGGCATCAAGCAACATGGACCACCTTCAGTTCACTCCCGCACAACTGGCCTGCCGAACAGGCACAAGCCAGCTCGACAAGCCGGTACGACAGTGGCTGGCGAGTTTGCCAAGTGCACAGCGAATCGATTTTCTCAAGGAGCTGTGGCCGCTGAACGTGCGCTACACCCTGATCCTGTTGCAGGGCGCCAGGTTGTCCAGGGAAGAGAACCGGCAGCTATGCCGAACATGGCTACGCGCGGGCCACCACAACGCAGCCCAGGCATTGATCGAAGGCTTCGAGTCACTGCTGGGGGAAAAAACATTCTGGCAAATGGCCTCACAAGAACAGCTCTGCCCGGCCATGCGGGAAATGCTCGACTATCACGGGCACGGGCGCCTGGAGCCTCGACATGCACCCTGACCTCGCCCGACTGATTCACGACTACCAGGCCAGGGTCCGTAGCGCCGTCGAGCTGATCCGCCAGTCCGGCATTGCCTTGCCCGTCAGCAACGTCGACTGGTTGGCAAGCGATATTGCGGACCAGGGCGAACTTGCCGGAGGTATTCGTTACTTCAAGCATGGCTACGGCTGCGCCGTTCACCTGCCGTCAGGCATCGTGGACTTCGATTTTGGCGAGCATGCACAGATCGACGGAGTGACCGTCTCGAGGCTGGCCGGTTTTGCCGGACCTGGGCTTGCAGACTACGGGTTTGCCGATCAGCAGGCGCTCCAGGCATGTTTCGACCAGGCAGTGACGACAGGATCAGTGGTCCATTCCAACTACATGCTGTATTACGTTGCCGACAACAGCGACTGGCAGGCCCCGCTGGAAGATCACCACGACAATCCACCCCGCGCAGGAAATGGAACCACCCCATGAAGTTCACTTCGGCAGGCAAGCGCGTCGAACCCGGCACCGTCAGCTATAGAAGCCTGGGCTTCGGGGAGACCTCGATCCTTGAAACGACCCCCTACACGCTGGAAATAGACCACGATGAACTTCCTGCACGCTTTCTCGAATGCGCCGACGGATTCATCAGCGAATGCCGGATTGATGACAAGGCGCAGGGGTATGCAGACATTGCGCCACTGCAACAGCTGGATTACCCGGGTTTCAGGCAATTGCTCAAGAACGAACCGGACCTGGCCGCCAGCCTGATCCGTGACTATCTCTACTTCGAGCTGTTCTTTTACCTGTTTGCCAGCATCAGCGGACTTGAGATCGTTATAAACGACATCGCCAGCGTCCATGTCACAGGCACCGCGATGATAATCACGGGCCAGACATTTCGTGCCAGGCGCACATGACCGGGGAACGTGCAGGCCGATATCACCCGGCTACACCAAGACCAACGTTCGATCGCAGATAGTCGCGGTCAGTTGCCAGTCACGACACTGTTCCAGATCCGCGTGCGCAATCGATCGATTTTCGGTGGAACGGCTTGCAACGCATACAACTTGCCGAATATCTGCGGCGACGGATATACCTTGTTGTCCGACCTTATATCCGGATGAACCCACGCCCCGGCCGCCTGGTTACCGTTGGCGTACTTGATCGAGTTGGTCACCGCCGCCATGACTTCAGGTTGCAACAGGTAGTTCATGAAGGCGTAGGCAGCCTCTTCATTGGGTGCATCGGCAGGCATGGCCACCATGTCGAACCAGGTCGGCGCGCCCTCCCTGGGAACGACATAATCGATCTGGATACCATTCTTCGCCTCGCGAGCGCTGTCGGCAGCCTGCAGCACATCACCGGAAAAACCCAGCACCAGGCAGATATCGCCATTGGCCAGGTCGGAAACATACTTGCCGGAATGAAAGTAGGTGACGTTCTTGCGCATCTGCTCCAACAACAGCTTGGCCTTCTTGTAGTCCTCGACGTTGGTGCTGTGGTGGGGAAGGCCCAGGTAATGGAGCGCGATCGGCAACATCTCCGGGGCATTGTCCAATACCGCGACCCCACACTTGGCCAGCTTCTGCAAAAGCTCCGGCTTGAAGATCAGGTCCCAGCTGTCCATCGGTTGATCCGGGCCAAGGACCGCACGCACTTTCTCGACGTTGTAACCGATTCCGGTCGTGCCCCATACATACGGATATCCGTACTGGTTGCCCGGATCATTCACCGCGGTGGCCTGAAGCAGTTCGGGGTCAAGATTCTTCCAGTTGGGGAGTTTGCTCTTGTCGAGTTTTTTCAATGCGCCGCCTTCGATTTGCCGCGCCATGAAGTGACTCGAAGGAAATACCACGTCGTAGCCGGAGCGGCCGGTCATCAACTTGGCATCCAGTATCTCGTTGCTGTCGTAGACGTCGTAGTGCGCCTGGATGGAAGTTTGCGCCTTGAAACCGGACAGGGTGTCGTCGGCCACATAACCACTCCAGTTGTAGACCCTGAGCTCTCCAGCTGCGTGACTCGCGGACGCGATCAATAAAAGGGGAAATAGCTTTTTCAGCATGACATCACCTCTTTGATTATTGTTTTAGGTAACCACTGAAAACTTGAGGATGCCGATTGCAGGCGACCTCCCTATTGCCCTTGGGAGCTTCATGCGCAGCGTCTTTCGGTGCAGGGATCCCGCGACTCCCGGGCCCGGGTTCGAGGAACTTGCCGACACGGCTCGACAACGACGGGAATGAGGTTAATCAACTGCTGCGAGGTGTGTCTTGCCTGCGGGCCCGCGTAGAAAACTGCTTCAGATAAGCCTTGGGCGTCATTCCCAGATGCTCGCGGAAGCACTTGTAGAAGGCCGAAATGGAGTTGAACCCGGCAGCGAAGGCCAGCCCATCCACCCGCGCACTATCGCAGTCCTGCTCCAGGGCATTGAGCAAGTGTTTCAGGCGGGCTTGATTGACGTAGCGATAGAAGCTTTGCCCCAGCACCTGATTGAGCAAATGGGATACCTGGTTACGGGTATAACCCGTGGCATCGGCCACCTGCTGCAGGTTCAGCTCGGGGTCAAGGTAGGGCCGCTGGCGTTGGAAATAGTCTTCCAGGTCGCCCGCCAGAATCCCTATCTGGCGCGTTGACAGGCCCAAGCGGCTGAGTGCGGGGCGGCCAACCGTCGAGGCCACTTCACCGGCCCGCTCCAGGTTGGCGTACTCATTGACCCTCCAGACCAGGCCGTCGAGCACGGTGATCGCTTCACTGGCCCGAAACGAAAGCAGATCGTTGCCACCGCGCAGGCAGATGCGGTACTGGATGAATGCCGTATGGCCGTCGATGCGAATCCGATCGGTATGCTCCAGCAGTTCACCGCTCAGGTGCGGCAGGCTGGACTGCACGAAGTCTCGAAGCTCGGGCAGGCGCACCACCTGATGGCTCGAGAAGTCGTGGTACTCCACATCCGGGTGATACAGCCTCATCACCGCCTCCAGGTCACGCTGCTTCCAGGCCTGGTGATAGAGCAGGATGGTCCGGCGGGTGTGCTCAGCCTGTGCCTGATCATCAGGCAGAAGAGGGTCGAGGGTCATGCGCGCCACTCCACAACTCGAACAGGCTCAGAGGATAACCGAAACCTGGCCTCGACCCAGCCACTGGCGCGAGGCGGCCAAGCTCACGCCTGTTGGGCCTGATTGCATTGACCTGGCCGCCCCAAAGGATCAGCGAGCGGCTTCGAGCAACTGCGCGATGCGCTTGCGCAACTCCCCGTGTTCGGACTCCGTGTAGGCCACCGCGGTCTTCCAGTCGTAGAACCAGACGGGCATCCGGCGCTTGTCTTCAGGCTCGCTGGCATAACGGGGAAAGAGGTGGCAATGCAGTTCCGGTTCCGAATTGCCGAGGATTTCATAGTTCATGCGCAGGGCCCCGGTGGCCTGCAGTACGGCGTCGCCGATACGGGCCATGTCCAGCAGGTAGGCCGCCCTGGCCTGGGCATCCAGATCGTTCAGGCTCGGTACCACAGGATCAGGCAGCAGCAGGCAGTAGCCCGGCAGGAACTGCACATCCCCCATGACCGCCCAGCCCGAGGCCATGCGGCAAATCACCTTGTCGTTGGCACCCTGGCGGGCCAGCTCGACACGTTGCGAAATCAGCGACATTCATTATCCCTTGATGGCGTGCCCGGCAAGCGCTGCCAGGCAGACAGTGTCCAGGTGCCGGTCGGCACCGCGGCCACTCTATCACCTGCAAGCACGGGGTTTGCCAACGCAGCGGGCGATGCTCCAGGGTCGCTGTGCGCCGATGGTCCTATACCGCCCGAACGACGGTGTAGGTGAGCGTTGCCGAGAACAGCGCCAGCACGATGGCCGTGACTCTTGAGAACAACGGGCCAGACACTCGTCCGAAGTATTGCGCCCGGATGCCCGCCCCCAGCGAAATCCACAGCAAGGCGATGGGCGCCAGTGCCACGAAGAATGCGCCCAATGACCCCGCGAACCCCGGGACACTGGCAAACGAGCTGGCCGGGAAGATCACGCTGGCGAAGATCAACCCCTTGGGATTGAGCAGGGTCGCGATCAGCAGATGACGCGGCCAGTTTTCAAACCGATCCGCCTGGTGGGCATCGATACCCGAGGTCTTCCAGGTCTTGAGGGCCAGCGCCGCGATGTAGCACGCACAGCAGAGCTTGATCAGGTGGATCAGCCACGGATGGTCCTGGGACAGCAGCACCAGCCCCCAGCCCCAGGTACAGATCGAAACGGTGTAGCCGAGCATCTCGACCAGCGCCAGGGGCAAGGACCGCAGCACGCCGAACTTGAAGCCCGAAGCCAGCAGCAGCGTATTCGAAGGCCCCGGAACGATCAGTATCAGGGATGAGAACAACGCGATCTTGTAGAAGTCGTCCATTTGCATGTTTTCCTATTCCGTCAGGAAAGTCGGTCTGGAGGCTGAGGTTGGGTCGCTGTATGGCCCGGGGTCAGGTGGAGTGCCCGCCCACGGATTTGTAGATGCTGATCAAGTGCGTCCTGAGCTGGCTGGCGCTGTTGACCAGGTCACGCTGGGCCTCGAGCAACGTGCGCTGGGCATCCAGTTCGTCCAGGTAGCTGGCATCGCCGGCGGCGTACCTGGCGCGAGTCCACTCGTAGGTGCGGGCCTTGCTGTCGTAGCTGTCCTTGAGATGCTCGGCACGCTGGTACTCGTTGTGATAACGGCTCAAGGCGTCGTCCACCTCTTGCCAGGCTGCCAGCACGGTCTGGTGGAACGCCACGGCCGCCTCCTGCTGTTCGAGCTTGCGCAAGACCACGGTATTGCTGCGCCGCCCGCGGTCGAACAGCGGCAGGTCCAGGCGAGGCCCCACGGACCAGCTTCGGCTGCTCCAGTCGGCGAACTGGCCACTCTTGTAGGACTCGAAACCCACGTCGGCCCCCAGCATCACGCTGGGATAAAGCTGCGCCTCGGCCACGCCGATACCGGCCGTGGCCCGGTGCAACCGGGCTTGAGCGGCGCGGATATCCGGGCGCTCGCGCGCCAGCTCGGCAGGCACCCCCAGCTGCAGGTTGGGTAGCGGGCTGCCCAGGGCGTTATCGGCTGTATCGGCCAGCAAGGTGTCCAGGCTGCCCGGATGCTGGCCCAGCAGCAGAGCGATCCGGTTGGCCGCCTGGGTGTGCAAGGTCTTCCAGCCCGGAATCTGGGCATTGAGCGCCGCCAGGCGCGCTTGCTGGCGCTCCACCGCGAACCCGTCCTCCTCGCCCTCGCGGGCCTGTACCGCAACCACTTGCAGATGGGCCTCGAGAATCCGCGCCTCCTGTTCCAGCAGGCTGGTCTGGCGTTGAGCCGTGCGCACTTCAAGGTAGTTCCTGGCCAGCTCGCTGGACACGCTCAGCAGCACATCGTCAAGGGTTGCGGCGGCGCCATCGACGTCGGCCTGGGCCGCTTCGCCAAGGCGCGACACCCGGCCCCAGATATCCAGCTCCCAGGAAACGTCGAAACCGGCCTGGTACAGGCTGTAGGGGTCGGTCAGGGCCTTTTCCAGGGCATCGCGGTCGCCCCCCAGGGCTTCGAGCATCCGATTGTTCGGCGCATAGCGGCTTTGCCGGTTTCTCGTAGCCGCCGCCGAGAAAGACACCTCGGGTGTCTCCAGGGACGCGACGATCCGGCGTTGCAGGCGCACCTGGGCAAATCGCAGCAAGGCCGTCTGCAGGTCCGGGTTGTCCGCCTGCACCTGGGCCTGCAGCCGGTCCAGCACCGGATCGTTGAAAACCTGCCACCAGTGACCGGCGACCCCCTTTGACGTCGCCACGGAGGGTTGCCCGGGCCCCGGTGTGGCCGTCGGGCCGCTGTGCCAGTCCTCCCATCGCTGCGGGCTTTGCACCTCGGGCGCCTTGAAGTCGGGGCCAACGGTGCAGGCCGAGAGCGCCATCATCAATGCCGCTGCCAGTCCACCGAGCAGGTATCCAGAATGAGTCGTTTTCATGACATTCCTTATCAAGCCAATTCAAACCAAACGATTGCGAAACAGCCAGGCCGCCAGAGGCAGGGTCACTAGCGCGACGGCAAACATGGGCACCAGGTTCCAGGAGACATCGGCCAGGGTCGCCCCTTCCAGGTAGATCCTCCTGACCAGGTCGATGGCGAAGCGCAGCGGGTCGAGGTAGGTCAAAAGCTGCAGGGCCTGCGGCATGCTGTGCACTGGAGTGATCAGCCCGGACAGCAGGATCAGCGGCATCATCAGCACGAAGGTGTACACCATCGCTTGCTGCATGTTGGCCGAGAGCGCCGAGATGGACAGACCGATGCCCACGCAAGCGCTGGTGAAGACGAACAACCCCAGGTACAGGTCGAGCACGGAGCCGATCATGGGAATCTCGAACCAGAACAACCCGACCAACAGGATCAGGCTCGATTGCAGCAAGCCGATCAGCACCGAGGGCATGGCCTTGCCCAGCAGGATCACGAAGGGCGTGAGCGGCGTGACCAGCAACTGGTCGAACGTGCCCTGCTCGCGCTCCCTGGCCACCGACAGGGCCGCCATCATCAAGGTCTGGATCATGCTCAAGGCCGCGATCAAGCCAGGCACGATGTTCCAGCGCGTCTGCAGGTTGGGATTGAACCAGGCGCGGGTCTCCAGCCGCACGGGAGCATTGGCAGCCCCCAGGAACTGCTGGTTGAAGTCGCCCACCAGGTTGGCGATGTGCCCGGCAGCCATTCCCGCCGTCGTGGAGTTGCGCCCGTCCAGCACCAACTGCAGGCCCGCCTCTTCATGGCGCCCCAGGCGTTCCTCGAAGTCGGCGGGAATGTGCAGCACCAGCAAGGCCTCGCCCTGGTCGATCGCCGGGGCGATCTCGTCGACACTGGTCAGCGTGGCTGCCCGGGCAAAGACCCCGGAGGCATCGAAGCGGGCCACCAGTTCCCGTGAAGCACGTCCCTGGCTCTGGTCCAGCACGGCATAGGGCACATGGTTCAGGTCATAGGTCGCGCCATAACCGAACAGCAGCGACTGGACGATCGCCGGGGCGATCAGGATCACTCGGTTGGCCGGGTCCTTGACGATGGCCAGGCATTCCTTCTGGAACAGGAACAGCAGTTCACGCACGAAATTCATCAACTTTTCCATGGCTTCAATCCAGCTTCTTGCGCGTGCAAAGACGTGCCGCATTCAGGAGCAACACTGCATAGGCTGTGAGGATCGCCAGGTTCTTCAGCACCAGCGGCCCGTTGTTGCCCGCCAGGAACAGGGTCTTCACCAGCTCCATGAAATAGGTCGCCGGCAGGATCGAGCCGACCACGCGGATGAATGTCGGCACGTTGCGCAGATCGAACAGGAACCCCGACAGCATCAACGCCGGCAGGAAGCTGAAGATGATCGCGATCTGGCTCGCCAGGAACTGGTTGCGGGTCTTCGCCGAGATCAGCAGGCCGATTCCCAGGGTTACCAGCAGGTACAGCATCGAGCTGAACAGCAAGAGCACCAGCGAGCCCTGGATCGGTACCTGGAACAGCAGCCGCGCCGAGACCAGGCACATCAGCAATCCCAGCAGGCCGACCACGAAGTAGGGAATGATCTTGGCCAGCAGGATCTCGATCGACTTGACCGGGGTGACGAACAGCGACTCAAGCGTGCCCCGCTCCCACTCGCGAGCCAGCACCAGTGACGTCAGGAACGCCCCCACCAGCGTCATGATCAGGGCGATCAGCCCGGGAACCAGATACCAGGTACTGCTGTTGGCCGCGTTGAACCACATGCGTTCCACGATCACCACCCGCCCCGAGGCGGGTGCCTGCAGAGTCCGATCCAGCCGCTGCTGTTGCCAGACCGCCAGTGCGCCTCTGACATAGCGCCCCAACGTCGCCGCGCTGTTGGCATCGGCGCCATGCAGCAACAACTGCAAGCGCGCGTCATGCTGTTCGAGCCGCCTGGAAAAGTCGGCCGGCACCCGCACGATGCCATCGACCCGGCGCTTGTCCATCAGTGCCTGCGCCTCGGCCATGCTGGTGACTCGGGTGACCGCGAAGTAGGCGGAGCTTTCGAGCTTGGCCACCACCTCCCTGGCGACGGGCGAACTGTCTTCCAGGACCACGGCCAGTGGCGTATTGCGAATATCCAGCGACAGGCCGTAGCCAAATATCAGGATGAGCACGATGGGCAGGATCACGCCTATGGCCATGTTGCTCTTGTCCCGCAACAACTGGCGGAACTCCTTCTTGGTCAGCGCCACCAAGCGGCGCCTGAAACCTGATGCAGATCCATTGAGTTCGGACATGGCGGCTCCTTACTGCCCTGTGGCACGGGCTTGTGCCCGGGCTCGCTCGACAACGGCAATGAACGCACTGTCCATGTCGGCCAGCGCCTCGCTGCCCTGCTGGCGCACTTGCTCAGGAGTGCCCAGGGCCAACAGGCGTCCGGCATCCTGGATGACGATGCGATCGCAGTACTCGGCCTCTTCCATGAAATGGGTGGTGATGACGATCGTGGTGCCGCTTTGTGCCAGGGCGGTGATCCGTCGCCAGAAGGCCCTGCGGGCCAGGGGATCGATGCCGCTGGTGGGCTCGTCGAGGAACAGGATCTGCGGTTCGTGCAGTAGTGCGACCGCCATGGCCAGGCGCTGCTTGTAGCCACCGGGCAACTCGCCGCTGCGGGCATGCTTGTGCTCGTCGAGGTCGAACTGCTCGAGCATCAGCGCCATCCTCTCGTGCAACCGGGCCCCATGCAGGCCATAGGCGCCGCCGAAGAAACGCAGGTTTTCCACGGCCGACAGGTTGGCGTACAGGGCGAACTTCTGCGATACGTAGCCAATCTTGCGTCGCGCGGCCGCCCGCGCGGTACGCAGGTTGACGCCGGCGACTTCCAGGTAGCCACTGGAGGCTGGAAGCAAACCGCAGAGCATGCGGAATGTCGTGGTCTTGCCGGCGCCGTTGGGGCCCAGCAAACCGAAGATCTCGCCCTTCAGGACCTGGAACGAGGTGTTGGCAACCGCGGTGAAGTCGCCGAACTTGCGCACCAGGTCACGGACCTCGATCACCACCGCACGCTCCTCTGCGATGTCATCCGCGCTGTCGTTGGCCGCCGGCGGCGGTTCTGCAGTCACCACGACGGCGTCTTTGACCTGTTGCCTGAGCAGCACCATGAAACCATCTTCCAGGCGTGCTGCCAGGGCCCGGGGCTCGGCCAGGTCGGCCAGGGGCTCGATCTGCGCTAATGAAGCGCGGGCATCGCGAATGAAACGAACCTTGCCACCTTCAGGCACCGCGTCGATGACGTGCTCGCGGTCATCGAGCAAACGTGCCTGCAGCGACCTGGCCGGTGTGCCGTGGCGCGGGACGACCCCGTAGCACATGCCTTGCGCCAGCTCGCACAGATGGGCCGGTGGGCCCTGGGCGATCAACCGTCCCTGGTACAGCACGAACACCTGGGCGCAACGCTGGGCTTCGTCCATGTAGGCGGTGCTGATCAGCACCGTCAGGTTTTCCTGTTCGATCAGTTGCTCGATGATGCTCCACAGTTCCCGGCGCGACAGAGGGTCCACCCCTACCGTGGGTTCGTCCAGCAGCAACAGCTGCGGAGAACGGACCAGCGTGCAGGCCAGCCCCAGTTTCTGCTTCATGCCGCCGGAAAGTTGCCCGGCCAACCGGCTGCGGAATCGCTCGAGGTCCATCATCTGCAGCAGTCGGGAAAACCGCTCGTCACGCTGCGGACCGCAGACACCGTGCAGGTCGGCATAAAGCTCCAGGTTCTCCTGGACAGTCAGGTCTTCGTACAGCCCGAACTTCTGGGGCATGTAGCTGATGCGATCCTGCACCTGCTGTGGCTGTGCGCCGACATCCAGGCCCAGTACGCTCAGTTGTCCGGCATCGGCCTTCATCAACCCGGCGATCAGCCGCAGCAAGGTGGTCTTTCCGGCGCCATCGGGGCCGACCAGCGCACTCAACCGGCCACTGGGTACCTCCAGGGAAATCCGGTCCAGGGCCAGCTGCTGCCGGGCGCCAGCCTGGAAGTGCTTGACCACGTCGGCGGCCCGGACCGTGGCGACTGCGGCATTCATGGCGTGGCCCCCGCGCCAGGCGCCTGGTCGAGGTAGACGGTGGCCGGCATGCCAAGCCGCAGACGGTCGTCAGGGTCCTTGACCAGCACCCGGATCTCGTAGACCAGGCTGGTGCGCAAGTCCTGCGTCTCGACCGATTTCGGGGTGAACTCGGCCACCGAGGAGATGTACCCGACCTTGCCGTCGATGGCCTGGTCGGGAAAGCTGTCGGTGAATACCCGCGCGGGCTGATCCGGCCGCACCTGGCCCAGCTGACGCTCATTGACATAGGCCCGGACCCATTTGGGATCGGTCAGCGCCAGGGCGAATACCGCACGCGCAGGAGAGGCCATGTCGCCAGGCTCGAGCAGGCGCGAGCGTACCCGCGCCTGGGTCGGGGCCTTGAGCTGGGCCCGTGCGAGGTAATGCTCCAACAGGTCGAGATCGGCGCTGGAGACTTGCAGGTCGGCCGTCGCCTGGGCGATGTCCTCGTCCCGCGGCCCGATCTTGGCCAGGTTCCAGGACTCGCGCTGCTCCTGGACCTGGGCCTTGGCCACCCGCAGACGGGCAGCGGCCTGGTCCAGGCGTTGCTGGCTCACGCCCTTGCCTTGGGTCTCGTCGGCGATTCGACGCAGGCGCTGCTGTTCCAGCTGGGCCAGTTGCGCTTCGGCCTGGGCGGCATCGAAGCGCGACCTGGCCTGTTCGACCTCCTGGGGCCGGGAGCCATTCTTCAGGCGCAGCAGCGCCTGTTCCTGGGCGCTGATCCGGGCCTTGGAGCGGGCTATTTCCAGGCGCAACGTGCGCGTGTCGAGCTCGGCCAGCACCTGTCCGGCCTGCACCAGGTCGCCCTCCTCGGCATGCAGCGCGGCAATGCGCTCGCTCCCTTCAAAAGCCAGGGAGACCTGGCGGATATCGACGTTGCCATACAGCTTCAGGCGATCGTCCTCTTCCTCGGGACCGAGGAACCACCAGCAAGCCCCTGCCGTTACCGCCAGCAACACGACAACCCCTGCAATCAACTGCTTCTTCATCCATGAGTCCTTTGTTTGCCAGATCCTAATTAAAATTCAATTTGAATTGAAATTGGAAAATAACAGATACTGGCCATGAAGCAACCCCTAGGCCCGAGAACGAGGAACCCCATGAGCACTCGACGCAGAACCAGCAGAAGCGACGGCGAACACACCAGAATCCGCATCCTCGAGGTGGCTGCCCGGCTGTTTGCCCTGCATGGCTATGCCGCCACCGCGAGCAAGCTCATCTGTGAGGAAGCCGGCGCCGATCTCGCGGCCATCAACTATCACTTCGGCAGCCGGGAAGAGCTGTACAAGGCCGTGCTGATCGAAGGACACCAGCAGTTGGTCAACGTCGACACCCTGGCGCAGCTCGCTGGCAGCGATGAACCGGCGCAGACCAAGCTCGATGTGTTCATCGATACCATCGTCAGCCGGGTGCTCGATGAGCAAAGCTGGCAAAGCAAGGTCTGTGCACGGGAAATCCTGTCGCCTACGATCCATTTTTCCAGCCTTGTCCAGGAAGAAGTCATGCCCAAGTTTCGCCTGCTGGGGGCGATCATCAGCGAGATCACCGGCTTCGCACCGGGCGATCCGGCACTGGCGCGCTGCGTTATCAGCATCATTGCGCCCTGCCTCATGCTCGCGGTGATCGACCGCCAGCAAGCCAGCCCGCTCCAGGCCGTGCTGCAGCACGATGCGGATGCCCTGAAGACCCATTTCAAGCTGTTTGCCAGATCCGGGCTCGCGGCCATTGCCCGATAACCCCCTCAACTTGCCAGGCTGCCGGCCCGCTGGCGCATGGCAGCACCCAGCACGGACTTGACCCGGGACATGACAGGCCCGTCGAGGAAGAAATGCCCGCCGGGAAACACGAACTGCTCGAAACCGCAGCGGGTGTAGTTGCGCCACGGCTGCATGAATTCGGGCGGCGCGATCAGGTCATCGGTGCCGCTCAGGCAGGTGATGTCGGTGTCCAGGGCGCTGACGCGCGCGCCGACATGGGAATGAACCATCGCGATATCCGCCTGGATGATGGGCAGGTACATCTGCATCAGGTCCTCCTCGGCCAGCACCACCGCAGGCACGCCCCCCATCGCTTGCAGGACGGCCGTGGCCTGCTGCGCCGGCATCCGATGCAGCGGGGCAACCCGTTGCGGCACATGGGGCGCGACCATGCCCGACAGCACCAGCTGCAAGGGCAGGCGGCGCTGGCGCTGCTGCAGCACCTCGGCGACCGCAAACGCCAGCAGTGCCCCCATGCTGTGTCCGAAGAAACAGCAGGGAATGTCATCGCTGAACGGCTCCAGGCAATCGGCTACGGCATTGGCCGCGACCTGCAGGTCGACATACGGGGTTTCCCGGCTGCGCCCTTCCCGGCCTGGCAACTGCAAGGCATACAGGTCGACCTGGTCGTAGAGCGGCAGGAACCAGCGATGGAACACCGACGCCCCGCTTCCGGCATAGGGAAAGGTGAACAGCCGCATCTTGCCCCGTGGTCGGCTGGCATAGGGAAACCACAGGTCCTGATCCAGGCGTGACGGCGTCTGCATGTTCATTCCTCCACTCGCCGAGCCAGGGCAAAACGATCGACCTTGCCATTGGCATTGCGCGGCAGCGCGTCCAGGCACAGCATCTTGTCGATGATCATGTAGCGCGGCAGGCGTTGTGCGCAGTGGCGCTTGAGATCGATGATCGACAACGTGGCCTCGCCCTGGGGAACCAGCACGGCCCACAACTGGGCGTTCATTCCCTCCCCCGTCACCAGGACCGCGGCCTCGCTGATCAGCGGGTGGGCGAGCAAGGCCGCTTCGACTTCCCCACGCTCAATGCGGTTGCCGCGCAGCTTGAGCATATCGTCGCGCCGCCCCAGGTATTCGTAGTTGCCGTCGGCCAGTTGCCTGACCATGTCACCGGTCCGGTACGGGCCCTGCTGCGGCGACTTGCCGAAGTAACCCAGCATGACCGTGGGTCCCTCGACGATCAGCTCGCCCTCTTCATCGATCCCGCAGCGACGGCCATCGTCCTTTTGCGCCCAGACGCGGTTGCCCGATGCCGCCGTGCCGATCGGCACCGGCAGCAGGCGCTGGGGATCGACGGCAACCACGTCGAACGCGGTGCACACGTTGGTTTCGGTAGGCCCGAAAAGATTGGCCAGGCGCACGTCGGGGTAGGCCCCACGCAGTTCCCGCAGATGCTTGATCGGGAACGGCTCGCCGGCAAACAGCAGGACCCGCAGGGTCGCTTGCCGATCCGCCAGCAAGCCGCCGTCTTGCATCATCATCATGAGTACCGACGGGACCGAGTACCAGACCGTGATTTCATGGGACCTGACAAAGTCGGTCAACAACCGGGGCGAGTACGCGATGGACTCGGGCACCAGGTAGACCGTGCCGCCGCAACTGAGCGCGCCATAGAGGTCCAGCACCGACAGGTCGAAATGAAACGGCGCGTGGTTGGCGAAACGATCGCCAGGCGCGAAGGCGTAGCGCTGGCACGCCCAGTCGACAAACGCCAGGGCGTTGCCATGGCTGAGCGCCACCCCCTTGGGCACCCCCGTGGACCCCGATGTGTAGAGGATGTAGGCCAGGTCATCCGGCTGGATCCGCACCTGCGGCACCGGGCTGGCAGCGACATCGATGTTGCGCCAGTGGTGCGTGCAGGTCGGGTCGTCCAGCACCACGCAGCGAAGCGGTTGCAGCTCGGGAGTGGCCAGTTCCGGCAGCCGCGCGGCGGTGCAGATGACCAGCACGCCCTGGCAGTCATGGGCAATCTTTTCCAGGCGCGCCACCGGGCTCATCGGATCGATGGGAACGTACACCACGCCCAGCCGCAGGGCCGCCTGCATCACCGCCACCAGTTCCGCCGACTTGTGCGCCCACAGCAGGACCCGCTGCCCCTGCTTCACCCCCAGGGCACAGAACATCGCGACGAATTCCCTGGTCCGCGCTTCCAGTGCTTCGTAGCTCAGCCCGTGCTGCTCGTCCACCACCGCCAGATGCTGGGGATAGCGGGCAATGCTGTGCATTACCCGTTCATGTATCAGCTTCATAGCTTGAGCTCCCGGGCGATGATCTCGTGCTGCATGTCGGTGGTGCCGGAAAAGATCGTGGTGCCGATGGAGTCGCGCAGCATCGACTCGATGCCAAAGGCATCCAGGCAGCCCTTGCCGCCGAAGACCCGGATCGCATCGATGCTCGATGCCAGTGCCCCTTCGCTGATCGCCAGCTTCGACAGGGCGATGTTCAGTTGCCCCGGTTCACCCTGGTCCATGCCCCAGCACGCCCTGAACAGCAGCAGTCGGGCCGATTCCAGGCGCAGCTTCATCTGGGCGATGCGATGGGAAACCGCCTGGTTGTCGCCAATTGGCTTGCCGAACTGGCGACGGGTACGGGCGTGTTCGATGGTCTGGGCCAACTGGCGCTCCATCATTCCGAGGAATGCCGCGAACAGGCAGGCACGCTCCCACCCCATCGAACTCTGGAATACCTGCCTGCCTTGCCCTTCCTCGCCCAGGCGATTGATTGCAGGTACCGGGCAATCATCGAAGAACACTTCACCGGCCGGACAGCTCTTCAGGCACACCTTGCTCAGCGGATCGCTGACGCGGATGCCCGCCGTATGGCGCTGCACCACGAAACCGCTGACACCCAGCGCGCCGTACTCGGGGTTGCTGGTGGCATAGGTCACGAAGATGTCGGCGATCGGCGCATTGCCGGCAAAACTCTTGTGCCCGCTGAGGCGATAACTGCCGTCGGCCTGTAGCCAGGCCCGGGTTTTCAGGTTGCTCGAATCCGACCCGGCCTCGGGCTCGGTGATCGCGTTGGAACCGATGAACTCGCCACTGGCCAGCTTGGGCAGGACTTCGCGCTTGATCTGCTCCGAGGCGAACTCGGCGATGGGCATGGCGCAGGCGAACTGATGCGCCGCCGCCGCAAACACCAGCCCCATGTCGCTGCAGCCCAGGCCGAATGCATGCATCGCAATGGCCGTCGACAGGGCCCCGAGGCCCTGGCCGCCGTATTCCCGGGGAATCGACAGCCCCAGCAGTCCGGCCTCACCGCAGATCGCCCACTGCTGAGCCGTGAAATAGTTCGAATGCCGGTTGCGGGCCTCGGCCAGCGGGCCGGCGCACACCTGGGCAATCATTGCTGCATGTTGGGTCTGGGCGACGTCATAGCTGAAGTCCATTTCAACTCTCCTTGCGCATGGAAGGTTTTCTGAAGGATCGATAGAAGATCAGCCGCCCGACCTCTGAAGGCACCTGCATGAGGCCCCACCAGAGGGCCTTGAGCTTGCGCAAGGTGGTCAGCTGATAGACACGAGCGTGAGGATTAGCAAAATCAAAAATAGGCGGCACAAAACTGGCCTTGGCCAGCTCCGCAAAAATGCTGGCTGCTGCTTGCGCAGCAGAAACCTGGGTGTTCTTGACGTCATCGCAAAGCCCCAGCGTGGTGTTGAGAATATCCTTGTACCCCTGGTACAGGGGCATCCAGAAACCATCCTCGGCGAGTCGATCGATCTCATCGAACGCATGTGGATCCAGGGACTTGGCAAAGGCATCGTTGACTTTGCGCGCGGTGATCGTGGCGGCGATCGACTGCAACAGCCAGACCCGGGCAAAGGCATTCCACAGTTCGGGGTCGCGAAAGGCGACATAGGCTCCTGCGGCGATGCGATCGCTCAGGGTGATGATGCTGTCCTGGGTCACGATGAACTCGTTGAGGGCACGGCTGCGGTAATCACCGCTGCGCACGGCATCGATCAAGCGATGGGCCAGCCCCAGGACCAGCTCCGCTCCGTTGGAGAGCTTGCGCGAGAACAGCAGGTCGTTGGTCGCCGCCCCTTCATCGAACATCAGGCAGCGGCGCTCGAGCACCGAGGGATAGACCTGGTTCAGCGGCTCGCGAACCGTCCATTCGCGTACTCGCCTGGCGCCGGACAGGTGCTTGCCCAGCCCCGGGTACTTGTCGATCAGCCCGGCCAGCACCTGATCGCCGTCCTTGCCCTGGCAGGCGTCCTCGCGCAATGACACCAGCACGCTGGCCAGCGGGTTGCGCGAATGCGCGTGGTTGTCGAAAGGAATGATGCCGACCCAGCCCTCCGCGAAGACGTGATGCAGCGTGCCGTCATGCCACCGGCCGGGGAAATCGTCGTCCACGCACTCGTCGAACGGCACCACCCCGAGCATGTGGGTGGAGAACTCCCGGGTCCGGGTCTGCAGCGGGCAGGCCAGCGACTCCAGCCCTGCCTGGCGGGCGATCACCTGGCCGGCAAGGCTGCCATCGACGATGAAATCGGCACTGACCCATCCCCCCTGTGCCACTGCCACCTTGACCCCGGCATCATCGAGCACGACCCGGGGGGCATCCTCGATCTCCACCAGTTGCACCCCGTAACGCACCGCCGCCGCCAGCAGGTAGGCGTCGATGTCCGGCCTGAACAAGTGGTTCTCGCCATGTTCGGAGGGCACGTTGAACTGCAACGCCTTGCCCATGTCCACGGCCCGAGTGCACTGGTGGTAGATGAAACCCAGGTTCTTCTTCACCCCGGATGAGGGCATGACCTTCTGGTGGATATCGCGGGTACGGGCAATGTTCTTTATTTCCGGCACCGAATACCGGTCGGCAATCAACTCGAAGATCATCGAGGTGTAGGGAATCGTCGCCTCCCCCGTCAGGTCGGGCGGCATGTGGCGGTTGCGCAGCAAGCCGACACGCACATCGTTTCTGGCCAGGCAGGCGGCGAGCATCGTCACGCTGATGCTGTTGCCTGCCAGAAGCACGTCGTAATGGTTTGGCACCTGGCCAAACAGCACATCATTCATAACCACCTCAATGGCAGATCATTCGTCAGGTATCCGGGTCACAGGCCGGTCAGGCCTCGGCCAGGCAGCCCTGCTCCCTTATCGAGCGGGCCAGGAAATCCGGCCACATCAGGCCCGGGCATTCGAGAAACTCGCGAGCCTTGATCTCCAGCTTCAGATCGCGGCGACAGCGGGCAACCATGTCCATGACCAGCAATGAATCCAGGCCGTAGTCCATCAGGCTGCCGCCATCTTCGAGCTTGGCGCGCACTTGCTCGGTCTTGACCCCCAGCAGCTGGGCGTACTGTTCCCAGACGTAGTCATCGAGCAAGGCCAGCGCGCCGGCTTCATCGACGGCCGAGAGTTGCTCCAGGATGTCGACGTTCATGCTGTCGGCAGGCCTGGCTGCCGGCGCCTGGGTGCGGATGTATTCCAGCAGCGGCTGGGGGCCGCGCGATTCCAGCAGCGGCTTGAAGCGGTTCCAGTCCACGCCCGACACCACTAGCTGGGTCAGGTCGCTGGCCAGGACCCGTGACAACAGGCCGATGTTCTGCGCCGGGGCGATCTGCTTCAGGCCGACACTGGTGAGGAAATCCAGCACCTGCTCGTCGAACAGGTGGCTGCCTCCCGCCCAGAGCCCCCAGTCGATCACCAGCGCGCTCAACCCCAGGCGCTGGCGATGCCAGGCCAGGCCATCGAGGAACTGGTTGGCTGCGGCGTAGCTGGCCACGTGCTGCGAGCCCCAGACACTGGCGATGGTCGAGCACATGACGAAGAAGTCCAGGTCCAGGCCCAGGGAGAGTTCGTGCAGCAGCCAGGTGCCTTCGACCTTCGGGCGCATGACCTGGTCGAAGCTGTCGTTGTCGACTTCCTCGAGGTCTTGCGGGATGGAGATGCCCGCCGCGTGGAAGATCCCCTTCAGCCTGTGGCCCGCGGCTGCCAGGTCGGCGAATACCCGCTGCATGTCCTGGCGCGAGGTGATGTCCGCCTGGACGTAGCGGACCTGCGAGGCGAACTCGCCGAACCGCTGCAGCTCGGCACCGACCCGCTCCAGCGGGCGGCGGCCAGTGATGACCACCTGGGCCGCGCCCTTGTCGAGCAGCCACTGGGCCATGGCCAGGCCGATTCCGCCCATGCCGCCGGTGATCAGGTAGCTGCCCCGGGCGCAAGGGGCATAGGCACGGGTGGGCAGGCGCGTCTCGCTGAAGGCGTTCAGGCGCTGGACATACCGCTTGCCAGGGCGCAGGCAGATCTTGTCCTCTGCGTCCGGGTCGATGATTTCTTCGGCCAGCGCGCGGGCCCAGTCACTGTCGCCGGGAGCCAGGTCGACCAGGGCGCCCCAGTGCTCGGGGTGTTCCAGGGCAATGGTCTTGCCGATCCCCCACAGGGGCACGGTCGCAACCTGCATGGGCTGGCCAGGGTCCAGGCCCACCGCATTCGCCCCCCGGGTGACCAGCCACAACCGGCCGCCGCGTCCGCCCAGGGCGATGACTGCCCGGATCATCTCCAGCAACGGGTGGAACAGTTGTCCCGGCAAGCTCGACAGGCCCTGCAAGGTGGTGGCGCTGGCATCCATGACGTCCATGCCATCGAGCACGATGATATCGGCGGCCAGCGCCTGCCCTTGCGCCGACAGCGGCTGCCCCGGGGCCTGGGCCAATGCGATCCGCGCGGCCTCGAGCAGCGCCTGCGGACTCAGGACCTGCGCCCGATGCCCGGCCCGCTGCAACTGCTCGACCAGTGGACGAGCCAGTTCCTGCGAACCGCTGACCAGGGTGAACAGCCGATCCGAGCGTGGCACATCGGCAGGCTTGCGGGGACGCTCCAGCCAATCGAGGCTGTACAGCACGTTCGGCTGGTACAGCGTGCCACCCGAGGCCGCGTCATCGGGAGAGGCCCCCAGGCTCACGCCCTCCAGCCGGCCCACAGGCTGGCCAGCGCCACTGTACAAAGTGCAATCGAACTGCTGCGGGTCCACCTGGCTGACGGCCAAGGCCAGGCTTTGCACTTCGTCCATGGCAGCGCGGTCGGCACTCCAGCGGCGGATGCCCGTCACCGTCCCGCCCGCCTGGTCCGGCACGGCCTGCCCGAGGTACTCCAGGACCTGGGCCAGCCGGTTGCCGTGACGGTCAGCCTCAGCCGGCAACTGCATGTGATAGACGAAGGCCCGATCCTGCATCGCTGCCGGGTCCACCGCCGCCAACTGCTCGTCATTGGCTGCGGGGAGCGCATCCAGGGCCATCGACAAGACCGCTTGCCATTCGGCGCCGGCCGCTCTTGCCGCATCGCTCAAGGCGAAGCAGCGCACCTCCCAGCCAGCGCCAGGCAATGGCTTGAGCTCGGTGAACAGGTTGAGCCGATCCTCTGGATGCATGGCCAGGGAACGCGGCAGGCTGGCCAGGCTCATCGTGTAGGACGCCAACTGCAGTTGACCGGTGAGTTCCTCGGCCAGGACCGCCAGCAGCCGGGCCGGACGCAACACCACCTGATCGTCGAGGGATTCGGCGCCCAGTGCCTGCAAC
The DNA here is from genome assembly GCF_020520285.1 of Pseudomonas sp. L5B5. Lineage (NCBI taxonomy): Bacteria > Pseudomonadati > Pseudomonadota > Gammaproteobacteria > Pseudomonadales > Pseudomonadaceae > Pseudomonas > Pseudomonas sp. L5B5. The sequence goes on from NZ_CP084742.1 coordinate 1,295,910, forward strand.
TGTGCGCTGTCCAGCGTTGCTTCGAATGCCGGGGTTGGCGCATTGACCGGATGGCCCAGCAGCGCCCCCCCTTCTGTGCCAGCACTGTGCGGGGCCGAAGCACCCTTGCCCGATGCTCCAGAGGGTGCATCGAACCAGTAGCGCTGGCGCTGGAACGCATAGCTGGGCAGGGGTTGGCGCAACGCACCGTCGTGCTCGTGCATCCGCGCCCAGTCAAGATCATGCCCGGCGACATACAGCTGCGCGGCCGCCAGGCGCAGGTCCCGGCACGGGTCGCCGGCACGCCGCATGGAGGCAATGGCGACGACGTCATCCGTCTCCTCGTGGCGCCCGATCAGGGGCGTCAGTACCGCATCGCAAGCGACTTCGAAGAAGGTCTTCACCGCCAGCTCCTTGCGCAAGGTCGCGACCCCGTCGCTGAACCGGACGGCCTGCCGGGTGTGCAGGCACCAGTAGTCCGGCGAGCTCAGGCTCGACAGCGTATGCACCTGCCCCGTGGCACTGGCGATGACCGGCAGGTTCGGTTCATTGAACGACAACTGCGCCACCACCTGGCGAAAGGCCTCGAGCATCGGCTCGGTGGCAGCGGTATGGAAGGCATGGGACACGGCCAGCTGGCGAACCTTGCTGCCGCTGGCGCGCAGTTGCTCGGCCAGCGCCTGGACCTCGGCCTCTGGGCCGGCGATCACCACATCCTGCGGGCTGTTGACCGCAGCCAGCTCGATGCAGGTGCCCGGCAGGTTTTGCAGCTCGGCCTTGAGCCGCTCCTCGCTGATGCCCAGGGCATACATCGCCCCGCCTGCGGTCATCAGTTGCTGCGCCAGCCGACCACGGGCCTCCACCATGCGCAAGGCATCGGCCAGGGAGATCGCCCCGGCCACGCAGATCGCGCTGATTTCACCGAAACTGTGGCCGAACACGGCGTCGGGGGTGATTCCCCAGTGCATCCAGAGCCGGGCCAGCGCGTACTCGACAGCGAATATGGCCGGTTGCGCGTAGCGGGTCTGCTCCAGGTAACCTTCGCTGGCAGGGTCGCCATCCAGGACCAGGGTGAGCAGGTCCACCTCCATCATCGGGCTCAACAGGGCTCGGCATTCGTCGATCCGGGCCTTGAAGAACGGCTCGTGCTCATACAGCGCCTGGGCCATGCCCCGGTACTGGCAGCCCTGCCCCGGGAACAGCATCACCAGCGCCTCGGGTGCCCCCTGGCAGCGTCCGTCGAATACCTGGCCAATCACCTTGCGCGAGGCATAGGCCGCCAGTTGCTCTCGCAGCCCTTCGCGGCTGTCGGCAACGGCCGCGAAACGATGGCCGAAGTGCGAGCGACCGACATTCGCCGTGTAGCACAGGTCCCGCAGTTCGAGCTGGCTGTTGTCGGCGATGAAGCGTTCGTAGCGGCCGGCAATCTGCCGCCTCGGGGTCTCGCCCTTGGCCGAGAGGGTGAGCAGTTGCCAGGGATTGCCACGCCCCTGGCCACGCGCCCTGGGCGGCGGATCGCCCACCACCACGTGGGCATTGGTGCCGGTAACGCCGAACGAGCTGACACCGGCATGCCGCGCCTTGCCCTGGCGGGGCCAGGCGGTCGCCTCGGTCACGACCTTCAGGGCCAGGCGATCCCACTCCACTCGCGGGTTGGGGGTATGGAAGTGCACCTGGGGCACCAGGGTTTCCTGCTGCATGCACAACAGGATCTTCGCCAGCCCGGTGATGCCGGCGACAGGCTCCAGGTGCCCCATGTTGGCCTTGATCGAACCGACCAGCAGTGGGGCATCGGCCTCGCGCTGCGTACCCAGGGCCGCATGCAGGGCGCGCAACTCGATCGGATCGCCCAGTGCCGTCCCGGTGCCGTGGGCCTCGACATAATCCACCTCGTGCCCCGCGATGCCGGCCTGGCCCAGTGCCAGCCGGATGACGTCCTCCTGGGCATGGATATTGGGCACGGTGATCCCGCTGCTGGCCCCGTCGTTGTTGACCGCACTGCCCTCGATGACCGCCATGACCGGGTCCTGATCACGCACCGCATCGCTCAAGCGCTTGAGGGCCAGGATCACGCAACCTTCGGCACGCCCATAGCCGTCCGCCGCCGCATCGAAGGTCTTGCAGCGCCCGTCGGGCGCCACCGCCCGCAGCTTGCTGACCAGGATGAAGCCGTAGGGGGACAGGATCAGGTTGACCCCGCCGGCCAGCGCCACGTCGCTCTCGCGATTGCGCAGGCTGGCGCACGCCTGGTGCAAGGCCACCAGGGACGATGAACATGAAGTGTCGAGCACCACCGCCGGGCCTCTGGAACCCAGGGTGTAGGCGATGCGCCCGGCGACGAAGCTGGTCTCGCCATAGAACTGGTAGGCGTTGACGTCCTCGGCAGCCCCCAGCTGCTGGCGCAGGCGCACGTAGTCGTTGGTGCTGACGCCCATGAACACGCCCATTTTCTTGCCATGCAGGCTGTCGGGGGCAATCGCGGCATGCTCCAGGGCCTCCCAGGCGACTTCCAGGGCCAGCCGCTGCTGCGGGTCCATGCCTTGCGCTTCCTTCGGCGAGATTCCGAAGAAGGTCGGGTCGAACTGGTCCACCGCGTCGATGAACCCGCCACGCATGACATAGGCCTTGCCGGGCGCTTGCGGGTCGGGGTCGTAGTAATCGGTGCCGTACAGGCGATCGCTGGGCATGTCGCCCACCGCATCGGTGGCGTTCTTCAGCAGATTCCACAAGCGCTTGGGGGTGTCGGCATTGCCCGGCAGCCTGCATCCCAGGCCAACGATGGCGATGGGTTCGCTGGATGCCTGGGACTTGCCCGCAACCTTGTCCTTGAGCGCACGGATGGTGGTGATGGCCTGAGCCAGGCTTTCCTGCAGCTGATCCTTGCTTACATCGCGGATATCGTTATCCATAAAAGGCCTCGATCGGTGATTCTCCGGCAGTGGTCGCCCACCTGCCGGGCTAGTAGTTGGCGAGATCGCGCAACTCGTCCTCGAGTGCGCCGATCAGCTCGGCCCGTGACAGTTCATTCAGGTTCTGCGGCGCCGACGCCGGCACCCCGTGATCGGGTGCAACGGCCGTTGCGGGCTCCAGCAACTGGTCCATCAGGTAGTTCGTCACTTGCTCGATAGAGGTGTACTCGAAGCCGAAGGTCGACGGCAGGTCGATACCCAGCGCACGGTTGAGCCTTGAGCGCAGGTCCAGCGACATGACCGAGGACATGCCCATGTCGAAGAACCCCTTGCGCACATCCAGGTCCTGGTCATCGACGACACCGAACACCTGCCCTACCACCTCGCACACCAGGGCCTGCATGGCCCGCCGTTGCCGTACCGGCGGCAGGCCGCGCAGCTCGTCCAGGCGCTGTCCCTGCCCGGTGTCCTGGGTGCCGATGTGGTCGAGCAGTGGCCAGGGCAGCACGCTCAGGTACAGGCGCTTGAGTTGCGGCCAGTCGACGTTGAGCAGCCCACACGATTCCTGGCCACGCCCGAGCAGGTGCACGATGGCCTGCTCGACCTGGGCCAAGCGCAACGGCTGCAGGCCGCTGGCTTGCAGCCCCGCCCTGGCGGAAGGATCGTGCTCCAGCTCGCGTTCGTTTTGGGTCACGTGCAGCAGCTGGCAGCTCAAGCCCTGATGGCGACGCTGGGCCTGGATCCGGGCGGCAAAGGCATCGGCGATGGCGCAGGCAGCAAAACCCGCCCCACCCAACAATGAGGTGACACTGCCCATGATCAGGAAGAACGCCCGGGGGTCGTCGAGCGCCTGGTGAACCTGCTCCAGGACTTCCAGATGGCGGGTGAGCGCCTGGACCTGGAGCGTGAATTCCGGCTCGGCCAGGGCTGCCGTGTGCCAGTCGCTGCCCAGGTGGACAAACCCGCTGATGGGGCCTTCTGCCCGCAATGTTCCGAGCAGCTCTGCCAGGGCCGCGCGCCCCTCCCCTTGCAGGCGGCTGACCGACAATGCCAACGGCAGTGACGACGGCCTGTGCAGCGTTTCCGGCGCCTCGCTGAGCAGCAGCACCCGTTGAGCGCCACGCTGGGCCAGGGCCAGCAAGACAGGCTCCAGGTCGCTTCCGGGACAGGCATGGACCAGCACCGTCCCTTGCAGCGGCGGCGGGTTCAGCAACCGCGCGCCAGGGGCCTGGGCCTCGACCAGATACTGGGCCTCGAGCCGAGTCCCGTTGATCGCGAAGTGGTCATGGGTCGGTTGCCCCTGCAGCAGTTGGCAGAGGCTGGCGTAGCTTCGGCGGTCACGGTCATCGAGACGGACCAGGCCGCCCCACCAGGCAGGCTGTTCCAGGGCGAAGGTGTGCGCAGCGCCCTGCCAGGCCGCCTGGGCGGCAACTGCCGACAGCGGCGAGCCCTGCCCTGTCGGCACGACGAACCAGACCGGCCGGGGCGCTGTTGCGATACTCGAGACCGCAGTGGCCAGGGCCTGCATGAACCCGGAACACGCCATGAGCGATGGGCCGATACCCGCGTCACTCGCCGCTGTGGCTCGATCGGTACCGAGCACCAAGACCCCACGACAGGCATCGTCGGTGCTCGCCAGACGCAACGCCTGGGTGAGTGACTGCGACAACGGCTCGGCGCCGGACTGCAACTCGATGACCTTGACCGGGCAATGCCCGGCGGCGAACACCGCTTGCAGCCCGTGTGCGTCCTCGGCCTGCCAGGCCAGTACCGTCCAGTGGCCCGGAACCTGCGCGGCGAGCTCCGGCAGCGGATAGCTGCGCCACTCCTGGCCAATCATCGGTAAGTCGAAGGCTTGATCGTTGGCATCGGGCAGGTACAACGAACCAGGTTCTGCCAGCTGCGGCCCGTCGAACAGCGCAACCTGGCATCCCTGCAGATCAAGCACCTGCAGGCAGCCCGGCTTGCCATGGTCGTCATCGGACAGCACGACCCTGAAGCGGGTCGGCAGGTCGCCAAGGACCTGGACCCGGGCGAACCCGAGCAACGCGGCGGCATGGGCGCCCTCAAACAGCGCCACCACGTGCTCCAGCAGTTCGCCCTGGCGTTGCTCCGGCGTGAGCTGCGCCGCAAAGCTGCTCAAGGCTTGTCGAGCGTCCGTGGCCGACAACCCGGACAGGCTGGACACGTCGGCGTCCGCCAGTTCCTGCAGGCCCTCGCCAGGCACCGCCAGGTCTTCCGGTGCTTGCCCCTGGCAGTCGACCAGCGTGCCGCTCATGCAGACATGGCGAACCGGGTCATCGGCGCCTTGCAGTGCCAGCTCGAACCGAGCGCCGTGCCCTTGTGCCTGGAAGGTCAGGTGCGAGGTCACAAGCTGCCCGGCGCCCAAGCGCACCTGGGCAATCTGCACATCGCGGATCTGTTGCAGGCCCCGCGGGGTTTCCCCCATGGCCTGGAGCACGCCGTCGAGCAGCCAGCCGGGCTTGACCCCGTGCCCTTGGGCATCCAGTGGCGTGAAGCAGCTCGCCTGGGGCTCCAGTACACCGGACCAGTACCAGGTGTCGTCCGCCGGCCGGGCCAGCGATTGCAGGCAAGGATGGCCGGGGCGCAGGCGGGACGCCTGGCCGGGCAGTGCCGGGCTGGCTACGTCGATCCAGTAGTCATTGAGCTGCCAGGGATAGGTGGGCAGCTCGATGGCCTGGCAACCTGCCGGCAAGCGATCCGGGCAGGACGCCCGGTCCCCGTCCATGAAGGCCGTGCCCAGCCGTGACCAGGGCCCATCGCCGGCCGGTGCCTGGCCGGCATCAACCGCAGTACCGGCAAGCCAGGCCTGCAACGCTTCGCCCAGGTCGCGGCAAGTGTGGCCGTGGACCACCAGGCGCTCCTTGAACCAGGTGCGGCGCACCAGCGCGTTGTAGCAGATCACCTCGGGGCAGTGCCCGGTCGTGTCGAGGAATGCGACATAACGACTGGCCAATGCCGACAAGGCTGCCGGGCTCGCCGCAGACAGGCACAAGGCCACTGGCCCGGCGCTGTCCGACAGCGACGTGGCCGCCAATGGCCGATGGCCCTTGAGCAGCACATGCACGTTGGTCCCGGTAAAGCCGAAGGCACTGACCCCGGCGATACGCGCCTCGACGGCCTCGGGCCAGGTCACCGCCTGGCGCGCCAGCCGGAGGTTCATGGTGTCCCAGGCCACGCGGGTGTTGGCGGTGTGCAGGTGAGGTTGCGGCGGGATCAGGCCGTGTTCCACCACCAGGCAGGCCTTGATCAGTGAGGCGATGCCGGCGGCGGCCTCGAGGTGGCCGATATTGGCCTTGATCGAGGCGACAGTCAGCGCCGGCGCACTCTCGGCACGGCCTTGGCGGTAGGCATTGTGCAAGGCATTGAGCTCGATGGGATCGCCCAGCACGGTCCCGGTGCCATGGGCCTCCACATAGCCGACTTGTGCCGCGTCCACGCCGGCGTTGGCCAGCGCATCGATGATCAGGGCTTCTTGTGCCGGTCCGTTGGGAACGGTCAGGCCGGCACAGGCGCCATCGTGGTTGACCGCCGACCCCAGGATCGTCGCCACGATCCTGTCCCGGTCCTGTTCGGCAGCCGCCTGGCGCTTGAGAATGACCACGCCGCAGCCTTCGCCCCGGCCATAACCGTCGGCGCTGTCATCGAAAGTCTTGCTGATGCCATCCGCCGACAATGCACCGGCCTGCCCCATGGATTGGAAAATCGATGCCGAGGCGATGACGTTCACGCCGCCGACGATGGCAACGTCGCACTCCCCCGACCGTAAGCTGTTGCAAGCCAGGTGAATGGCGGTCAGCGATGACGAACAGGCGGTATCGACGGTCAGGCTGGGGCCGCGGACGCCAAGAAAATGCGAAAGACGCCCGCAGATTGCCGAAAACGAACTGCCCGTGCCGTAATGGGCATCCACCCCGTCGGGGCCGTTCAGGACCCGGGTTTCGTAATCGTGGGAGTTGGCCCCGACGAACACGCCGACCCGCCGATCCAGCAGTTTTTCCTGGCTCAGGCCCGCCCGCTCCAGGGCCTCCCAGGCCACCATCAGCAACAGGCGCTGCTGGGGGTCCATGCTCCGGGCCTCCTTGGGGGAGATACGGAAGAAACCTTCGTCAAAACCCGAGGGACGCTCGATCAGGCTGGCGAAACGCGCGCCCTCATCGGCGGCCGTCGCACCGGCCAGGCGCGACGGGGGCACCGGCACCACCGTCGGGGTCTGTTCGAGCATCAGCGTCCACAATGCTTCGGGAGTGTCGGCCTGGGGAAACCGGCAGGCCATGGCCACGACGGCGATCTGTGTCGCGGTCTCGGTTGGGGCCTGAACCTGGGCCAACGGCGGCGCGGCCAGCGGTTCGCTGGACAGCAACCCCTCCAGGTAATGGCTCAACCGGTTGACCGTGGGATGGTCGAAGCCCACGGTCGCCGACAGTTTGAGGCCCAGCTGCTGCTCGAGCTTGCGCTTGAACTCCACCAGGGAAATGGAATCCAGGCCCAGCTCGAAAAACCCGCGGTCCGGGTCCGGGTCGACACAGCTCGCACCGATGATCTGCGTCAGCGACGCCTGGATCTGGCCGCGCACATCAATGCTGGCCCGTGCCCTGGCCGGCTCCTGCACCCTGGCCTGCAAAACGGGCGCCGGCTGTCCGGCCTGGCTCAGCAGCACATCGTTGGCCTGGGCCCGGAGGTTGCCCTGTGCGTCGTACACCAGCACTTGCGCACGCAGCTGTGACAGTGGCTGGGCCAGCGCAGAGGGCGATGCAGGGGTGAACCAGAAACGCTCACGCTGCCAAGGATAGGCCGGCAGGTCGAACGCCTGCTCCCTGGGCTGGTAGCCCTGCCAATCCGGATTCACACCCTGCTCATACAGCCGGGCGAGCACCTCGGCCAGCCCGGTGGTGGCGTCGCCCTGCTTGTGCAGGGCTGCACACACCAGCCCCTCGACCCCCTTGTCGGCCAGGGCCTGATTGATCGACGACGCCAGCACCGGGTGCGGGCCCAGCTCGACGAACAGCCGGTGGCCCTGGTCGACCAGATAGTCGATGGCGCGGTCGAAGCGCACGGCCCCCCGAGCGTTGTCGAGCCAGTACTGGGCATCCGCCGTCACCTGGGCATCGGGCATCGCGCTGGTGGACACCCACGGCGTTGCGGCCGGCAAGGCCTGCAGGCCCTCGAGCCCCGCGTGGATGGCCTCCAGGCAGGCATCCATCTGATAGGAGTGGAAGGCATACTCGGCTGGCATCAGGTACGTGAAGATGTCTTCGTTGCGCAGCTGTCGATCCAGTTCCAGCACCGCCTGCGGGCTGCCGGACACCGCGCAACTGCTGTGACTGTTGACCACCGACAGCTCCAGCTGCGGTTCGGCCGCCAAGCGTGACTGGAGCGTCTGTGCAGGCAAGCCCACCACCAGCATGCGGCCCTGGCCCCGGGTATGTTGCATGGCCTGGGCCCGGTGGTGGATCACCCGCACGGCCGACTCCAGGTCCAGCGCCCCGGCACAGTAGGCCGCAGCCACCTCACCCATCGAGTGCCCGACCACTGCGGCCGGGGTCACGCCCCACTGGCGCAGGCACTCGGCGAGCGCCACCTGGATCGCGAAGATGCACGGCTGGGCCACCTCGGTGAGGTGCAACCGGGAAACCTCCTGGGGGCTGCGCAATTCGGCCTCGATCGACCAGGACGCCCAGGCGGCCATGGCCTCATCGCAACGCCTGATCATCGACAGGAACGCCGGTTCGCGCTCCAGCAGGTCCTGGGCCATCCCGACCCATTGGGCGCCCTGGCCGGTGAACACGAAGACCGGTGTAAGCTCGACGTCCTCGTCTGTCACGCAAGCCGCGCGAGGCGCTGTCAGTTGCGCCAGGCGGGATTTCAACTGCGGGCCACTGGTGCCCACCACCGCCTGGCGCCAGGCAAAATGACCACGACGATGCAGGGCACTGGCAACGAAAGCCTGCAGTTGCCCGTCATCCTGTTCCGGCAGGTGTTCGGCATAGGCGCGGCCCTGGTCGACCAGGCCCTGGGCCGATTTGGCCGACACCGGGAGGATCCAGGGACGGTGGCCCATCGCGGGTACCTGTTGCGCCGAGGCCTGGCGATAGGCGCTGGCATCCTCGAGGATCAGGTGCACATTGGTGCCGCTGAGCCCGAAGCCACTGACCCCGGCCAGGCGCGTACGCCCGGGCAAGGCTTCGAGCGCCGTGGGAATGGACAGCCTGGATCGCTTCCAGTCCACCAGTTCATTCAGTCGTGTGAGGTGCAGTTGCGGCGGCACCTCGGCATGCTCCAGGACCATCATGGCCTTGATCACGCTGGCCATGCCGGCTGCCGCATCCAGGTGGCCCATGTTGGCCTTGACCGAACCGACCAGCAGCGATCGCTCGCGCGCCTGGAACACCCGGTCCAGCGAGGACAGCTCGATAGGGTCGCCCAGGGGGGTTCCCGTGCCATGGGCCTCGACGTAGTCGATGTCGTCCACCCCCAGCCCGGCCACTTGCAGGGCCTCGGCGATCACCGCAGCCTGGGCGTTGGCGTTGGGCACGGTCTGGCCGGCACTGGCGCCGTCCTGATTGATGGCCGAACCCCTGATCACGGCCTGGATCGGATCACCGTCGCGCTGGGCATCCACCAGGCGCTTGAGCACCACCACCCCGCAGCCCTCGCCCCGGACGATGCCGTCGGCTGCGGCATCGAACACCCGGCAACGCCCGCTGGGGGAAATCGCCCTGATCTGGCTCATGTAGATCGTCAGGTCCGGTGCCAGCATCAGGTTCACCCCGCCTGCCAGTGCCAGGTCCGCTTCGCCGGCCTGCAAGGCGCGACAGGCCAGGTGCATGGCCACCAGGGAGGAAGAACAGGCCGTGGTCACGGTCATGGCCGGGCCGTGCACGCCGAGGTGGTAGGCGATTCGTCCAGCGCCAAAGCTGAACTCCTTGCCCGCGGCGTAATAGGGGTTGATCTGCTCGACGCCGGCCTCGCGTGAATGCAAGGCTAGGTAGTCCATGCCCAGCATCCCGACGTAGACCGCCGTGCGGCTGCCCTTGAGCTGCTCGCGGGTCATGCCGGCACGGGCCACGCTTTCGCAAGCGACCTCGAGCAACAAGCGCTGCTGGGGGTCCATTTCCCTGGCCTCGGATGCCGAGATGCCGAAGTAATGCGCATCGAACTGATCGATTTGCGGCAGGAACGCCCCCACCTTGCAGTAGGTCGTACCGGTCTTGGCGGCGTGTTCGTCGTAGATCGCCTCCGAGTCCCAGCGTTGAGTGGGCACCGGTCCGACAAAATCGGTCCCAGTACGAAGGAGTTCCCAAAATGCCTCGGGGGTCGATGCGCCTTTGGCAAAGCGACAGCCACTCCCGATGATTGCAATGGGCTCGAAATTCATGGGCGCGCGGGCATCCATTCAGTCATCTCCTTCGACTGGGTATGTGTGTGTGTTGTCTTAGAACGTTGGTTTGGCGGTGGGTACTTGCATGTCGCCCAGGTACTTGTGCCAGAGGTGTTCAGGGTCGCTTTCGACGGCCGCGATGATCTCGCGCATCTTGTCCAGTACTTCCAGACGCTTGCCGCTGTAGACGTCCCCCTGGAGCAGCTGGAGGATGTCCAGGCGATAACGCGGGTCCTGGACAAAGGCGGTGAACAGGATGTTCAAGCGGTAGTAGAGCGTGATGAACTCGTACCAGTTCTTGATGCCGTTCCTGATCATGCCTTCGTAGCGAGTGAAGCTCGGCTTGCGGAAGTCGTTGTTCTTGACCGCCTCGATGATGTCGCCGCTGGCGATGCGTGCACTGTTGAGGGCAACGCTGACACCACTGGAGAAAATCGGGTCGACGAACCGCGCGGCATCGCCAATCAGCACGAAACTGTCGCCGCACACTTCCTTCATGCCGTAGCTGTAGTCCGCCTCTTTCTTGAATGGGCGCAACCGCTCCGATGCCTTGAGGGCATCGTGGAGATTTTCCCGGGTCTTGACCGCTTCCCAGAAGAACTCTTCGTACGAAAGGTTGGAGTTGGTGTAGTTCTGCTTTTGCGTGACCACACCGACGCTGGTGATGGTCTCGGTGATCGGAATCTGCCAGACCCAGGTGTTGGTCAACGGCAGGAAGTGGATGAAGATGTAGTCCACCTTCTCCGGGTTCTGGGTCGCCGACTTGCGGTCAAAATTGTCGAACCAGGAGTGGATGGCAAACTGGTTGAAGACCGGGTCCTTTTCCCGCAGGCCCAGGCGTCGGCCCAGCAGCACGTTGCGACCACTGGCATCGACCACCATCTTGGCCTTGATCTCGACACTGCGCTTGCCCAGCTTGGCATTGACGATGACATTGCCCGGGCTGATGAACTCGACGTCAGCCACCTCCACGCCCTGGAACACCTTGGCGCCCAGCGAACCGGCGTGTTCCAGCAGGATACGGTCGAATTTGCCGCGGTCGACGTGGTAGGTGAAATCGCGATCGACGCCTTCCTGCTTGCGCTCGTTGAACAGGATTTCCGCCGAACGGAAATCATGGTCCAGCCCCTGGAACCCCATCTTGTCCTCGGGGCCCGAATCAGCCGAGGTCCAGGCGGCACCGAACTTCTTGGGGAAGTTGGCCTTTTCGATCTTTTCCATCACCCCGATGTCCAGCAATACCGGAGTGGTAGCCGGCACCAGCGATTCGCCGACATGCTCGCGCTCGAACAGGTCCTTTTCGAACACCGCGCACTTGACACCCTCTTTTGCCAGATAGGAGGCCATGGTCGCGCCCGCCGGCCCGCCTCCGATAATAACTACATCATAATCATGATCGTTCATTGCACACTCCCTGTTATGCGCACTCGGCCTTTAGTTGCTCGACAGTCTTTGATATTGCATTCAGGTCTTTGAAGTACCTGCCGGTAATGTGCGTACTTGGTATGGAAACGCCCATTTCATCCCTGATGTAGACCATCAGCTTGACGATATTCATTGAATTGAGAATGCCCCACTCAAGTAGTGGAGTCTGATCATCCAGTTCATCATCTTTTGCACTTGGCCCGATCAGGTCCGCCATGATGTAACGACGAATTCGTTCTTTTATTTCCGCTCCGTCCATAGACGTACACTCCTGAAGTCGACAATCGTGGGTTGGAAGAACCCCTCCACAATCGGCAATAAGAAGGCACTTGGGAATAGTCTGTTTTGCAAAACGCCTTTGCACATTCGCAAAGGTGAAAGGCCTCTCGGAGGCAATGGATGCGGGAACTAACGATATTTCACAAAAATGACAGCCTGCCTCCGTTCAAGGCCCCGAGGGGTTGCCCAGCACAGTTTTGCCATGTTGCGCAATTAGCCACTTGAACTATTCAGCCTCGGATAGCGCAACCTCGGGCATGAACTTAAGCCCTGTTACGATTCCAAATGGAACAACAGTACCTCTTTGAAACCTTATGAATTGATTTTCATCAACTGAACTAAACACAGCAATCCGTGCGACTTGACAAACAAAAAGTCTAGCCGTACTAAAGAGGCGGACGTAATTTATCTGTAACCGCTCCATACAAAAATAAGACACTGCAGATTCTAAAAGGATTTAGAAATGAAGGCGCTTGGCGTTGTCAATGACATAGACCTTTATATATCCGTGACCAAGACGGGCAGCTTTTCCGAGACCGGCAGACGACTCGGAATTCCACCTTCGTCCGTCATGCGCAGAATCAACAGCCTGGAAAAAGAGCTGGAAACCTGTCTGTTCAACCGTTCGACTAAGTGCCTGGTACTTACCGACATGGGGTTGATATTCCTCGAACATGCGAAAAACATTTCCAGAAGCATTGTGCATGCCCGCACCGACATAAAAGAGCACACGGCTTCGACGATGGGCGTGCTGAAGGTTTCAGCTCCACTGGCCTTCGGTCGACGCCATGTCGCGCCCTTGCTGAGTCGCATCCTGAATCACCATCCAGGACTGAAGATCGATTTCTCCCTCGACGATCGAGTGGCCGATCCGAGTACCGACAATGTCGACGTCTGCATCAGGCTGGGCATCTTGCCGGACAGCGACCTGATCCCCTCGAAACTCGCGGACATGCGCCGCATCCTCTGTGCAAGCCCCGCCTACATCAGGCAGCACGGTTGCCCCCAGACCCTGGACGACCTGGCCCAGCACGCGTGCCTGATCCACAGCACCTGCAGCAACCTGTCCCTGAGCTGGCAGTTCAAGGTCGGGGGCCTGTTCAGAAAGCTCATCCCCGACAGCCGGCTCTCGGTCAACAGCGCAGAGCTGCTGGTGGACGGCGCCCTTCAGGGCATCGGGATCATTCATGCGCCGACCTGGCTGGTACACGAACAGATCGCCAGCGGCCAGCTCGTGTCCTTTCTCGATGAATATTGCGTGAGCGCTCCCCAGCACGGCGCGATCTACGCACTGAGGGCTCGCAGCAGCGTGGTTCCGGCCAAGACCAGCCTGTTCATCAACGAGTTGAAGCGCTCGATCGGCAACCCGCCGTACTGGGAACTTCCATTTACCAAGGCGGCCCCGCTGTCCATGCCGCCCCTGCATTTCGACAGCGTGATACAGGCATCGCTTTCCCGCATTTCCACCCTGCAGAACAAGAGCCAAGCATGATGAACAAGTACGACGTGATTATCATCGGCAGTGGCATCAGCGGCGCACTCATGGCCGCGATCCTTGCCAAGGCCGGCCTGAGCGTACTGGTACTCGACGCAGCCCAGCATCCCAGGTTTTCCATCGGCGAAGCCATGACACCCGAGAGTGGCTTGTTGCTGCGCCTGCTCTCGCGGCGCTTCGGCATCCCGGAAATCGAGTACCTCGCAAGCCCCGAGAAAATCATCCAGCACGTTGGCTCCAGCGCCTGCGGGATCAAGCTGGGGTTCAGCTTCGCCTGGCACCAGGAAGGCGCGCCCTCGTCCTCTGAACACCTGGTGGCCCCACTGCTGGATGCGCCGGAAGCGCACCTGTTCCGACAGGACGTCGATGCCTTCGCCCTGCTGATAGCCCTGAAGTACGGAGCCGAGCTGAAGCAGAATATCCGGATCGAGAACATCAGCCTGGACACCAACGGGGTCGAGGTCCGACTGCCCAATGACGAAGTGCTGCAGGCTGCATTCGTCATCGATGCCGCCGCCCAGGGCGCCCCGCTCGCCCGCCAGCTGGGCGTACGCACCACCGAGGGGCTGGAGACCGATACCTGCTCGTTCTTCACCCATATGCTCAACGTCAGGAGCTACGAAGACGCGCTCGCCCCGCTGTCCCGCAGCCGCTCTCCCATCGAGCTGTTCCAGAGCACCCTGCACCATATTTTCGAAGAGGGCTGGCTGTGGGTGATTCCCTTCAACAACCACCCACAGAGCACCAACCAGCTGTGCAGCGTCGGGTTTCAGTTCAACCACGCCAAATATCGCCCGACCGAGGCGCCCGAGGTCGAGTTTCGCAAACTGCTGAAAAAGTACCCGGCCATTGCCGAGCACTTCAAGGAGGCGGTCAACGCCAGGGAGTGGATCTATGCGCCACGCATCAACTATCGCAGTACCCAGTGTGTCGGCGATCGTTTCTGCCTGCTCCCGCAAGCGGCCGGGTTCATCGACCCGCTGTTTTCCCGGGGCCTGATCACCACATTCGAGTCGATCCTGCGGATGGCGCCCAAGGTCCTGGAAGCGGCCCGTACCCATGACTGGCAAAGAGCGCACTTCATCGACGTCGAGCAGCATTGCCTGAATGCCGTGAGCACCAACGATCAACTGGTGTCCTGTTCGTACGAGGCATTCAAGGACTTCCACCTGTGGAACGTCTGGCATCGGGTGTGGCTCAGCGGCTCCAACCTCTGCTGCGTGTTCCTCAAGGGCCTGCTGGACGAGCTGGAACAGCACGGCGACGGCCCGCGGTTCGACCTGGCGCTCCAGGCTGCACGCTTTCCGGGCTGCGTCTCCCTGGATTCGCCCACCTACGAGCATCTGTTCGCGCAATCGTGCCAGGTCGTGCGCCAGGCCAAGGACCAGGGTTGGCCAGCCGCCGACACAGCCCGGGCCCTGCATGACCTGCTCAAGGAGCACGAGCCCCAGTTGCTGCCCTTTGGCTACTCGAAGATTTCCAATCGGTTCATCGTCAAGGCCCCGGTGGCGCCCGACTGATCAATCAGCGCCAGGCCAGGGCGCGTACTGCCAACGAGCGGCAGGAGCCCTCACGTACTGCCCGGCCTGCCAGCAACACCCCGGGTCAGCGACAGATACCCCCGCCGCATGCTCAGGCTCATCGCCGCCTGGGGTTTGCCCAGGTACCGACGAGCGGCGCGAGCTCCTCTCGGCAACACAGGCACCCGCTGATCAGCGGGTGATCCGGGTCGCCGTCGGGAAAGGTGACCGTGACCTCCGCCCCCGCTCGCAACGGCGTCCGTTCACAGCCCCAACTGGACACCCCTGACAACCAGCAACGGCTCTTGTCGTCGAATCGACCTTCGCGGTCCCAGGGGAACATGACCTTGACGCTTGCCTGGGGTCGCCCCAACAACCCCACCTGCTCATCCAGGGCGACCACGACAGCTCGCTGATCCGGCACCTGGGGTTTCTTGTGGATCAGGACAGGGCGGTAGGTCGTGCTCCCTGCAAGAACCGTGAAACGGCTACGGTATCCGTGAAGGAAGCCACCCTCGTCAGCGGCGCTGCCAGCGTTGCCTCCTGGTATTCGCGGCTGCTTGCCTTCATGGATGATCTCGGTCAGCAGCCACGGATCGTTGCACTCCAGGCCCGGATAGCCGGAAAGGCCCACGACATGCCCACTGGCCAGGCCCGGTTGCTCGCCTTGCCCTTCATGGCGATCGATCCAGTAGCGGCGCTCCGCGGCAGGCATCACGCCCTGCCCGGCCGACCCACCGGCCCCCCTGCCACGCGCTTGTCCAAAGGACGCAGGCGAGCCAATGCGGGGAAACACCGCCTGGTCATCCCCAAACACCAGTACATGGCCCTTGGGGCTGTGCTGGAAGTGGAAGTGAATGCCCTCCTCCTCGCACAAGCGCTGGATGAAGTGCAAATCCGTTTCGTCGTACTGGGTGCAGTAATCGCGCGCGCGATAGTTCGCCTTCAACTCAAGCCGATAGGCATCGCCCAGGATCCCGTGCTCTTCCAGGATCAAGGCGACAATCTTCGGCACCGGGAACCGCTGATAGATCCTGCGGTTGACGCCGTGGCGCAAGTAGGACAAATGCGGTACGAGCACCAGGTTGTAGCGATCCGCGTTTTGCTGAATGTGATAGATCCGCCCATGAACACCGTTGCCCCGGGTGTCGAAGGCCAGGAAAGCCTCGATATCGACAAGGCGCTGGAAATCCATTCCAGGCTGCCCGCCAACAAGCTCCACCGTAAAGAAATAAGGCTTGCTGATCGCCTCCTCCCCAGAGAAGGCAAGCACTTGAAAATCATGCTCGAAGCCGTCGATCGTCAAACTGAAATGGGTCTGATTGGCTGGGATGAACATCCGCTGTTCTCTTCCTGCATGAAGCATTGATTG
Organism: Pseudomonas sp. L5B5; assembly: GCF_020520285.1. Classification (NCBI taxonomy): domain Bacteria; kingdom Pseudomonadati; phylum Pseudomonadota; class Gammaproteobacteria; order Pseudomonadales; family Pseudomonadaceae; genus Pseudomonas; species Pseudomonas sp. L5B5. Next base: position 1,312,291 of record NZ_CP084742.1, read on the forward strand.
ACACTGTCACAGACAGCAATGTCAGAGACCGGGCACATCCGGCCCGGGACCGCTACGAGGAGCCTGCGTGTCCAGACATCAAAATGAGAGGTGATGAAACTTCACTCTTGGGGCTCGCAGTAACGGTTCATTGCAGAACACGTGGGGGGACACCTGCGCCCCACCCATTCAGCATCGCCAGGTCCGCTTAAATACTGCTCTTGACCTTGGTCCAGACTCGCGTGCGAATTCGCTCCAGCTTCAATGGCAACGGTTCGAGGGGAACCAGGGTGGCCACTGTGGTTTTATCTGGATAGATCCACGGATTGTCTCGCAACTTTTGTTCGACAAACTCGGCGGCATCTTTATTGGCATTCGGATACAACGTGTGGTTTGAAGTCTTGGCGATAACTTCCGGCTGCATCATGTAGTTGATAAATGCCATTGCTTCCCTGGGATGCGGGGCATCTTTCAGCACTACCAGGTTTTCCGACCAGACCAGTGCACCTTCGCGAGGCAGACTGTAGGTAATCCTGCGCCCGGTATTGCTCTTTTCATTGACCGCCTGCGCTGCAAGTGCACCATTGGCCCAACCCACTACTGCACAGATATTGCCGTCCGCCAGATCGGTATCGATTTTGGATGAATCGAAATAGACAATGTAAGGGCGAATCTTCAACAGCAACTCTTGAGCTTTTTGATAATCATCCGGATTGCGACTGTTGCTGGGCAGCCCCAGGTAATGCAAGGCAATCGAAATTATTTCGCTGGGAGAATCAAGCATTGCCACGCCGCAGGACTGGAGTTTGCTGATGTTCTCTTCCTTGAAGATCAAGTCCCAGCTATTGACTGGAGCATCATCGCCCAATGCCGCTTTGACTTTATCCACATCATAACCAATGCCGGTAGTGCCCCATAAATAGGGTACGGCATAACGATTACCAGGATCGTTGACAGCGAGTTGGGCCAAGAGATCAGGGTCGATATGCGACAAGTTGCCCAGTTGACTGCGATCCAGTGGTTGCAGTACCCCCGCCTGGATCAGGCTCGGCAGCACATTGGACGTTGCCACGACCACGTCATATCCCGTGCGCCCGGCCATGACCTTGCTTTGCATGATGTCGGCACTGTCAAATGCATCCATGTGAATCCTGATGCCTGCTTCGCGCTCGAACTCCTTGGGAGTCTGGGGTGCAATGAGCCCGAACCAGTTGTACAGGTACACTCCGGGCTCCGCAGCCGCCACTGATGTGTTTATTCCTGCACAGAGAAACACGGCCGAAAAAATGATTCGCAAATGTGATTTTCTCATGCAACATCCTTGTCAAGACGACGTGCCTTCATGGCTATCGTGAACCCCGGCAGTGAATATACCGGTCGTTAACGAATAGTAAATACCTACGAATACTTACCCTTTACCTACGACTTGCTAACCCTAAAGGGGTAGAAAATGTCACTCGACCTTCAGAACCTGGCCTGGCATCGCTCGATCGGAAAACTGATCACGCAGTTGAATCGCCCGGACTTCTGGAGTTCGCTGGTTCGCACATTGAATGAGCATGTGCCAATCGACAACTGGGTCGTATTGATCTTTAGCGATAAACACATTCAGGTGGTCAGCCTCCCTGAAGTTGCGGATACAGAAGAAGTCGATGCCTTCACTCAACGCTATGTCAAAGGGCTTTACTTGCTGGACCCATTCTACATAGCCAATCGAGAGAATCCGCAGAGTGGTTTCTTTCATCTTCTGGATATCGTGCCGGAGTACTTTCTTGAAACCGAGTACTACAATGAATACTTCGCACAGTATATTTCCGTAGATGAAGTGCAATACAACGTCCAACTCGATGCAGACCGGACGTTGTGCATTTCAGTTGGCAGTCGTACCCATTTCAACCAGAACCAGATCACCCTGCTCGACATCATCAAGCCATGGGTCATGGCACTCATGCACCAGCGCATGCACTTCGAGGTCGACGTAGATAAAAGCGTCCATGCACTCCATCCATGGTCAGCAACCATTACCCAACTGGGCACACAGATCACCACGCGTGAAAGCGACGTGCTGCGGTTGTTGCTGAGCGGGTTCTCCAGCAAAGAGATCGCGGGGAAACTCTCCCTCTCGGCAGAGACGATAAAGGTTCACCGCCGCAATATTTACGCAAAGCTGAAGATCAAGTCGCAGTCCGAACTGTTCGCGCGCCTGTGCATGCCCAAACAGGACATTTCAGCACCGGATTGAACCCGGCACTCACGCCTCGAATGACCTTCCGCTCGCCATGGCCGCCCTGTTCGGCAGGAGGAGTGCAAGTGGCTGGCGCTAGGCGACGCCGGGCGGCCATGGCTTGACGTCGTTCCTGTCCGGTGGACCGAACAACTCCACCTCCCATTCCTCGAACCCGGGCCGGGCCTGATAGTGCGGATCACAATACTGGCGGATGTACTGGGCGGCCCGGTACTCGGCATATTTGGCATTGACCGGTACGCCCTGCTCGTCCAGCTCAAGCACATTGGCGAAGATCGCATAGGCGGCTTCCAGCATGCCCGGCTCCTCCACCATGCAGGCGCGATAGTCGATGCCCTCCAGCAACGGATGGCCCAGGGTGCCATTGGCCACCCAGAAACTGAACGTGCGCAAGGCCCCGGAAAATTCCGGGCTGAGTTTCTTCGGATAACGCATCAGATTCACCTGTGCTTGATCGGGGGCGCATTCTCGTTTGCCAGGCGCCAGGAGCACAAGCCTGGGCCGAACTGGTTCCCACGCCCTGCCCAACCCGGCACAATGCCGCCCGCGGCCAGTACCTTCCCGGTGGCCCGAACTATTCCAATGCTCGCAAGGATCGCCCGTTGAACCTCCTGCAGAAACTGCTCAACGCGTTCAAGAAAACCACTCCCGCATCCCACCACGATGCCACCCCCGCCAGCGCGCCCGAGATCAGCAGCCAGGCCGACCTCGAGCCTGAGTCCAGCGCCGAAGAGCAGGCCCGCACGGCCTTGTTCGATACCGGCGCTGCCTGCCTCGACCGCCATTGGCAAGGCATCGGCACCTGCGAACAGGATGTGCTGGGCTTCGCCATCAGCCCAAGCTTCATGGGTGGCTCCCACTGGCCCTCCACTCGCCAGGCCTATCGCATCGTACGTCGACCCAACAGCATCATTCTGGCCACCGACGGCCTGTCCGATCCGTTCGACGATGTCGAAGGCGATGAGCTGGGCAATGGCTTTGAAATGGAGCTGTTCATCGACACCCCGGATATCCCCGCTAACGCCCAGGGACCGCTGGGTGAAGTCTATCCGTTCGCCGACAGCTGGTGCTTCGAGCTGCTGCGCTGCGTGGCCGCTACCGTGGCCGATGCCGGTGGCTATCGCTCGCGCCTGGAACGTCACGGCGTGCTGTCCCTGGAGTTGCCCGGCGTCAGCGACTCTCGCGCCATGAGTGAACAGTTGCCGGCGCACTTCGTCAGCACCGATGACTGCGCCGGCGTGCTGATCGGCGGCCCTGCGGCCAGTTTCCCCACCACCGTGGCGGGCATGCCCCTGTCGCCCGTGATCCTGGTGCCGGTGGTGCTGATCACCGCCTCGGAACTGGACTACGTGCGCAATGGCGGCGCCCAGGCCCGCCAGGATCTGGTCGCCCGGCTGGAGGCCGCCGGCCTGGGCCATGTCAGCCATCTGCAACGCGCCAGCGTGATCTGAGCCAGCCAGGAGCCCGTCGATGTCCGAACAGCCGTCGTTCTTCACCTTTCATCTGTTTGCCGCACGCTTCGCCAGTCACGCCGAGGCCGAGCTGTTCGCCTTCGAACAATGGGAAGCCGAACCCGGCCCCGAGGCCAGTGATGCTCAATACCAGGCCTGGGAGGACAACAATCCCTCCTGGCGCCTGGCACAGGAACTGGGCCTGCACCTGGACTCGGACTTCATCGAACTGCTGCCCCGGGAAGAATACCCGCGCTACCTGGAGTCGCTGATCAGCAGCGAAGCCGAGCAACAGCAGCTGCGTACGCTGGTCTCCAGCGACCATAGCCACTTCATCCTCGTCGCCAGCGCCGCGCTGGATGATCAGCAACCTGCCCTACAGGGCACCACGACCCTGGACTACCTGGGCTTATTCAATCCAATCCTGCCATGAACAAAATCCTTGCCTTACTGCTGCTCGGCAGCCTGCTTGGTGGCTGCCAGAGCGGCCCCAACGCCCAGAACGACTCCATGGTCGGCCTGCGCTGCTGGCACTACCGCGACCAGGAGACCATCTCCCGGGAGATGCTCGACTATATCCGCCGCCAGGGCGAAGCCGGCAACTCGATGTGCCAGACCTTGCTCGCCACCCTGTACGAACGTGGTCATGGAGTCGCGCAGGATACTGCCCGGGCCAAAGCCCTGTATCTCTCGCAGGCCCAGACAAACCCAAGGGCCTACCACCATCTCGGGCGCCTGGACGAACAAGAGGCCGACTACCTCCTGGCCAGGGATCACTACCAACGTGCCGCGGCGGTGGGGAGCAGGGAAAGTACCCTGGCCCTGGCCAGGTTGATGGAAGAAGGCAAAGGCGGCCCGCAGGACCTTCCAGGCGCGCAGCAGATGTATTTCAGCGTTCTCAAGCAGAGCGGCGACGATGCCTGGAAAGGCATCGACCGGCTGCGTGACCAGGGCCTGGAGCTCAATGCCGAGCTACAAGCGCGGTACAACCAGGTCTGGACCGCCTCAGCCAGGAGCCGGCTCAGCCTCAAGCTCCGACTGCTCCAGCACCGAACGCTCGGCAAGCTCAAGCTCGGACCTGACGTAAAGCCCGTGGTGGTCGAGGTGCAGTTCGTGCCCGGCTCCGCCGAGCCGCGGCTCAAGCTGCTGGAAAGCTCCGGCGACACGCCCCTGGACCAAACCATCCTCCAGAACCTGGGCAGCTATCGTTTTGTCGGCCAGCCAATCCCCCAGGCCGGCCAGGATGACTGGCGGGTAAAGGCCCATATCGACCCCCATGCCAGATGACCCGGCCTTTTGGCCCAAAGTGCGCACCTGCGATCGAGCGGAGATTCCGCTGACGGGCACTTGGTGCTAAAAAGGCTCCCAAGCCCCAATGCCGATCAGTCAAGAAAAGGGTAGGAGCGAGGCTTGCCCGCGATGGACTTCAGAGCGCTGGGTTTACCCAGTAAACAGGCGCTACCGCTCACGACCATCGCGAGCAAGCTGCGCTCCTACGAGTGGATCACCTCGCTTGACTGACTGGCATTGCCCAACGCCCCGACTCAACCCTTGCCGCGCCAAGCCGTACCACGAGAACCCGCATGATCGAAGTCACCGAAGTCTCCATTGCCCAACTGCGTGCCGCCCTCGAATCCGGCCAGACCACCGCCGTGGAACTGGTCCAGGCCTACCTGGCGCGGATCGATGCCTACGACGGCCCTACCACCGCTACCGCCCTCAACGCCGTGGTGGTGCGCAACCCCGAAGCCCTGAAGGAAGCGCAAGCCTCTGATGCCCGTCGCGCCAAGGGCCAGCTCCTGGGGCCACTGGACGGCATTCCCTACACCGCCAAAGACAGCTACCTGGTCAAGGGCCTGACTGCCGCGTCCGGCAGCCCGGCCTTCAAGGACCTGGTGGCCCAGCGCGACGCCTTCACCATCGAGCGCCTGCGCGCTGGCGGCGCCATCTGCCTGGGCAAGACCAACATGCCGCCCATGGCCAACGGCGGGATGCAGCGTGGGGTCTATGGCCGCGCCGAAAGCCCCTATAACGCCCAGTACCTGACCGCGCCCTTCGCCTCCGGCTCGTCCAACGGCGCCGGCACCGCTACCGCCGCCAGCTTCAGTGCCTTCGGCCTGGCCGAGGAAACCTGGTCCAGCGGCCGCGGCCCGGCCTCCAACAACGGCCTGTGTGCCTATACCCCCTCGCGGGGGGTGATCTCGGTGCGCGGCAACTGGCCGCTGACCCCGACCATGGACGTGGTGGTGCCGTACGCCCGGACCATGGCCGACCTGCTGGAAGTGCTGGAGGTGGTGGTTGCCGAAGACCCGGACACACGCGGCGACCTGTGGCGCCTGCAACCCTGGGTGGCGCTCCCGGCCGTGACCTCCGTACGGCCCGCTTCCTATCCGCAACTGGCAGCCGACGCCAATGCCCTCAAGGGCAAGCGCTTCGGCGTGCCACGCATGTACATCAATGCCGACCCCGAGGCGGGTAGCAGCGAGAAGCCGGGGATCGGCGGCCCCACCGGCCAGCGCATCGTTACCCGTGCCTCGGTGATCGAGCTGTGGCAACAGGCACGCCAGGCCCTGGAGGCCGCCGGCGCCGAGGTGCTGGAAGTGGACTTCCCGCTGGTGTCCAACTGCGAAGGCGACCGCCCTGGCGCGCCCACCGTGTTCAATCGCGGCATCGTCAGCAAAGAGTTTCTCCATGACGAGCTGTGGGAACTCTCGGGCTGGGCCTTCGACGACTTCCTGCGGGCCAACGACGACCCCAGGCTCAACCGCCTGGCCGATGTCGACGGGCCACAGATCTTCCCCCACGACCCGGGCACCCTGCCCAACCGCGAGGACGACCTGGCGGCGGGCATGGACGAGTACGTCAACATGGCCAAGCGCGGCCTCAAGACCTGGGACCAGATCCCCACCCTGGCCGACGGCCTGCGCGGCCTGGAGCAGACCCGCAAGCTCGACCTGGAAGACTGGATGGACGCCAAGGGACTGGACGCGGTGCTGTTTCCCACCGTGGCCGACGTCGGCCCGGCGGATGCCGACATCAACCCGGAATCGGCCGACATCGCCTGGAGCAACGGTGTCTGGGTGGCCAACGGCAACCTCGCCATCCGTCACCTGGGGGTGCCCACCGTCACCGTGCCCATGGGCGTGATGACGGACATCGGCATGCCGGTGGGCCTGACCTTCGCCGGTCGCGCCTACGATGACTCGAACCTGCTGCGCCTGGCCTCGGCCTTTGAGTCCACCGGCAACAAGCGCCGGGTGCCACCACGCACGCCCAAGCTGGCCAGCCAGTAACGCTGAAACTGCGACCGGGGCCTCCATGGCCCCGATCCTCATCCCTGCCCGCTCAACCCCTCACTGCTCATCCACGGGCTGCAACGGCGAATGCTGCCAGTCGAACCGCGCAATCAGCTGCCTGCACAGCTCATCCAGTTGCGGATGGTAGTAATGCATATGGGGCACCGGCATCTGCGCTTCGCCATGGCCGAACCCCAGGCCGTATAAAGCGCTGGCATAACTTTCCAGCGGACCGTAGGCGTAGATCAGGTTGTGCCGGTCCCAGACCACCGTGGCCTGGTCTTCGGGCGAGTGCACCCAGAAATCGAAGCGGCTGTCGCCACATAGAAATGGCTTGAACTCATCGATGAAGGCCACGACCTCGTCCAGGGACAGCATCGGGCTCATGTAGCGGCCTACCGGCACATCCTCGCGGCTGGTGTGCAGGACGAACAGCAACAGCAGCGGCTGGGTGAGGCAGCGGGCCAGCCTGAGGAACACCTCCGGATCGGACCCCGGCACACCGGCCACGACCCGCTCACCACCGTTGAACGGCATGATCTGGAAAACCGGCGGGTAACTGTGCTCGACCCACTGGTCATCGATCATGTGTGCAAATCTGTGCATAACGGCCTGATCCTCCTGATCAATTCTCGGGTTGAGCCAAAACGGCGGCGCATTATGCCGTACCCTGCGTCGGCCCTCACGGTCTTATTGGCCACACAGTGTGCTGAAACCTTTTCCATCCAGGATATTCCCCACGTGCTGCATGCCCTGATCCGCAACGGCCAACCCCTCGCCCCACACCCACCCCAGCCCCTGGTTCCCTGGTGGAGCTTCACCAAGACCGTGCTCTGCGCGGCGGCCCTGTCCCTGGTGCGCGATGGCCGCCTGGCGCTGGACGACCCGCTGCCCCAGGGCCCCTTCACCCTGCGCCAGGTGCTGCGGCACCAGGCCGGGTTGGCGGACTACGGCGAGCTGAGCCAATACCACGATGCGGTCCTGCATGACGCGCCAGCCTGGCCCGTCGCAGAGATGCTGCAGCGCCTGGATGCCCGCCGCCTGCGTTATGCCCCCGCAAGCCAGTGGCGCTACTCCAATGTTGGCTACCTGTATGTCGCGCAGTTGATCCAGCGCCTGACCCACCTGCCTCTGCACGATGCCCTGCAGCAACGGGTGCTGGCGCCCCTGGGCCTGTCCCGGGCTCGCCTCGCCGTGACCCGCGAGGATTTGCGCGGCGTGGAGCTGGGCCAACTGCGCGCCTACGACCCCGGCTGGGTCTATCACGGCCTGCTGGTGGGGCCTCTGGCAGAAGCGGCGCTGCTGCTGGACCGGCTGTTCAGCGACACCCTGTTGCCCCAGCCGCTGCTGGCGGACATGCAACAGGCACAGGTGCTGGGCGGGCCGATGCCCGGCCGGCCCTGGAGCGCGCCCGGCTACGCCATGGGCCTGATGGTGGGCGATGTCGAGGCAGGCCCGAAGCTGTACGGGCACACCGGTAGTGGCCCCGGGAGCACGGTGGCGATCTACCGCGCCAGCGAGGCCGGCAACAGCGCTTGTTGCGCAGTATTCAACCCCGGGAACGATCAGGGCCAGGTCGAAACCCGGGCCCTGGAGCATCTGCGCCGTACGCTGGCGAACTAACCTCAGGGCGCGGCCAGAGCAACGGGAACCTCACCCCATGCCTGCATGAATTTGTGCGGCACTAGTTGCCATTCGCCCAAGTTCGCCGTGCGCGCCCGACTCAATGGTCATATAGCAAAGCGCCCTATGATCAGCCGCGAAAAAATATAACCCGGGGCTGTTGCTTGATTATATTTCCTAGGCAGTCACGCCATAACGCCGCCTATTCTGAAGGAACTAGAATGACTACTTTCGCAGAAGAACTCAGTGACATCCCCATGGGCGAATACCTGCGTATCTGGGGACAGTTTCCCGGAGCGATCAGCCCTCAGTGCTATCAGGGAAAGCTCAAGAAACTTGACCTCGATGCTGGGAAAGCCTGGCTTGAATCAACGGTTTACAGCGGCCGCGTGGATGAAGTGCCGATAGCCAAGATCACTTCGATCCAAAGGGGCTATACCGGCTCGGGGGCGTCCGGGCCGGTGCAGAAACCGGATAAGGTGTTCAACCCCAACAGCGGCGAGTGGCAGGATAAAACCTTCAAGGACTACAGTTGAACAGCTCTTCCCTGAGAGGCTTTGCACCTGTTGTTAGTTAACCAAATAGTTAAACCAGACTCGGCTCTTTAGTTAAGGGCCGAGTCGCTTGTTCAAACTTGGCTGATAGTTTCCCCTGCATGAACTTGCCACTGCCCGGCCATTCCGGCCGGGCGACACACGCAATGACCCTTGCCGGCGAGTGCAGCGCCTGACGTACAATCCCCGACCCTCAGGGACAGACACGATCAGGACCACGATGACCAGACACATCCTCTCTCTTGCCAACGGCTGGACCGCCGAGTTTGTCGAGCAAGGCGAATTCCGCATGGGCGCCGTGGGCTGGAACCTGCAGCTGCACGGCCCCGAGCAGCAGACCATTGGCTACTTCAAAACCCAGATCGTGCTGGTCAATGACGAGGATGGCGAACGGGCGCGCAAAGCCATCAGCCTCAGCGAGGACGGGGTCTACGGTTACCTGAGCACCGATATGGACGAGCGCTGGGTCATCGACTTTTCCCGCTGCATGATCGCGCCGCACCGGACGACGATTTACCACTACCACTACGCCTATGACGAATCCATCTCCCTGTCCGAACAGCCAGCGTACAAACGGGTACGGGAGTACATCAGGGTCATAGGCTGGTTTATCTACCTGACTTTTCCCCTCACCCGTGACGAGGATTTCCCCAAGGTCTGGGAGGAGTACCTGGTGATACGCCGGCGGCAACTGGACGAGCTGTACTTTCGCAACTGACGCGGCGCCTGGCCAAAACCTGGGCAACCACCCGCCTTAGCGCAGGCTCCATGACATCCCGACATACACGCCCATGCCTTCGCCCGGGGTCGAGCGCGCGGCATCCTGGCCCTTGTCGTCGTAGCCCGGAGTCACGGTGGCGGCATAGCGTTGGCCGGTCAGGTTGCGCAGGTCGACCCAGGCCTGCCAGTCGTTCTTCGGCGCGTTGTAGCCCAGGGTCGCGCCGAACAGCGCATAGGGGTCGGCGTAGTAGCTGTTGGCGTAGTCCACCGCCACCTTGGACACCAGCTGGGTGTTGACGGCGGCGAAGAAGCCCTGCGGCCAGTCGTAGCGCAACTCGCCCTGGTAGTAGTGCATCGGCAGGCCCGGCAGGCGGTTGCCGCCAAAGCTTGGATCGTCGCGGTAGTGGAAGTCGCTGAAGGTATAGGCCTGGCGCAGGCCCAGGCGCCCCACCCCGGGTCGCGACCACAGCTCGCTTTCCAGGCTGGCCTCCAGCCCCTGGTGCACCGTGGGGCTGGCGTTGAGTTCATAAGGCGTGGTGGTGCTGGCATCGGGCAGTACCGACAGCAGCTCATGGCGGACCTGGGCGTAGTACCAGGCCAGGCTCCACTGGCCCAGGGCGCTGTCGCCACGGCCACCCAGCTCCAGGGTGGTGGCGGTCTGGTTCTGCAGCTTGATCGGGTCGCGCTGGGTTTCCTTGGCGGCACCGCTGTCTTTCGGGAAACGAATGTTGGAGCTGTAGATCAGCGACCAGGGATGCGGCGCCTCCACCGAACGGCTGAGGTTGCCGAACAGCTGCACATCGCGATTGAGCTGGTAGCGCAGGCCCAGGCGCGGGGCATAGTCCCAGTCGCCAAGGCTGGTCTTGCCGCCGCCCTCCGGGTAAGTCACCGCGCTCTCGCGGCGGGTGTAGATGGCCGCCAGGCCGGTGGTCAGCCACAGGTCGTCGGCGATCTCCAGGTCATTGCTGAAATGCAGGACGCTGTCCGAACCCTGGTAGGTGAAGTCACGCATTCGCGTGCCCGGTGAGTAACTGCTGGTGTTGCCTGTGGGAATGCGCACGAACTCGCTGGCGCCGTCGTTGGGCAGGTGCTTGGTCACCCGCAGGCCCAAAGTGCTGCGACTCTCCAGGCCCCAGAGGGTGTCGCGGCGCTTGTAGTCGAGGGTCCCGCTGACATCGCTGTAGGCCACCTTCAGGCGGTTGGGTCCTTCGCGCAGGTCCATGGGGTAGTCGTGGTAGACCAGGCCGGCCTGCAGGCTCGAATCGTCATCGATGTACCAGGTGGTCTTGTTGCCGACGAAGGTGCTGCCCGGCTGCTTGCGCCGGTCATCCCGGGACACGTAGCTCGGGTTGGCCGCCCTTGGGGAATGCTCGATGGAATGCTTGCTCACCCGCCCGGCCAGGTCATTGTCAGTCTCGCGGTAGCGCAGGTAGAAGCGGGTTTCCAGGTTCGGGTTGAAGCGGTAGCCGAAGTTGCCGATCACCCCTCTGCTCTGGCTGCGGGTGTGATCCTGGTAGCCGTCGGCGTTGGAGTCGGTCAGCGAGACGTAGTAGTCGAAGTCGCCCAGCACTTGCCCGGAGCTGACCTGGCGCTGCTGGTAGCCGTGGCTGCCAGTGACGTAGCGCACTTGCAACAGCGGCGCGTCATGGCCGGTGTGGCTGATGTAGTCGATGGCCCCACCCAGGGCCAGGGCCCCGCGGTCGAAGCCGTTGGCCCCGCGCAGCACCTGCACATGGTCGATCCACAAGGGCTCCAGCAACTCGTAGGGCGTGCCGCCAGGGCCGGTCAGGGGCAGGCCGTCGAGCATCGTGTAGAGCCCCGAGGCATGGGCCCCCGGAGCACGGTTGATGCCCGAGCCGCGGATCGAGATCTTCACCCCTTCATTGCCCGCCGACTGGGCATAGACCCCGGGCTGGTAGGCCAGCACATCCTGGTTGCTGGCCACCCGGCCCTGCAATGGCCGCTCCATGTCCACCACGCTGGTCGCGCCGGGGACCTGGGCCAGCCGCGCCCGAGCCTCTTCAGCTCCCTGCCCGGTGCCCTCCTGGCCTTGCCCCAGGACCTGCGCCGGCGCCAGTTCCAGCCCGGCGGACTGGGCCACGGCCGGGCAGGCAAGGGCCAGGCCCAACAGGGCAGTGGGCAAGGATCGGGGCAAAGGCATCGTTACGACTCCGGCGAGGGCAATGGACAGTGAAGGGTGCGACGCCGGAAGGAACGAAGAAAACACAGGACAATTTTGCTTTTTTTTTCAGGACGCGGCCGCGACCTGACGCGAAGGGGCATGACGCCATCGCGGGCGGGCATCGGCGCCCGCCTGCCCTGCCCGGATCAGCCCGGAACTGGCCGGGCCTGCATGAACGCCAGGTAGTAGCCATTGCAGTCGCGGATACCGAACTCGCGGGTGCCATAGGGCATGTCCTGCAAGGGCCAGGCAATGTCGGCCCGATCCTTGATCGAGTCGAAATAGGCCTGCACATCCTCCAGGGCGAAATACAGGGTCCCGGTACAGGCCGGGGCACTGCCCCAGAGGTCCTGCTCGGTGAAGGTCAGGCAACCGTCTTGCAGTTGCACCAGCAGCGTCGACTCCGCCGAGTCGCAGGCGGTAAAGCCCAAGGTCTGCTGGTAATGTTCGCGGGTACTGGCCAGATCATTGCAGCGAAGAAGGCAGGTCAGCGGCATACCGAACTCCAGGGAGGCCGGCATGGCGAGGGGGTCGCCATGCATCATCGGGCCTTGGTGAGGACGCAACCTTAGCAGCTTGCAACAGGCGGCTGTAGCGCCTCACGCCGGATAACCGGTGATCTCGCGGATGCTCTGGTACAGCGGCTTGAGCTGGCGGTACATGCGCAGGTACACCTGGCTGTACAACCGCTGGTACATCTGCCGGGCCTCGGGTTGCGGCTCGAACACCGCCCCCACCCGCGTCATGGCGCTGATGGCCGTGGCAAAGTCCGGGTACAGCCCCAACCCCACCGCACAGGCGATCACCGCCCCCAGCCCCGAAGCCTCGTAGACATGCGGGCGCTCCACCGGCAGGCCGAAGATATCGGCGGTCAGCTGCATCGCCGCATCGCTCTGGGAACCGCCGCCGGCCACCCGCAATCGGGTGATCTTGAGCTTCGAGCGTTTTTCCATGCGCTCCATGCCCTGGCGCAGGGCATAGGCCAGGCCTTCGAGAATCGCCCGGTAGATGTGCGCCCGGGTGTGCACGTCGCCGAAACCGATCATCGCGCCCTTGGCTTCCATCCCCGGCTCGCGGATACCCGGCGACCAGTAGGGTTGCAGCGTCAGGCCCATGGACCCCGGCGGCACCGCCTGGACCAGGGCATCGAACAGCTGCTCCGGCTCCAGCCCCTGCTCCGCCGCCTGCTGCACCTCACGCAAGCCGAACTGCTGCTTGAACCAGCTGACCATCCAGTAGCCGCGAAAGATCATCACCTCGCAGTTGTAGTGGTCCGGCACCGCCGCCGGGTACGGCGGAATCAGCGGCACCACCTCCAGATAGCTCGAACGGGTGGTGGTGACGGTGGCCGTGGTGCCATAGGACACGCAGGCGGTGGTGGAATCCTGGACCCCGGAGCCCAGTACCTCGCAGGCCTTGTCGGCCCCGGCGGCAATCAGTGGCAGGCCCTCGGGAATGCCGGTATGACGACTGGCCTCGGCGCTGACCCGGCCCAGGGTTTCACCGGGCTTGAGCAGGGTCGGCAACTGCTCCCGGCGTACCGCCAGGGCCTGCCATTTCCAGTCGCTGGGGGCGGCCCAGCGCAGGCGCTTGTAGTCGAATGGCAGATAGGCCACGCAGCAGCCCACCGAGTCGACGAAGTTGCCAGTCAGGCGATGGGTCAGGAACCCGGAGAGCAGCAGGAACTTGTCGGTGGCGGCCCAGATGTCCGGTTGCGTCTGCGCCACCCAGTTGGCTTCGGCCTGGGCACGAAAGTAGTCCACCGTGGCCTCGGCGCCGATCAGCTTGAACAGCCAGCTCCAGGGCCCCTTGAGCTTGCCCTCGACTTCGGCCTGGCGCTGGTCGAGCCAGAGAATCGCCGGGCGCAGGGCGTGGCCTTGGGCATCGACGTTGATCAGGGTGCCGCGCTGGGTGGTCAGGGACACCCCGCGAATCTGCGAGCGGTCGATGCCGGTCTGCTGCCAGAGCAACTGGCAGGCTTCGCCGAGCTTGGCCCAGTAGTAGTCCGGGTCCTGCTCGGCCCAGCCGGGCTGGGTCGAGTAGTACGCCTCGAGCTCCACCTTGCCCTTGCCGATCAGGTTGCCCGAGAGGTCGAACAGCAGCGCACGAACGCTCTGGGTGCCGTTGTCGATGGCCAGCAGGTAGTCCTGCTTCTTGTTGTTGTGGTTGTCCATGGGGCTCTCTTGGTTGCGCATCATTGCGTGGTGGGCAAGCTGTGGTGGCGTTGCCACAAGGCCCGGTAGCGCTGTTCTTCGGTTTGCCAGTGGGCATCGCTCCAGCCCAACCGCACCTGGCACAGGTCGCGGATGGCCGGCAGGTAGCCGGCGCCGCCCTCGGCCAGCAACAGGCCCAGGCGGGTGCGGCGCAGCAGCAGGTCGTCCAGGTGCAGGACCATTTCCGTCTCGGCGGCAAGGGCCAGTTCGGCCCACAGGGTGTCGCTGGGGCCGACGCACTCGCCACCCAGTTGCGCCACCAGCCGCGCCAGCCGCGGCAAGTCACGGCCATGGCGCCCGGCCAGGCGCCGCTGCTGGGCGCCGCTGAGCCCGGGAATGTCCAGGGCCGGCACCGGGGCGAACACCGGTGCACCGTCGTCGCTGACGTTGCGCCCGATCATCGCCCCACAGGCGGCCAGCACCTCGATGGCCTGGGGCCGGAAGGTGGTGAGCTTGCCGCCGGCCAGTGTCACGCAGCCGGGCTCCTGCCACAGCACATGCTCACGGGTTTCGTTGGAGGGCTTGTCTTGCCGTGCAGCGCCGGACCCCGCCACCACCGGACGGACGCCGGCCCAGGTCGAGAGCACGTCGCCGGCCGCGATCCGCGCCTCGGGAAATTGCTGGGCACAGGCAGCGAGGAGGTAGTGCAACTCCTGCTGGCTAATGCTGGCGCTCAGGTCCAGGTCTTCGCGGTGATCCAGGTCTGTGGTGCCGACCACGGTGGCGCCTTCCCAGGGAAAGACGAACACCGGCCGACGATCCTCGGCATGCATGAAACTGAAGGCATGGGCCACCGGCAGGCGCCAGCCCGGCAACAGCAAGTGGCTGCCACGCAGCGGCCGCAACTGACGATCCGCCGCCTCTGGGCGCAGGCGCTCGGCCCAGGCCCCGGTGGCCACCGCCAGGGCGGCGCAGCGCAACTGTCGAGGGCAACCGCCTTCGCTGTCGTCGACCTCGACCCCGCAGACCCGCCCCTCCTCGCGCAGCAGCCGGGTCACCCGCAGGCCGTTGAATGCCAGGGCGCCATCGGCCCGGGCCTCGGCCAGCACCCGCATCACCAGCCGGGCATCGTCGGTCAGGGCGTCGACAAAGCGGGTGCCGCCCAGCAGGCCCGAGGCCTTCAAGCCCGGCGCCAGGAACTGCAACTGCCCGGCATCGTCGAACCGGTGATTGCGCCGCCCGGCCAGGGCGTCATACAGGCTCAGCAGGCTGCCGAACACCCGGGGGCCGGGGAACTGACCGCGATAATGGGGCATCAGGAAACTCATGGGTTCCACCAGCCCGGGCGCCTCCTGCAGCAACCGCTGGCGCTCGCGCACCGAATCCCGGGTGAGGCGCCACTGGCCCTTGGCGATGTAGCGCAAGCCGCCATGGACCATCTTCGAGGAACGGCTGGAGGTGCCCCAGGCGAAATCCCGCTGCTCCAGCAGCAGGCAGCGCCAACCGCGCCGGGCCGCCTCGCGCAGGATGCCGGCACCGCTGATGCCGCCGCCGATCACGATCAGGTCCCAGTGCTGCGCCGCCAGCGCAGGCAGGCTCTGTTGCCGCCATTGGGCGTTCCAGTCCTGGCTCATGGCGTCACTGCTCCAGCAGGGTGCCGGGGTTCAGGCGCCCGGCCGGATCGAAATGCCGGCCCAGGGCCTGCAGGGCGTCCATGGCCAGCGCGCCCTTTTCCCGCAGCAGGTAGGGCGCATGATCCTTGCCCACCCCGTGCTGGTGGCTGATGGTGCCCCGGTGCTCGACGATGGTCTGGCTGGCCGCGTGCTTGAGCGCCTGCCAGCGAGCCAGGGTCGCCGGATACTGGCGGTCCGGGCGGAACACGTAGGTGGTGTAGATGCTCGAACCCTCGCCATAGACGTGGGACAGGTGGGTGAAGACGTGCACCTGCTCGCCCTCGGCGGCCAGGCCGTCGCGCAGGCTGTCTTCGATGCGTTGCAGCAGGGTGTCGACGTTGCTCCAGTCGGTGGCGGTTTCCAGGGTGTCCACCAGGTAGCCGGCGTTCCACAGGCTTTCGCGCAGGTAGGGAAACCGGAAGCGGTTCTGTGCCCACTTCTTGCCCAGCAAGGTGCCGGTGAACACCCCGCCGAAGGCCTTCAGGTGCTGGCGTGCCTGGCGCAGGGACAAGGCGTTCTGCCGACGGTTGCCGGTCACGCCGAAGGTCAGCAGGCATTTGCCCTGGCCTGCGCCACGCAGCGCCAGGTACTTCTCCAGCCAGGCGATCTGCGTCGGGTGGCCGGCCAGGGCCAGCTGGGTCTCGGTCTCCACGGCGTTGGACAGGCGCAGCATCGACAGCGGCACCCGGGCCTGGGCCAGGACTCGCACTGCCTGCAGGGCCTGCGCCCAGTCCGGCAGGAACACGCCATAGAAGCGCTCGTCGTCCGGCAAGCGGCTGACCCGCACCTTGACCTCGGAAATGACCCCGAAGCGCCCTTCGCTGCCCAGCACCACCTCACGCAGGTCGGGGCCGGCCGCCGAGGCCGGGAAGGTGGCGATCGACATCGGCCCGGCGAAGGTCTCCAGGGTGCCGCCGGCGAACAGCTGCTCGATGCGCCCATAACGCAGCGACTGCTGGCCACTGGAGCGACTGGCCACCCAGCCCCCCAGGGTCGACAGCTCCCAGGACTGTGGGAAATGCCCCAGGGTGTAGCCCCGGGCCCGCAACTGGCTTTCCACCTGGGGGCCGCTGGCCCCGGGGCCGAAAGTCGCCAGCAGGCTGTCTTCGTCCAGGTCCAGCAGGCGTGTCATCCGGGCCAGGGATACCGTCAGCACCGGCCGCTCGGACCACGCCGGGTTGATATGACCGGCCACCGAGGTGCCGCCGCCGTAGGGGATCAGGCACAGGTCGCGCTCTTCGGCCAGGGCCAGCAGTTGGCGGATCTGCGCGGCGCTGTCCGGAAACGCCACCGCATCCGGATAGACCCCAAGCTCGCCTTCGCGCAGGGCCAGCCAATCCGCCAGGCTCTGGCCGCGAGCGTGCAGCAGGCGCTCCTGGGGATCGATGCTGTACAGCGGGTGGGCCGGCAACCGTGAGGCCGGCACCCGGGCCAGGGCCTGTTCCAGGGACGCTTCCGGCAAGCGGTATCCCGGCCCCAGGCGCTCGGCGAGAAACCCCGCGCCTTCGGCCGGCAACTCGACCACCGTGGATGCATCCCCCCAGCCATTCCAGCGTCGCATGCGTGTGTCCTTCTGCTGTTCTTATAGGTCTTGTGTGAGGCTCCCTATACTAGTGCGACGCTGCCGGCTGTCACGGTCGCATTGAGCCAGTTGGTGTAGCCGATTGAGTCATCGGCCCCGGAGCAAAGCACGTGACAAGCCGGGCCAACTGTCAAAGAATCGCGCCCCTGACCCAAGACTGAGTGACCGCCATGCCCGCCTCGCTGAAAACCTGCGCCCCGTTGTTCTGGTCCCCGGACCTGGACATCGACTATGGCGCCGCGACCCTGAGCCTGCGCGATCTGCTGCCGCAGGTGGGCCAGGACATCTCGGCGTTCTTCGACCCCGAGGATCGGCTGAAGGTCGGTGAAACCCTGCAGTTGCTCTGGCACCCACCCGTGAGCGACATCAACGGCTGGAGCGAACAACCTTCGGAACTCGCCCACAGCCATTTGCTGCGGGCCAGGGTCAGCGGACCGGACCAGGCACCCACCCACGCACTTCATGACCTGCATCGGGGCAAGCAGCGCTTTCCCTTGCAGATCCTGGCCTGCATGCCACTGTCGACAGCACTCAAGGCCCAGCCGCTGGACCAGCAGGCCTGGAGCCTGCCTGGCATCGGCAGGCCCCAGGGCGCTTGCCTGAGCTGGGATGAAATCCATTGGTGTGGACGCGTCGACGTCGACGGACTGACCTGCCTCACCGCCACCAATGGCATGGAGGGCGTGATGGAGATGATCCTGGAGATCATCGATGACCAGGTCAGCGGGTTGTTATCGGTGCATCTTGGCCCTGGTGGGAATACATACGAATTGGGCCGGCGAGTGCTCGTGGGCGCGGAACGCCTGGCCATTCGCCGGGCCCTGGAGCGCGCCCAGCCGCTGCGCGATACCCAGGACGCCTACCTCGTCGATTGAGTGTCAATCGGGGAAAAAGCCCCCCGGCAGAACTAAGCAGCTGTTTTCAAACCGATTTTTTTTGCGCTGGGGGCTTCCCAAACCGCCAGCGAGTTGTTAAATTTGCGCCCGTTCTTGCAGCGGTCCTCCCAGGACCGGCACATCGAGCAAGTAACGTCGCAACAGCTACAGGGGCGTCGCCAAGCGGTAAGGCAGCAGGTTTTGATCCTGCCATGCGTTGGTTCGAATCCAGCCGCCCCTGCCATTTTCCCTATCTCTACCCCATCAGGTTTTCCGCCAGGAACTCCAGCATCGCGCTGACCTTGGGCAACCCCTGCCGGCTCTTCATCCACAGCAGGTTGATCGTTTGCCCGCGAGTCGCCAAATGCGGCAAGACTTCCACCAGGCTGCCATCTTCCAGTTGGCGCTTGACCAGCCACGACGGCAGGTGGGCGATGCCATAACCGCCCAGAACCGCCATCAGCAAACCCTCCCCGCCCCCCACCACGCAACTGGCCGGCACCAGCCGACGCTCGATCTCGCCTGGCCGGCTGGTGGCAAAGCTCCAGGGATGCACGCGTCCGTCCGCCCAGCCGTAGGCAATGCACTGGTGCCGCTCCAGATCGGCGATGCCGGCCGGTCGGCCGTTCCGTTCCAGGTAGCCGGGAGCCGCACAGAACAGGTACTGCTCGGTTCCCAGGTGCCGATGCCCCAGCTCGGCCGGCCACAGGTCGGGGCCGCCCAGGCGCACGGCAATATCGACCCCCGCCTCGAGGGGATTGGCCAGGTGCTCGGAGAAGGTCACATGGGGCTGCAATTGCGGGTGCTCACGGGTGAACCCCAGGATCAGCCCCAGGGCCTGGGTCCGGCCAAAGGCTCCCGGCAAGTCGATGCGCAGCTTGCCGCGCAGTTCACGCTGTTGTGCCTGCAGCTCCAGCTCGGCCTCTTCCAGTTCGGCCAGCACGCCACTGCAGGTGCGGTAGAAAGCCAGGCCTGCATCGGTCAGGGCCAGGCTGCGGGTGGTACGTCGGAACAATCGCGCCTGCAGTCGCGCTTCCAAGCGGGCGATGGCCTTGCTGATGGCCGACGCCGTGAGGTTCAGGCGTTCGCCCGCCACCTTGAAGCTGCCGCAGTCGGCGACGCAGACAAACACGTCGATCCCCTTCAAGCGTTCGGAAGAAAACATCCGGCGTCCTTGTCATTAATGAATTGGGTTCACTTCAGTTGATAAAAAGCATCATAAAACAGAACCAGATTCCCCAGTAAGCTGGCCATCACTTCATCGGCACGATGGCAAGAGGCACAGATGCTGCGCACCCTGAAACACTATCCGGCAGGCCTCAACCTGCTGCTGGCCGGCGCCCTGGTGCTGACCCTGGCCCGGGCGGTGACCCTGCCCTACCTGGTGATCTACCTGGCGGAACGCTTCCAGCTGGATGTCGCCGACATCGGCCTGGTGCTGGGCAGCAGCCTGATCGTGGGGTCGATGCTGAGCCTCTATGGCGGTTTCCTGGTGGACCGGCTCGCCAACCATCGGTTGATCCTGTGCTGCTGCGCAGTGTTCACCCTGGGCTTCATCGGCACCTTCGCCGCCCGCAGCCTCTGGTTGTTCTACCTGTGCCTGCTGGCGATCAACCTGGCCTATGCGGTGTTCGACATCGCCATCAAGGCCGGTTTTGCCCGGCAATTGTCGGTGGATGAGCGCAGCACGGTGTTTTCCATCAAGTACACCCTGACCAACATCGGTTATGCCGTGGGCCCGTTCCTGGGCGCCGGGCTGGCCCAGCTGGATATCAGCCTGCCCTTCGTTCTGTCCGCAGCCTTGGGTGGCGGGTTCTTCTGCCTCTACCTCGCCCGGGGCGAGCGATGCACGGTCGTCACTGAACCAGCCCAGCCATCCCTGGCCTTCCTGGCCCTGGGCAAGCAGTTGCTGGCGGATTATCGCCTGGTCTGCTTCACCCTCGGCGGCTTGCTCAGCGCGGTGGTCTTCGGCCAGTTCTCGGCCTATCTCTCGCAGTACCTGGTGATCACCACCTCGGCGCAAACCGCCTACACCACCATCAGCACCCTGGTGGCGACCAACGCGCTGCTGGTGATCAGCCTGCAGTACGCCATCGGCCGGCGGATCCTGCGCCAGCACCTGAACCTGTGGCTGGCCACGGGCCTGGGCCTGTTCCTGCTGGGTCTTGGCGGTTTCGCCGTGGCCAGCAACCTGACGCTGTGGGTGCTGGCCATGGCCGTGTTCACCCTGGGCGAGATCATCGTCTTCCCTGCCGAGTACATGTTCATCGACTGCATCGCCCCCGAACACCTGCGTGGGCTGTACTACGGCGCGCAGAACCTTTCCAGCCTCGGTGGCGCCCTGGGGCCGATGCTCTGCGGCCTGGTCCTGG
Organism: Pseudomonas sp. L5B5; assembly: GCF_020520285.1. NCBI lineage: Bacteria > Pseudomonadati > Pseudomonadota > Gammaproteobacteria > Pseudomonadales > Pseudomonadaceae > Pseudomonas > Pseudomonas sp. L5B5. The sequence continues at coordinate 1,332,996 of NZ_CP084742.1, forward strand.
CCAGCCAGCCACCCCAGACGATCTTCTGGATGCTCGCACTGTTCGTCATTGCGGGCGGGCTGTTCTACTGCCTGGGCGCCGCCAACCTCGGCCAGGCGCAAGCCAGGCCTGCGGACTGAACGACGCAACGCCCGGATGTGCAGTCGTCGATGGGTACAGGCGTGCTCATCCAGGCCTCTCTTGCCGCCCATTTCTGGTCAATACTGGCCGGGCGCCGCCTGCATGACTTGTCAATCGACCCACGCCGCGCCGCCAAGCCTTCACAACCCCCGCTGCGCCCCGTTCCTCTGTGCATCTCCCCTGCAAAGAGCGACGCCCCATGAAAAACACTCAATTGAGCCAGTTGATCCTCAACGACCACGCCCGCATCGAGGCGGCCATCGCCACCGGAGCCGCCTGGGAAATATGGTTCCAGGTGGAGTTCCTGATACTGTTGCGCGCGGCCCGCCTGAGTGCCGCCCGGGAATTGCCCTACCCGCCACCGAACGAGAAACTGCGCCTGGATGTACTGGCGCGCCAGGGCGTCGATGAATACGCCATCGAGTTGAAGGTCGAGAGCGCCACCAACGCCGGCAAGAAACTGCTTGAGGAAATCGACAAGGACATCCTGAAGCTGAAAAAGTACACCAACCAAACCGTGGAGGCCCGTTGGGCGGTGGGCCTGGGCTACAGCAACGAGGCCAAGCTCGAGTTGGCCGAATATGCCAGGACCCATGACACCACTACCATCTACCAGCACTCCGGAGCCATCGGCTGCATGATCGTCACGGTTCCCTAGAACGTCCCGCCCTGTAGCCGCTGTCGAGCCACGGCGAGGCTGCGCCAAGGCCCACAGGGCCTTCAAGCGACGGCGGTGGCAGGCAGACCTTGCGGCCGCTGCGCGCCCGTGCGCAGCCTGCGGCAGCGGCTACAGGATCTCGCCAACACCATTCTCGACGGGCTGTTGTACCGGCCTGATCCAGGGACAAAAAAGGGGCGATCGATGATCGCCCCCAAGCGTTGCTACCACGAGAGAACCTTAAAGCGTCAGTTGCTTGCGCTCCTCCTCGGTCAGGCGCGCCCGTGCCTGTTCGTTGAGCGGTCCGGCGCCCAGTACCTGCACCGGGCTGTCCGGATTGTAGGCCGGGGTATGCCCGGCTTCCTCGCGCGGGCGCTGCACCTGTTCGGAACCAAAGCCCAGCACCTCCACGGTGACGATGGACGCCCGGCCCTGCCTGGCCGCGGCCTGCTGGTTGCGCTGCGCGTCCTGGGCGGCCTGGGACGCCGCCGAGCCGGCGGCACTGGCCGAGGTCATGGCATTGGTATTGATGGCCGCCGTCATCGGTATCCCGGAGGTCTTGCCCTGGGTCTGGATGTTCGCCGCGTTGACCACCTGCAGGGCGGCGATGTTGACACTGCCCGAGACCCGGATTCCGGCCTCGCCGGCGTCGATGGTGCCCAGCGGCGCGATCAGGTCGATGTCACCGGACGGCACTTCGGGAATTGGCGCCAGGGTGGCGATCCCTGCACCGGTGCTGGGCACCGAAGGCGACAGGCTGACGTTGCCCCAGGTGTCGTAGACCCGCTTGGGCGGGGTATAGACCACGGTGGTCTTGGAGCCCCGGCCGGCGTTGATGTCACCCTCGGCCGACCAGCCCATGATCGCTCCGCCGAAGGTGGTCATGATCCGGCTCTGTCCCAACAGGATGCTGCCCATGGAGTAGAGCTGGATATCCCCCGTGCCCTGGGTGATGACCCCTGCCGATGCCGGCGGTGCATTGCCTTCGATACCGAAGGTCTGGCTGCCACCGGGGGTCAGCATCTGGATATTGCCGCCGAAGTTGGTGTGCACTCCAGAGCCACCGAACAGGGTGATGTCGCCCTTGTAGGTGATCGGGTTGCCGGCCACGTCGGTGACCGGGAACAACGCCGCGATCGCCGCCCGGCCCCGGGCATAGCTGCCCTGGCGGACCCCGCCGGCCTCGTTGTACTCGCGACCGGCCGCCTTGAGCTCGGCAAAATACACTTCCCGGGCGAACACCCGCTGCTGCTCTGCCGGCAACCCCGCATAGTAGGCCCGGGCCTCGGTCGCGCTGCCGACGAAACCGAAACGCTCGGCCAGCCAGGCCACCAGCTCGCCCTCGTAGGTCTTGGCCACCCGTTTGCCGGCCAGCGACTCGCCGCTGCCTGCCAGGTTGGCCGAATCGAGGTAAGCCTCGAGGAAGCGCCGGTAATCCGGCCCCTGGGCGCCGACCCCGGCCTGCATCACGATGCTCGCCCCCGGACGGCTGTCCCCCGGTGCCACGGCGCCAAGGCTGGTGACGCTGACCTTGTCCTCCATCAGGATGTTGCGCCCCGCTGTCAGCTCCAGGGTACCGGGGCCGGCGACGTTGAAGTTGCTGTAGAGGATGTCGCGTCCGGCGCTGACGATGGAGATATCGCTGGGGTTGTCGTGGATGAACAGGTTGCCGGTGAAGGTGTAGCGGCTGAAGCTGTCACCAGCTCCTTCGGCACCACTTGGGGGGACCCCGCTGCTGACGATATCGCGCCCGGCCATCATCCACACCGGACCACCACCCTCATGACGCGTCTGACCGAAGCGCGGGTCCGCATAGTTGGTGAATACCAGGCTACGACCACTGCTGACCGCCAGCAGGTCGCCATTGAGCGCATAGAAACGCGCGGGCTCGCTACTGCGACGCCCACCACTGGTGGCCGAAGGCGAACCGAAAGCGAACAACGGATAGCTGCCCACCTTGGCAAGGTTCGCATCCGCGGACAGGTTGCCCATCCCGGGGATCAGTACCCCATTCCCATCCCAGGCCTCATAGGCCGGATTGAAAGGCGTTGCCAGGGCAGCCGGCGCCGCGAAGGACTGGTTGATGGACAAGTTGCCGCCATAGATCGAATCCCCCGCCAACAACTGCAACTGGCTGTTGTTCGAAGGCGCCAGCACCAGGGTCGAGCGGTTGTTGTTCACCGTGCCGACCCCTTTCGCGCTGCCGTAGTACAGGCTGCCGCTGGCGGCCGTCACCCGCAGGATCGACGGATAGACCACCGCCAGGTCGGTTTCTGCCGCCGTCATCATCGGCGTGGCATTGCCGCCTGCGGAATACAGGTCGATGGCGGTGCGTTCGGTCCACAGGGAGAACCAGCTTTGCCCTGTGCCCTTGACACCATCGAGGGCATAACCGTTCATCAAGGAGGTGCGTCCCGGATCGATCACGCCCTGCAGAACCAGATCACCGCGGGTCGACAGATTGAATGTGGCATCACCCGGTACCAGGGTGATCCCCCCTGCCGCCAGGGCCGTGGTGGCCCGTACAGGATCGAAGGCCCGGGTTTCTCCCGCACTGTGGTCTTCCGGACGGCTGCCATAGTGCAGGTCCAGGCTACCCACCGAAGCCCCGAGCACCTGGGCATTACCCCGCAGATCCAGCAGTACGCCGTCAGTCTGGCTCTGCTTGGTGAGGCTGCTGCCCGGGTTCAGGCCTCCACCCACCTCAAAGCGCAGGTCTCCGCCACCGGTCAATTGCAGTCCGCCATCGGCGGTGACCCTGCCGGTGCTGCCTACCGCCAGCACCAGCCCCTGGGTGCGTGGGTTGGCCGATTGTTCCACCACGCTGCCGACTAGCGGCTTCAGCACGCCAGCATCGCCGCCCACCCGTACATCGAGGTTGCCGCCACCCAAGGTGCCGAAACCGGTAAAGCCCACCAACTGGTCGGCGGTGGCGGTGGCGGTGTAGCTGCCAAAGTTGATCCACCAGGCCGTCGGCAAGGATTGCCCTCCCCCCTGGCGCCACAACCAGTTGCCGACCTGGGTCGAGTCATGGCCACTGTCCTGGGGATTGGGCCGGGCCTGGGACTGCGCCGCGGTATCCACGATGTTGCCGGTCAGGTTGCCGCCAACCCGCAGGCTCAGGTTGCCACCTCCATCGGGATACCAGGCGCGGTACAGGCTTTCGCTACCACCATCGACGAACTTCTCGAAGTAGCTGTTCACATCGTTGAGCACCGTGGTGCCCCGGCCCGCAGCCTTGGCCTGGTTGTAAGGAGAACCTGGTGCAGTGGCCTGCGATGAGCTGCCGGCGGTGTAGACCCCATACAGAGAGTCCATGCTCAGGTTGCCGGCACTGAGCAACTCAAGATCGCCGGTGCCGGTGCGGATCACGCTGAAGCGCGTGCTCGATGGTGTGGCGGCATACTCCTTGTCGGCCATGGCTACGCAGTATGCCGGGTTGTCCTGGCAGAAAGCCTCGACGGAGGACTGCCCCAGGTCCTGCAGCATCTTTTCATCGATTCTGTCGCCGACCTTGACCACGATCCCGGATTCCGCCAGGTCAGTTACCGCTTGCTGGGTCCAGGCATAGCTGGCCTTGATCGCGCAGTAAGTCGGAGTGTCCTGGCAGAACTGGTCGATGGAGGTCTGGCCAAGATCGATCAGCATCTGCTCATCGATCGGCTCGCCAGCCTTGACCACGATCCCGGACCCGGCAAGATCGTCCACGGCCTGTTGAGTCCAGGTCTGCACCCCCTTGGCCGGCATCTCCTTGGCGAACATGCCGTAGTGACTGTCAGCCAGATGCAGGTCGCCGTTACTCGGGTTGGCTTGCAGGATGCGACTGTCGGCGGCCGTGGTATCGCCCCCCGCCACCAGGCGCAGGGACCAGGACTGCGAACCCTCGGCGAGCATCGGTGCAATGGCCCAGAGCTTGCCCTGGCGCCCCGCCTCCTCGGCACGCAAGGCGATGGAGCTGACACCGTCCGGCAACTTGACGTTGGTGCCCGAGGGAATCAGCGCGCCCTTGGCCAGCGGCTTGCTGCCGTCGAGCAGCACCAGGCCGCCAACCGCCGTGGGCAGATCCACGCCCTTGGGCCAGGTCATGGCCTTGACCCGGGTGTTCTGGGCCAGCAGGCTGCCCGCCTCCAGCTGGGTACCGGCTGCCAGGGTCTGGGCCTCGCCGAGCAGGGTCCCGGCAGCGAACAGCAGGTTGCCTGCGGCATCGCGCACGGCCGCCGCCAGTATGGTGCCGGCCGGCAGGGTCAAGCTCTGGTCCAGCGTCGCGGCAACCGGCAGGCGAGTGCCCGCCGCCAGGGTCAGGCCCTTGATCGGCAGGTCGTAGTTGAGGCTGGCACCGGTCGGGAAACTGGTGCCATCGGCCAGGGTCACCCCGGTGCCCGGCACGATGATGTTGCCGCCAGTGAAATCCACCCCTGGCAACAGCACCCAGCCCTTGTCATCCACGGTCTGCGGTGGTGGAGCAAAACCGTCGTTGATACTGCCGTAGATGCTCAACTCGCCGCCCGCGCGCAGTACCAGGGTACCGACCTCGCCGGAGCCATACACCGACGTCTGCTGGCTGTGGGGATTGACGCTGGCATAACGATAACCGGACAGATCCAGGTCGCCCTGCACCACCAGGTCGCCGCCAGGGGTCTTGCTGACGATCTGGACGCCGGGACGCAAGTGGAAAGCGTCGGCATAACCGGCATTGTTCAACCCGGCCAGCTTGTTGTGCATCAGGTCGTCGTTCTGCAGGGCCGCCTTGATGAAGGCCGTGCTCAGTACATGCTTTTGGTCCAGGTAGTCCTGGGTGATCTCCTGGTAGGGACGACCGCTGGCAGCGTCGTTCTTCTGCGGCGCGTCATCGTAGCTGACCATGCCGTTGACCGCAATCGAGCGCGCGCCCTGGATGTCCAGGCGGCCCCGGGCGTCGATGGCGATGTCGTCGCTGCTGCCGTCGAGCTTGAACAGGCGTGGGGCATTGAGTTCCAGGGTGCCACGGCTGCGGCCGTCGTTCTGTCCCGCCGCACCTCCGACCGTCACGTCGGTGCCGTGGCGCAGGTCGATGCGCGCGCCCTCGGCCAGGGTCAGCTGGCCCTTGCCAGAGCCCAGGACCACCGTGGCGCGGTTGGGCGAATCGATGATCTTGCCGTAGCTGTCCACCCGCAGCGCGCTGCCGTGGGCATCGAGCACGGCATTAGCGTCCAGGGCCAGGCCATTGCCGGCTGCCAGGTTGATGCTGCCGACCCGCTCGCCACTGGCGTCCACCAGGCCGTTGACCCGCAGGCTGCCGTTGTCCAGGGAGACGCTGATGCTGTTGGCCTTCAGGCCATTGCCGATGGTCAGGTCACCCTGCTTGAGCTGGAAACTGCGGGCGCCATACACCTGCCCCTGGTTCAGGCGCTGGTTGAGGGCGGCGAACTGCTCGTCCAGGGTGCCACTGCCGCCCAGGCGCTGGGCCTGGATTTCCACCGCGCCGCCCAGGTAGGGCACTCGGGTGCCGCCAGCATCGTAATAACCGCTGCTGGCACCGAGGATCTTGCCTGCAAGGTCCACCAGCCCGGCGCCACCGTCCAGGGCCACGGCCCGCAACTTGCCGGCCTGGTTGTTCTGCGCCGACAGATCGATGCTCGCACCCGCCGCCTGCAGCACGTTGCCGGCGCGACTCTGCAGCAGCACCTCGCCACCGGCGCCGTACTGGGTCACGTCGTTGAAGGCAATGGCGCGCCCGGCCACGTCGATCAGCGCGGCGTCGGTCAGTTGCACATCGCCACGAGCCTCCAGGGTCACCTTGCCGCTGGGCAGGACCACGGCGCTGTCCAGGCGGATGCTGTCGCCACTCAAGGACAACTCGGCGCCCTGGCCGTTGGCCTGGCCACGGGTGCCACTGCCTGCGCCGATATCGATGGTGCCACCGGCGCTGATGCGGTTTACCGAACCGGCTTCGCCGGTCATCAATGGAGTGCGGATGCTCAGGTTGCCGCCGCTGTAGGCAAACCCCTTGAGCGGATCGTAGCCACCCTGGCTCTGGTAGACCGCGAGGCTGCCCTTGTGGTTGGCGGTGATGCGCTGGCTGGCGTTGAGATTGACGTTGGCAAAACCCAGGGCCAGCCGATCGAAGGTCTTGGTGCTGCTGGGCTGGGCAAAGGCGCCGTAACCGAACTCGATGCGCTCGGCATTGATATCCAGGCGCCCGCTGCCAGTACCGGCGCCACCAGCCACCACCGCCCCGGCCGGCGCCTGGGCGCCCAGCCAGATCAGGTTGGCGGTATGGATGCTGGCCACATCATTGGCGCCACCAGAACCGTAGATGGCCGGGGTCGAGAGCATGAGGTTGCTCAGCAGTGACTTGCCGGTGGCCGGATCGTAGGTATCCAGGCCCGCACTGCCGTAGAAGTTGAAGCTGTCCCGGGCCGAGAGTTGCAGGGTCTCCAGGGCCGGGGCGCCGAACTGGGTGTCACCACGCAGCAGGCGGTCCAGTACCTGCTGGGTCAGGGTCATGCCGGCGGGCAGGCGATTGCCTGCGGCCGCGGCGGCCAGGGCTTCGGGGCTGCCGACGTTGATACTGCTCAAGCCCAGGTTCAGGTGCCGGGTGCCATAACGCACCTGCTCGCCCAGCTCGAAGGTCTTGTCGGTCAGGGCCACGATGCTGCCCTCGGAATACAGGGCCGTCTGTCCGGCGCAGGCAGTCGAGCTGCAGCTTCCGACCTTGATGCCGCTGCTCGTCCCCTGCCTCGCGGGCGCACTGATCACATTGAGCAAGCCGTTGGACACCGCCAGCATGTTGCCCACTTGATAGGTAAAACCGTCCCGTGCGTCGTAGCTGGCCTTGCCACGACCGATGGTGTTGATCGAGGCACCTTGCTCCACCACGATCTCGCCGGAGTTGGCGACCAGGAACACCTCCGGCGCCGCCAGGGTCGCGCCCTGGCGCAGGATGATCGAACCATTGCTGGTGTTGGTGCCTTCAGCCAGGGTAATGAAGTTGCCGCTCTGGCCATACTTGACCAGGGTCAGGCCGCCGAGCATCAGGCGCGAGGCCCCCAGCGCATTGAGGCTGTCGGCATCCAGGGTGATCCCGCTGAAACCGTCGGTGGCCGGCTGCCCGGACTTCACCACTTCGATGCCACCCCCGCTGCTGCGGTTCAGCACCGACACCGTGCCACCAAAGCCCCCCGTGGCGGCTTCGAAGCGGCCGGTGCCCTGGAAGGAGAACGCCTCGGCTCCGGCGCCGGCCTCAAGGGCCAATTTCAAGGTCTTGGCATCCACGGGCAGGGTTGGCCGTGGCACTCCGAGCCTGGCGGCATCGGCCACGGCGAACTGGGCGTAGCTGGTCTCGTTGTACTGCGAGTAACGGCGCAGGGTATCGGCCGAGGTCAGGATCAACTGGCTGGCGACACTGTTGCCAATCCCGGTGTTGGCGATGGACAAGCGCCCGGCGGTGGACCAGGAGCCATTGCGCATCTGCTGGGCCGAGCCCTCGCTGCCCAGGCCGGCCAGGCCGTTGATCTCCACACGGAACGCCCCCGGCATCAGGGCATAGGTGGATGGCATCAGGGTATAGGTGCCCGCCGCCAGGCCCGGCACCCCGGCACCAATGGTCACCTGCTGGCCGACCAGCGGGTCCACCGCGCCACCTTCCGGTGCCACCGGCGCATAGCCTGGCTGTGCACCGGGGACGATGGCATAGATCGGGTTGCTGGCCAGGCCCGGCAGGACCAGGCCGCCGTTGGCGCCGATCTGCACCAGGGGGCTGTAGCGGGCGTCAGTTGAGCCGCCGCGCCCCGAGATGAATCCCGCGCCCAACAGCTCGCCACCGCCGGACAGGTCCAGGGTCGCCCCTTGCTGTACCTTCACCGACTTGCCACCCAGGATCACGCCGACACTCAGCTCGCTGTTTTCATTGACCAAACCACCCTGGCCCACGAAGCTCACGGTCTTGCCGTTGTACTTGTAGACCTGGCCATCGACGGTGCCGCCATAGGGCAACACCAGGCCCTTGCCGCTGACCGAGGTCAGGCTGCCCGGCAACAGTTCGACCTTGCTGCTGCCCAGGTTGCCGATCTCGATCAGGCCCAGGGGCGCGCGCACCACTCCACCCTGCTTGATATTGGCGGCGCCCAGTTGCAGGCGGCCGAAGGCCGAGTACGGCACCGCCAGGTCAGCGCTGCCATTGCGCGCGATGGTCAGGGTCCGTGTCGGATCGAATGCGAGGCCTGCGAAATCGTACTTGTAACCGGCGATCACCCGAGCCCCGACCTCGGTGCCCGGATACAGCTGAGCAGCGCGCAGGGTCATGTCGCCCTGGGTCAGCAACTGGGTGCTGATACCCTTGGCGATCACATCGACGCCGACACCGGCGAGGAAGCGCAGGTCGCCCTGGCTGTCGAGCTGGACGTGATCGAAGCCACGGCGCTCGATGTTCACCAGGCTGCTGTCGGCCAGGCGCAAGTCGCCCTTGCTGCCAAACATCACATTGCCACGCACATCGATCAGGTTGCCGCTGGCGTTGAACAGTGCCTGGGTGGCGCGTTCCGACGGCCTGCCGATGGACACCACCGGACGGACATACTGGTCCTTGGCTTCCAGCGGGGCGAGGATGCCCGCCAGCAGCAGGTAAGGTGCCGACAGGTCGACCCGGCTCGTGGCCGCGGCCTTTTCCGTCAGGCTCAGGGCACCGCTGTACAGGCGCAGGCTCTGGCCCATGTGCAGCGCGACGTCATTGTCGAAGCTCAGCAAGCCGTTGCTCAGCAACGCCAGGTTATCGAAACCGCCCGCGCTGACCTGGTCCACCCCAAGCCGGCCATGGCCATATTCCAGGCCCGCAGCCGCTGCCTCTGGCGAGTCGGCCAAGGTGCCGCTCTGGTGAGTCTGGCTGAGCACCAGCTCCCGGGCCTTGAGCACCCGGTCGGTCACCGCGTTCTTGGTGTAGTACGGACTCTCCAGGGCCACCGAAAGACTGCCGCCCGCCGCACCGGCGCCTCCGGCCCTGGCCACGAAGCTGCCATCCAGGTACAGGCCGTTGTTGGAGGCGAAGCTGATGCTGCCGCCATTGCTGGCCACCTGCACCCGGCCCTGGCCGGGAACATCCAGGGCGGCCTGGGAGCCGGACGCGTCCAGCCGCGCACCGTCACGCACCACCACGAACAGGTCGCTGGCCTTGGCGATGCCGGTGGCCAGGTCGATCTCGCCACCGATGCTGATACTGCCGCCGTTGCGCACCTGGCCATAGCTGCGGCCACGGTTGTCCACGGCGCTCGCCGCCCGCGTCGCGACATCGATCAGCGCGTGCTCGCCGACCCAGATCGAACGCCCGTGACCGGCAGCATTGGCCGCTTCGGAACTGGCCACGGTGAGGCCGCCGAGGCTGACGCTGCCGCCCCAGGCATTGAGGGTGCCGTTCATGGTCAACTGGCCGACGCTGCGCAAGTTGATGGCCTGCCCCGGGTCGACATTGACCACCGCGCCCTGGCCCACGCTCAGCTCGGTGGTCGCCAACTGCGCTCCGGTGGAATACTGGTTGCCGGCGGTCAGGGTCAATCCGGCGCCACGGCGCTGGGTCAGCACGCTCCTGGTCGCATCCTCCTGGTACAGGTCCGGCAGCCAGCGTTCCAGCACGCTGGCCGGGTCGCTGCCGGTGGCTGCGTTGCTCGCCTGGGCGCCCAAGCGATAGACCGGAACATTGACATCGACCTTGGCCCCGTCGGCCACCTTCAGCCCTTCATTGCCGGTGATGTCGTAGGCCGAGAAACCCTTGTCGAAGAAGTCCCCCGCCAACTGCAGTGTGCCGGCCTGCGGCGCCACGTCCCGGGCGCCGATCAGCACCTTGTGCGCCTGCAGGGCCAGGGTTCCACCGCCATTGACCCCGTAGCCGCGTAGCTCCCCGGACACATCCAGCTTGCCATCGGCCGCCAGGGTCACGTCGCCGCCCTTGCCACCGCTGACCTTGCCCTCCATGCCGATGGTCGCGCCGGAGCTGGCATCCACCAGGCTGCCGTTGGCCAGGTTGAGATCGCCGCTGCTGCGCAGCGAGACCTTGCCGCCATTGATGAAGGGCACGCCGCCGTTGTTCAGCGGATCGAGAGCCAGGTTGTTCCAGCGCCCCGCCACATCCAGCTTGACCGCGCTGGCCACATCGACCCGGGCCTGGGCTCCACCGACCGGTGCGAGGATCACGTCACTGACCACAAAATTGCGGTTTACATCCACCTGGTTCAACACGTTGCCGGCATTGATGCTGCCGCCATGGGCCGTGAGGTTGGCGTTGACCTTGACCTGCGGGCCGAACAGGGTGATATCGCCGCCGTCGGCCACTGTCAACGCGCCATTGACCTGGATCTGCTGCCGGGCACCGACCTTGATCGCCCCCAACTGATAGTCGTTGAGCTGGTCGCTGTCGAGTACCAGCCGCCCCTGGCGGTTGGCCGGCAAGGCGCTGTCCAGGTCCAGGCCGTCGGCGATCTTCTGCTGGTTGCCGTCGATCAGCACCTGGTCCACGGTGGGGTTCAGGGCGTAACGCAGGGTGCCGCTGGCCTTGTTGTAGATCGGCGTGTAGTTGCCGATGATCAACTGCGCGCGCTGGGCGGCGGCCTTGTGGGATTGCTGGTAGCCGTCGAGGTTGAGCTTGGGTGCCTGGGTCTGGCGGTCGCCCTTGAACACATCGCTGACCAGTTGCCCTTCCAGCACCGCGTTGCCGGTGCCGATCACCAGCTTGCCGGCATCCCGGCCGACGGTGTAGCCGGCTTCGTAGCGCTGCTGCTGGGCGATCAGCGGGTTGTAGTAATAGTCGGTACGACCCCAGCGCGGGCTGGTGTCCACATACCCCTTGTAGATCCCGGTGTAGAGCAGGTCACCCGGCGCCCGGGACAATTCGTAAAGACGCCCGTCCACGCCCTTGAGCCAGGTCTGCTGGATCACCCCGCCCTGAACGTCCACGGTGCCGCCGGACAAGTTCAACTGCGCGCCGGACTGGGTCACCACATCCTTGCCGGTGAAGGTCAGGGTTCCGCCCTGGGCCATCCACTCACCGATGCTGTGGCCCTGGGTGCCCAGGTAACCGCCCACTTCCAGCAAGCCACCGGCGGTGTACCAGCGATCGCTGGCATACCCGTTGGTGCCCGCCGGGACGAAGATCAACTCGCGCAGGTCGACCCACACGTCGTTGTTGATCAGCTTGCCGCCATCACGGTTGCCCGCCGAGTCGCGCTGCTCGTTGCCCTGGATGTTGATCTTGATGTTGTTGGCTTCCATCGCCAGCTTGACCCCGACAGCGCCGGCGACATCGATCACCGCGCCATCGCGCACCAGGCTGCGCTGACCGGCGCTGACGGCCACCTGGCCGCCGGTAGCGAGGGTGATGGAGCCCTTCTGGAAGTCCACGGTGCCGCCACTGACGATCTCCACCCGCGACTGGTCGGTGCGATCGGCGACACTGCTGAGGTTGTTGAACGGGCCGGTGATCAGGTTGCTCGGGGTGCCGTCGAGGTTGCCCAGGCCATTGTTGCGCTGGCTATCCAGGGCGCTGCTACCACTGCTGTCCAACACAATCGCCGTGGTGCTGCCCTGCCCCAGGGTCACGCTGCCGGTGCCGTCGCTGGCGGAGTTGAGCAAGTGGATGGTGCCCCGGGTATCCACCGAGGTACTGGCCAGGGCCACGCCATTCTGCTGCACCTGGTGCCCGGTCAGGGTGATATCGCCAGTGGAGGCCATGATCAGGCCGTTGTTGCTGACCGTGCCGGCACTGCTGCCGGGCTTGAGCGCCGTGGCCACTTCATTGCCACGGGTGGTGGAGCGCTGGTTGCCCTCGGTGCCAACCCCGCGGCGGATGTAGAAGCTGTCGCCGGCGGCCAGGGTGGTCTGGCCCTTGGCGGTGACGATGGTCCCGGCGTTCTCCACTTCGCTGCCCAGCAGCAAGGCGTAGCCACCGGCGTCGGTGGAGGTGGCCGGAGCATGGGTCTGGATCAGCGCACCGCCCTGGACCAGGACCTTGCCTGCGGCATCGGTGAAGGTCGGCTGGGTGCCATTGGCGTCGACATACAGGCCACGCTTGCTGAACTGCTCGTCGCTGATGGTGGCTGCAGCCGCCACCAGGTTGCGCACGTTGACCTGGCTGGTACCGCTGAACACCACGCCGTTGCGGTTGATGATCATCACCGTGCCGGCGCCCTTGATCTGGCCCTGGATCTCGCTGGGCCGGCCGTTGGGATCATTGACCCGGTTCATCAGCGCCCAGTTGGACTGCTGCTGGAAATCCACCGTGGTATTGCGCCCGACGTTGAACGTCTCCCAGTTGAGGATGGCCTTGTCGGCGGTCTGCTCGATGGTCACCGTGGTCTTGCCACCAGACTGGTTCTGCACCGGCCCCTTGGCGTTGATCCAGCCCTGGGCCAGGCTGTTGTCGACCTTCAGCCCACCCTGGCCGAGGCCGTCGGGGATGCTGCTGACCGAGCCGAACGCGGCCTGGCGAGCGGCGGCCTGGGCCGCCTGCTGGGCGGCAATGGCCGCCACCGTGGAATTGAGGTTGCCGAGCGAACGCTGCAGCTGCTGGTTGACCCGCACCTGCTGGGACAGCGGTGGCGGCATGCCCGGCACCTGGCCGCCAGTGCGCGCGGCAGTGGCTGCCTGGGAAGCGCCCTTGTCGGCAAACCAGCCGGAACTGAACGCCGGGGCAGCCTGGGCGCTGCCAGCCATGAGCAACAGGGCAATGGCCTGGGCCAGGGGCTTGAGCCGCAGGATCGGCGCCTGAGCATCCAGGCCAGGGGTTGCAACCGGTGGTGTGCAGCGAACCATTACTACTCATCCTTTGTTATGACGCCCACGGGAGCGCGACGCTTGTAGGGCCCAGGGCGCGCGTCACTGCTTTAGGGGATAGGCTGTTGGCGCGAGGCGCGACCGAACGGATGTCACGGAAAATTCATCTTTGGGGTGCAGGGTGTTGCCCCCTGCCCCTGCGCGCCACGGCGGCAGACAGGGGCAAGCGGCGCTGGCCAGCTAGAACGGTCGACCAATAGCGTTGCAGACATTGGGGTTGCCGATGCTGCGCGGGCTGGCTGGTGTCACGAAGGCGTTGCGTACCGCCGCCTTCCAGATCGCCGGCAAGGGTTGCAGGTTGTTGTTGATGATTGCCGCATCGTTAGTGACCAGCGCACCGTACTGGCGGATAAAGAACGCCCGCACCTGGGCGGTTTGCGCCGCATCGGCGTAGCACTGGCTGACAATCGCGGTGGTAAAGCCCAGGATCGGATAACCGACGCTGGGAAATGGCACCACCGAGGGGTCATTGGCATCGAACGAAGCGGCGAACACAGGCACCCACCTCATGGGGTCGCCGAACGGACTGGTCGATGGGTTCCCCGTCGGCGGGTTGATCGTGTTGATGGCGTTGGCGATGTTCGCCGGTGTCGGGGCCACCCCCTCTACCCGCGCTACCTTGCTGCCATCTTCCAGCCCGGCAAGGGTGCTGGACGCATGACTCGGACCGATGAAAGTCACGCTTCCCGGGGTCGCGTTCAGCAGTTCCATGATCTGTGCGCTGCCCTGGGCACTCTTGGCAGTGCTCGGTACCGAATTTGGATAGGCGAAGGGGAAGAACCGGGTGACCGAAAAAGGCCCGGCGGGTTCAGCGCACTTGACGTTGAGAAAGCGGGTGAACAGCTCGGTGATACCGCTGGGTGCTTGCGGGTAGACCACCGTCAGGGGGCCGGAACGACCTCCGCTGCTCGACAGGTACTCCCATCGGTCCAGCCGGCCCGAGAAGATCCCGCATACCTCATTGACGCTCAGGCTCACGTTGCCTGCACCCGGTTTGTTGAAGCGGATCGCCACCGTAGTCGCGGCAACAGGTACCTGGATCAACGGCCCCCAGCTCGCCCCATGGGCCAAGGAGTACTCGCTGAGTTCGTTGGCTCTCAACTTCGATTCAGTGGCCACCCAGTGCACGTTCCTGGTCGGGGCGCCCGGAACCAGCCGGTTGTAGTCGTTGTGCAGAAAGGCTTCCTTGTCCCCCAGATCCGAACCGATATAGGGCGCGAACCCCGCCGCCAGTACCCCGGGCGTCAGGTAGTACGGCTGCGGCAGCGTCGACCCGCCACCGTTGATATCCGCCAGGGCCAACGGGGCACATAAGGCGCTGCCGACCAGTGACGTGACTAACCAATGCGTTTTGAACATGACATGACTCCTGTCGTCTCAGGCTCTGCTCAAATCGACCCGGCGAACTGTGCACCAGGACCAGAGAGCGCTCGGACTGAACCGTTGGGCCGAGCATGAAAAAAATCAGCAACGGTCGAAACCGTTGCTGATCCGGGTGTTGCGGGTATCGCAGGCGTCAGTTACAGCGGACGGCCGATGGTGTTGCAAACGCTGGCGTTACCGATGCTCAGACCGCTGGAAGCCGTGACGAACGAGTCACGCACGGCGGTTTTCCAGGCAGCTGGCAGTGGTACGAAGCGGTTGTTGTTGATAGCGGTGTCGTTGTTCGCCAGAGCACCGTAGTGACGGCTGAAGAACGTCCGTACTTGCGAAGTCTGGTTGGCATCGGCGTAGCACTGGCTGAAGATCAGGTTGGTGAAGCCCAGGATTGGGTAACCGCTGGTTGGGTACAGGCGCAGGCTCTTATCGGTGGGGTTGTTATCGATGTTGGCCTGGGAAGTGAAGACCGGAACCCACAGGTTCTGATCGCCACGGTCAGCCACTGCAGGCACTGGGACGGCGCCGATGGCCGCCGATACGTTGGCCGGAGCAGGCGAAACGCCGGCAACCTTGGCCACCTTGGTGGCGTCATCCAGGCCAGCCAGGGTTGGCGCGGCGTAGTCAGGGCTCATGTAGGTGATGCGACCATCGGCAGCGTTCAGCGCATCCATCACGCCTTGGCTGGTTACAGCGGCTACAGCACCGGCAGGCAGGCCGCCCGAGTAGCTGGAAGCGAAGTTGGTGGTCACGGCGAAGGTGCCGGTTTCAGCGCACTTGGCGTTCAGGAAGCGGGTGAACAGCTCGGAGGTGCCGCTGCTTTCGTTGCGGTAGACCACGGTGATCGGACCCGTACGACCGGCGCCAGCGATCTGGCTCCAGTTGTTGACACGACCCGAGAACACGCCGCACAGGTCGTTGACGCTCAGGTCAACGGCAGCGGTGCCGGCCTTGTTGAACGGAACGGCAACCGAAGTGGCGACCGAAGGAACCTGGATCAGCTTGCCCCAGGCAGCCTGGTGGGCGGTGACATAGTTGCCCAGCTCGGTGGTGCTGAGTTTGGAGTCGCTACCAGCCCAGTGCACGTTCTTGCCGGTGGTGCCAGCCACGAACTTGGTGTAGTCGTTGTTCAGGAAGGCAGCCTTGCCGTTGCCGCTGCCCACGCCGATGTAGGGAGCGAAACCGGCGGTCAGTACGCCAGCGGTCTGGTACAGCGGTTGTGGCAGGGTAGCGCCACCGCCGTTGATGTCAGCCATTGCAGCCTGTGCCGAGCACAGGGCAGCCAGGGTCAGGGATGCCGCGAGAACATTGCGCTTAAACATGAAGAATCTCCTTTCGTCGTGTTCGTACGTTGGGTGAATAGCTCTTGCATGACGCCATGGCGCTCCGGCCAGAAGCCTTGATCCAGAGGGCTTGTTGGGTGAGGCCATGGGAGGAGAAGTTCGCAGCTTCCGGTGACAGTAAAAGGAAAAAACCTCGGGAGAAGCCGGCTGTTTTCGTTCAAGGATTCTCGGGTGTTCGGCCAGGTTTCCCGGGGTTTTGCACACCAGGTGACAGCAAGGTTTCCGGGGTCGGGGCCGGCACCGCCCTGCAGGCACCGTGGGCCCTGGAGGCCAGGCAGGAACATGACAGAACGAGGAACCCGAGGATGCTTGCCAGCAGGGTCGGGAGCGCGCGTGGCGGCTGGAAAAAAATCCCTGGCTTGCCCAGCTGCGAGCGAGCCAGCCCGCCTGCCACGCCTCAGGTCACCAACTGGTTGATCTCGATGATCGGCAGCAGTATTGCCATGACGATCACCAGCACCACCCCGCCCATGAGCACGATCATCAAGGGCTCCAGCAGTGCGGTCATGCCCATGGCCCGGCGCTCCAGGTCACTGGACAGACTCTGCGCCGCCCGCTCGAGCATCGGTGGCAAGGCACCGGTTTTCTCGCCGCTGGCGATCAGGTGGATCAGTAGTGGCGGGAAGACCTTCTCCACCCGCAGCGCCGCCGCCAGGTTGACGCCTTCGCGAACCTTGGCGGTGGCGTCGCTGACGCTCTGGCTCAGCCGGTCATTGGACAGGGTCTGGCGCGCCGCCTCCAGGGCCCGCAGCAGCGGCACGCCGGCACCGCCGAGGATCGCCAGGGTAGAAGCGAACCGCGCCGTGTTCAGGCCCAGCACAAAACGGCCGACCAGGGGCAGGCGCAGGATCCGGCTGTGCCAGCTCAAGCGCGCCTGGGGGTTGCGCAGGTAGACCCGCCAACCCCAGAACCCCGCCACCAGCGCCGCCAGGCACAGCCCGCCCCAGGCGCGGATGAAGTCGCTGGCGTTGAGCATCGCCAGGGTCAGCCCCGGCAAATCCTGGCGTGCCTGGGAAAAGGCGCTGACCACCTGCGGCACGACGTAGCTCAAGAGAAAGATCACGATGCCAATGGACACCAGGCCCACCACCCCGGGGTAGATGAAGGCCGTGAGGATCTTGCCCCGCAGGCCGTTGCGTTCCTCGATGTAGTCCGCCAGCCGCTCCATGACCTGGGCCAGGTCGCCGGACTCCTCGCCTGCGGCGATCAGCGCCCGGTAGATTTCCGGAAAGTCCCGGGGCCTGGCCGCCAGGGCCTCGGCCAGGCGCATGCCGCTGCGTACATCGGCACGCACCGCGCTCAGGGTCTGGGCAATGTGCTTGCGCTCGGCCTGCTCCACCGTGGCGCTGAGCGCGGCTTCCAGGGGCAGGCTGGCGCCCAGCAGGCTGGCCAGTTGGCGAGTGGCCCAGGCCAGGTCGTTGTCCGAGAGCCGGGGACTGAACAGCCCCCCTGCCCCGGCCGCAGCCTGGCTGCCGTCCAATCGCACATCCAGGGCGGTCAGGCCCCGGCTGCGCAAGCTGGCGAAGGCCGCGCTCTGGCTGTCGGCCTCCAGATACCCGGACTCGATCTTGCCGAGGCTGTCGGCGGCTTCGTAGCGATAGCGATTCATCAGGCGTCCCGTGTCACGCGAAGGATTTCTTCCGGTGCGGTGGCGCCACTGCGCACCCAGCGTTCGCCATCCTCGCGCATGCTGAACATCCCGGCCCGTCGCGCCGAGGCACGCAGGGCCTGCTCATCGGCGCCCTGGTGGATCAGGCTGCGGATATCGTCGTCGATGCAGAACAGCTCGTGAATTCCGGTCCGACCGCTGTAGCCGATCTGGTTGCAGGCCGGGCAACCGACCGGGCGCCAGGTGCCGGGGTTGGCCGGATCAGGCTCCTTGCACTGGTTGCACAGGCGTCGCACCAGGCGCTGGGCCAGGACCCCGAGCATCGACGAGGCCAGGAGGAACGGCTCGACCCCCATGTCGATCAGCCGGTTGACCGCCGACACCGCATCGTTGGTATGCAGGGTGGCCAGCACCAGGTGCCCGGTGAGCGAAGCCTGGACCGCGATCTGCGCGGTCTCCAGGTCGCGGATCTCGCCAATCATGATGATGTCCGGGTCCTGGCGCAGGATCGCCCGCAGGGCCAGGGCGAAGGTCATGTCGATCTTGGCGTTGACCTGGATCTGGCTGATGCCCGGCAGGTCGTACTCCACCGGGTCCTCCACGGTGAGGATATTGCTGGTGCTGGCATCCAGCCGGGCCAGGGCCGCATAGAGGCTGGTGGTCTTGCCGCTGCCGGTGGGGCCGGTAACCAGGACGATGCCGTGGGGCTGGCGGATCAGGCCGTCGAGCCGGGCCAGCAGCGCCGCGTCCATGCCCAGGGTCTCCAGCTGCAGGCGCCCGGCCTGCTTGTCCAGAAGGCGCATCACCACCCGCTCGCCATGGCCGGTGGGCACCGTGGACACGCGGATATCGATGGGTCGCCCGGCGACTCGCAAGGCAATCCGACCGTCCTGGGGCAGGCGTTTCTCGGCGATGTCCAGCTGGGCCATGATCTTGATCCGCGACACCAGGGCTCCGTGCAACGCCTTGCGCGGCGACACCACGTCGCGCAGCGTGCCGTCGACCCGGTAGCGCACCACGGAATGGGTTTCATAGGGCTCGATATGGATATCGCTGGCCTCGTCCCGTGCCGCCTGGGTGAGCAAGGCGTTGATCATGCGGATCACCGGGGCGCCGTCCTGGGTGTCCAGCAGGTCGGTGACCTCCGGCATGTCCTGCATCAGCCGGTCCAGGTCCACCTCGTTCTCCGCCGCGCCGACCACTGCCGCCGCGCTGCCGGTGTCGGCATAGGCGGTGGCCAGAAGACCGTCGAGTTCGTCATCGCGGATTCGTTCCAGGCGCGCCGGGCCGAACTGGCGACGGGCCTCGCTGATGGACCAGCCAGGAGTCGAGGGGCAGACCAGCAGGACCGCGCCCTCCTCGCCATGGCGCAGCAGGATGCGGTTGGATTTGGCCCAGGCATAGGGGAGCTGGGATGTCATCGCGAAACCTCCATCCGTCCAAGAATCCCTGTAGCCGCTGCCGCAGGCTGCGACCGGGCGCCCCGCGCCCGCAACGCCTGGCGCCGCGGGGCGTCAGATACACCGCGATGGCGACTGCTGCGCAGCCGTGCGCAGCCTGCGGCAGCGGCTACATGAAGCAAGCGGTGGCATGCGCCTGTCGTCTGGTTCATTGCACCGGCACCGCGCGGATGGTCGCGCGAATGCCTTGCGGCGCATCCTGCAACGACACCGGCTGCGCCCCGGGAATGGCCTTGGCAGCAGGCGGCAGCTGCGGTACTTGCATGT
Organism: Pseudomonas sp. L5B5; assembly: GCF_020520285.1. Lineage (NCBI taxonomy): Bacteria > Pseudomonadati > Pseudomonadota > Gammaproteobacteria > Pseudomonadales > Pseudomonadaceae > Pseudomonas > Pseudomonas sp. L5B5. The sequence continues at coordinate 1,352,625 of NZ_CP084742.1, forward strand.
CCGGCATCGCCCAGCTGTGCTCGGGCTGCAACTGCCCCTGGGCCCGACGCATGAAGTCATAGCGGTTGAGGGTGATGCTGCGCCCTGCCCCGCTGTCACGAATGATGTAGGGCCGTAGGAACACCATCAGGTTGGTCTTGTTGACGCTGCGCTTTTCGTTGCGAAACAGCGCGCCCAGCCCGGGAATGCTCGACAGCCATGGCACGGCGTCGTTGCTCTGGCTGTAGCCATCCTGCAACAGGCCACCGAGCACCATGATCTGCCCGTCGTCGAGCAAGATACTGGTGTCGATCGCCCGCTTCTGGGTGACAGTGCCCGCGTCCACCGAAGCCCGGGCATCGATGCTGCTGACCTCCTGGTAGATATCCAGCTTGACCGTGCCGCCTTCGGAAATCTGCGGCCGCACGTTGAGCTTGAGCCCCACTTCCTCGCGCTGCACCGTCTGGAACGGGTTGTTGCTGGTGCCGCCGCCACCGGTGACATAGCTGCCGGTGACGAAGGGAATGGTCTGGCCGACGAAAATGCTCGCCGCCTCGTTGTCCAGGGTCAGCAGGTTGGGCGTGGACAGCACGTTGGAGCCGCCCTTGCTCTTGAGCGCCCGAGCCAGGACCTTGAGGTCCAGCACCTTGCCCACTCCCGGGATGTCCACGGTGCCGTTGACCAGGCCGATGTTCAGGCCCTTGGGCAATACGTCGATGCTGGTCTTGCTGCCAGGGGTGCCGCCCACGCCACTGCCGCCCAGGTTGACCCCGCCAAAACCGCCCTTGCCACCCAGGTTGCCGGCCTGCCACTGCACACCGAATTCGTTGGCATCATCCTCGTTGACTTCGACGATCAGGCTTTCGATCACCACCTGGGCCCGACGCTGGTCCAGCTGGTCGATGACCTCCCGCAGGTTGCGGTACAAGGGGTCCGGCGCGGAGATCAGCAGGGTGTTGGTGGTGGCATCGGCCTGGATGGTCACGCCACCGGCGCTGAAGGCCGTGTTCTGGTCGCTCTGCTGGCCATTGCTGCCCAGGCCGCTGGTGCTGCCACCCTGGCCGTAGCCCTTGGCGGTGCCACTGCTGCCGGTGCCCTGGCCGGTGCTGCCGGAGGTACTGGTACTGCTGCCGGCCTGGCTGGCGCCCTGGCCACTGCCGCTACCGCCGCCCATGCTGCTGAGCATGGCCCGTGCACCATCGCTGCTGCCGCTGTCGCTCTCCCCGGTGAGCAAGCCCCGCAGGGCCTGGGCCAGCTTGCCGGCCTGGGCGTTGCGCAGGTAGACCACATGCAGGTTGCTCGGGTTGCTCTGGGCGTTGTCCAGCTTGTAGATCAGGTTGCGCGCCAGCTCGGTACGCTCGGGGCTGCCGGCACGGATGATGATGGAGTTGGAACGCGGATCGCCGATCACGCTGATCTTCTGGGTCTGGTCGCTGCCCTGGGTTTCCAGGAGCTCGGCGACCATGGTGGCGATGTCCACGGCAATGCCGTTCTGCACCGCCACCACGTCGGTATCGATGGCGCTGGGGGTGTCGATGCCATTGATGATCTGCGCCACCCGCTGCAGGTTCTCGGCGTAGTCGGTGACCACGATGGTGTTGTTGCCCGGGTAGGCGTTGATCGGGTTGTTGGGTGAAACGATCGGTCGCAGTACCGGAATCAGGTTCACCGCGTTTTCGTACTGCAAGCGAAAAGTCCGGGTCAGCATGCCGTTGCCCGCCGGCTTGTCGGCGCTGTAGATCGGCCCGCCCAGCAGCTTGGCATCAGCCTCGGGCACCACCTGGGCCACTCCGCCGACGTCGACCACGCTGAAGCCCTGCATGCGCAGCGCCGCCAGCAGCATGTCATAGGCCTGGTGCGCCGGTACCTGGCCTTCGCTGACCAGGGTCAGGTTGCCCTTGACCCGCGGATCGACGAGAAACTGCTGGCCAGTGGAGCGGGACAAGGCGCGCACCACCGCCTGGATATCGGCCTCGACGAAGTTCAGCTGCACCGGCTGGTCGCCCAGGGGATTGCGCGGCACGCTGGTACTGCGCGGCGCAGCCTGGGCGCGACTGCTGGTCACGGGGTGCAGCACCTTGGGCCGCGGGGCCTGCTGCGCTTGCAAACGCTCGCGATCGGCCAGGGCATCGCCGCTGCGCCGGGTATCGGCCAGGGGCTGGCCCAGCTCGCTGTCCACCAGCATCGGCGGCGGCACGGTGGATTGGGTGTTGCTGCAAGCCCCCAGCGCCAGCAGCAGGAAAGGTGCGGCCTTGCGATATTGGCGCACGTATTTGGAACCTGACCACTTCATGAAGCTTCCTTAGCGCCCTGCGCCTGATCCATGCGAACGGTCCCGGACAGTGTGCCTGCCGAGTCATCGGCGGCGGCCGCGCCTGCACGTTGCAGGCGAGCCTCCACCACCTGTAGCGAAAGCTGCCCGGGTGCCCCCAGCAGCCAGCCGACCACGGCATCCGCCGGAGCCTGCTCAAAGGTCAATCGCCAGCCCTGGGGGCCGGCTGCATCAGGCTGCTGCAACTGGTAGCGGTCCTTGAGCCCGGCCCCGTCCAGGGTCTGGCGCAGGGCCTGTTCAAGCTCGGCCCCCGTCACCTTGCCGGGGCCGGCCGCCACATCGTGCAACAGCACTTCCAGGGCCTCGGCCTGGGACCGCAGCTTGGGCGTCTCGGCCTGCCAGTAGTCGATCTTGTGCAGCGCCGGCTGGATCAGCAGCCACCACAGCAGCAAGGCCACAAGGCCCGCTGCGGTGCCGGCCAGCAAGCGTTTCTCCCGCAGCGCCAGGCCATTCCAGTGGGCCAGGGCCTGGGTGCGCAGGCGCGTCCAGCGAGCCTGGTACTGCGTCAGCAGGGTTTTATTCATCTTGGTCTTCCCCCGGGGTGTCGACCGCTGCGGCCGGCGGCTGGGCACCCGGTGCCAGGGTCCAGCCATTGGCCTCGCGCTGGACGCTGTAGCCGGCCTGGGTCAGTGCCCCCTGCCAGCTGTCGTCGGCGACCTTCGGCGTATCGGGCACCAGTTCCAACTGCAGGCGCTCCTGGGCGAACACCAGGCTCTGGACGCTGCCCACCATGAACGGCATGGCGCTGGCGGCCTGCTGCAACAGGCTGGCAAACCCCGGGGGCGAGTCGCCTGCCGCGCCGCTCTGGCGTGCGGCCAGTTGCTGGCGGGCCTGCTGCAAGGGGTTGAGCACCACCGGCAGTTCGGGAAACGCCTGCCGTACCCGTTGGCTCAGCTGAGCCTTGAGCCGTTGGCCCTGGTCCACCTCGCGGGCCGCATACAAGTTCAGGCCCAGCACCCAGACGGCCACCGCCAGGGCACAACAACCCAGGGCCCGCCCCCAGCCCTTGGCCGCCACCCGACCAGCACCGGCGCCGGCATGCAGGCTCCAGGCCGGGGTCGCCCCGCTCCAGCGCTGTTCGGCGGGCAACTGCTGGGCAATGTCCGCCGGCGCCTCGCCGCCGATCCAGCACAGCTCGGCGCCCGTGGCGCGCAACGGCTCCAGGGTGTCCTGCAGGGGATTGCCCGCAAGCTCCGGCAACAACGGCTGCACGCTGCCCAGCCCGGGGCTGTGGCGCAGCACCAGCAAACCGTCCACGAGCGCAAGGTTCAGTTGCCCGGGCACCGGCGCCGCCAGCGCGTAGGGCGCTGGGTACAGGCCCAGGAGCTTCAGGCCGGCCTGGTCCAGGCAGCGGCCCAGGACCTGCAGATCCTCCAGCGGCAACCAGCCCAGCACGACCTGGCCATCGGCCTCCCGGGGGCCATGGGCCACGTGCATCTGCTCGATGGGTCCGAGAATCAGCGCCTGGGCGGCGCACGTCACCGCGGCCTTGATTCGTGCCGCCGCCAGTTGCGGCAGCTCGATGCTGGTCAACAGGCTGTCCTGGGGATGCAGGAAGCACTCCACCGGCAGCGGCTTGGCCCCCTTGCCGGTAGCGCCCAGCTGGCTCAGGGGGCAGCGCCCGAGTTCGCTGACCCGGCCTTGGCGATCCAGGCGGGCAAAGTCCACCGGGTACTGTCGAGGGACATCGGCCCGGCACAGTTCGCCCAGGGGTGGCAAGGCAATACGCAAGCGGCTCATGCCCCCACCCGCGACCAGATCACCTGGGGCATGCGATCCTCGGGACGGTGCAGCAAGGCTTGCAGGCTGACCCGGCGCTGGTCGTGGCGAGCCTGGCCCTGGAGCAGGAACCATTCGCTGGTGATACCGACCCGCACCTGCTCCACCGCCACTTCGGGCATGCGCAGGCGGTTGACGAAATCCCCCCGGTTGATGAACCAGTGCCCGCCATCGCGTTCGGCCACCAGTGCCTTGGCCCGCGACAGCGCCAGCCCCGGCACCACCGCGGCCAGTACCTCGGCGGAGGCGGTATTGCCGTTGACCCAGGTGTTGCCCGGCAGGATGCTGACATGCTGCGCCAGGCGTGCCAGCAGGGCCTCGTTCATGCCCTGCAGGCCGCGCAGTTGCTCCACGCTGCGCAACATCGGCTGGCGGGCAGGCACGATCCGCGCTTCGCTGTCGGGTGAAGTCAGACGCCCGCTGTTGAAGGTGCCGCGGGTACTGGCGGCGGTTTGCGGAGTGTCCAGGCGCTGCGGGTAGGAGGCGATCACCCGCTGGCTGATACGCCGGCCCAGGGCCGGGTCGATGCCGAGCGACTGGCACAGCTGCTCGAAGCTGTGCAGTTGCACCGTATCCACCTGCCCCTCGAACACCAGGTTGCGCAGGTTGAACTTGCCTTGCTGATCTTGCAGCCCCCCCAGGAAGGCGCCACCAAAGCCGCCCAGGGCCTGGTCGCCGATGGGTCGCGCCCAGGGCTGGTCGAGGCGGGTCAGGACATCGCGCTGGCGGGCATCCCAGAGCAGTTGCCGGCTGTACTCCAGCCCGCCCTGCAACACTGCACTACCGACGACCCGACCCTGCTCGGCTTCCACCGCACGCATGAAGGAGGTCTGGCGAGTGAGCATCGAACCTGCGATCACCGCCACCACCGCGGCGATCAACAGGGCGCTGATGATGGCCATGCCATGCTGCTTCGCCACACTGGGCGAACGGCTGTTCATGACCGGCCTTACAACTGCCAGGAGCCGATATCGGCATTCACGCCTTCGCCTTCGGGCTGGCCATCGGCGCCGAGGGAGAATACGTCCACCTCACCGTTGGCCCCCGGATTGAGGTAGTGATAAGGGTGCCCCCAGGGATCGTTGGGCAGGCGTTCCAGGTAGGAACGCCAGTTGCTGTCCTTGGCATTGGCGGGGCGTTCCACCAGGACCTTCAAGCCCTGGTTCATGCTGGGATAGGACCCATGGTCGAGGCGATACAGCTTGAGTGCCTGCATCAGCCCGGCAATGTCCTGCTTGGCGGCGGTGGCTCGCGCCTGGTCGGGACGATCCAGGACCTTGGGCACCACCATGACGGCCAGCACGCCGAGGATCACCACCACCACCATGATCTCGATCAGGGTGAAGCCGCGCTGGGCACGCTTGCCCATCACTGGCCAGCAGCGAGCCATCTGCGCCGGTCCGGTCTTGCCAAACGCCTGGCCCACGGCCATGCACACCGCGTCCGGAGCCTCCTGCTCCGGGTACCGCCAGTGGGCATCGTGGCCTGCCGGCACCTGGCGGCAGGCTCCGGGTGGGGAGGTTACATGTGCGATATCCATCTCGACATTCCTTGGCTTGAGTTCGATTCGTCGCGCAGTGTTGCAAGAAGATATGTCAGTGGTATTGAAAAACCTCGGGAGTTTCGGTCGCCATTCGGTCAAGCCCGCACGCTAGTGTGCGAGGCTGTTTTCCGGTGTCGAGCAGCCCATGCAAGCGGTGCCCAAGCAAGCTGGATTCACCCTGATCGAAGTCTTGGTGGCGTTGGCCATCATTGCCGTGGCGATGTCGGCGGCCGTGCGTGTGGCCGGCCTGATGACCCAGGGCAACGGCCTGTTGCGCGACAAGTCCCTGGCCATGCTGGCGGCCCAGAGCCGCCTGGCCGAGTTGCGTCTTGAAGGGCGCTGGAATCCGGGCGTGAAGCAGTTCGAGTGCGATCAGGGCCGGCTCAAGCTCAGGTGCGAGCAGGCGATCGTGGCCGGCGTGACACCCGGCCTGCTGCGGGTCAGCGTGCAAGTGCGCGACCGCAGTCGCGAGGCGCCCCCCCTGGCGCGACTGGAGACCCTGGTCGGCCGCCCACAGGTGCCGCGCCAGTGAGTTTCAGCGGGTCAGCCGTGGCAGGGCCGGTGAGTCCGGCAACTTGCTGACCTTGATCCGCGACTGCTCGCCAGCGCGCTCGATGAGCACGCCATCGGCCTCGATGGCAGCCAGGTGCACACCCTGGGTCAAGCGCTCGCCGGCCAGGAAGCTGCGTGGCGGCCCGTCGTTCAGGCTGAGGATCGCCACCGCGCCATGGGCACCGGCCATGACCCCGGACACCTTGATATCCACCTGCGCCGGCTGGTTGGCAAACCACTGCAAGGCCGGGCTGTCGGAGCGCGCGGCGAGCATCTGGGGCGCGGCCGTCGGGGTCTGCGATTCGGCGGGGGTCAGCAACAGCGACGACCAGGTGGCGACACCGGCCAGGGCCACCGCCAGCGCCGCGAACTGCAACAGTTGGGGAGCTGAAGAACGTGGAGCGTGCAACATCGCGCGTAGCATGGGCAGGACCTCCTGTTTGTCCATCGCCACAGCCTACAGGTCAATTCTCACGGTTTTATTTCACTGGACCATCATCTGCTTCGGGCAGTCTGGAACCCTCGCCAAGGAGTGCAACGTGATGCAGAGCGGCAAGCAACAGGGCTTCACCTTGATCGAACTGATGGTGGTGCTGGTGATCATCGGCATTGCCAGCGCAGCCGTGGGCTTGAGTATCAAGCCCGATCCACTGCAGCAACTGCGCAAGGACGCCGAGCGCCTGGCGCAACTGCTGCAAGTGGCCCAGGCCGAGGCCCGTGCCGATGGTCGCTCCATCACCTGGCGGACCAATGCCAAGGGGTTCGTCTTCGAGCGCCCCGCCGACGCTGGCACGGGCGTCGACGACTTTCGCCAGGACAACCAGCTGCGCCCGCGCCGCTGGGACACCCCTGACATGGACGTGCGCATCGAACCCAGGCAACGCCTGGTCCTCAACGCCGAGTGGATCAATCCACCGATGCGCGTCGTGCTGTCCGATGGTCAGCACAGCCTGCAGGTGGAGCGCACGGCGGCCGGCCAGTTGCGGGTGGTGGAACGACCATGAACAGTCGCCAGGCAGGCTTCACCCTGATCGAAGTGATGGTGGCGATCATGCTCATGGCCGTGGTCAGCCTGATCGCCTGGCGCGGCCTGGACAGCGTGACCCGGGCCGACGGCCATCTGAAGGCCGGCACCGAGCAGAGCGAGGAACTGCTCAGGACCCTCAACCAGCTGGAACGCGACGTCGCCCTGCGAGCGGTCATCGAGTTACGCGAACCCAATTTCACTGACAGCGACACCGCCGAACCCGAAACCCCGCCTCCGGTGAGCGTGCGCAGCTCCGACAGCAAGGGCTTTCGCCTGGAAGTGATCCGCAGCGCCGCCGCTCCCGGCGAGGGCCTGCAACGGGTGCGCTGGTGGCTCAAGGGCGACACCTTGTATCGCGCGGTGGCCGACGCCCGCGACCGCTATCCGCTGCCGGCGCCGCGCAACGGCGTGGCGGTGCTGGAGCGGGTCAGCGACCTGCAAGTGCGCGTCTGGAACCCGGACAAGGGCTGGCGCCAGCTCAGTGGCAACCGCCAGGACAACCCCGTCGGCCTGGAGATCCGCCTGGTGCGCCAGACGCCCCAGGGCGAAGAACGCTACCGCCAGGTGCTGGGCCCGCTGGAATGAATCGGTCGCGCAGCGGGCACCGACGGTGGGTCAGGCGGATCGGGATTTGCGGCTGCTGCGCAACCGGTCGCAGCCTCGCCCGCTCGGCAGCGGCAGGCTTCGTGTAGCCGCTGCCGCAGGCTGCGCATGACCGCGCAGCGGGCAGCGGGCAGCGGGCAGCGATGGTGGGTCAGGCGGATCGGTTCACAGGGCCGCTGCCACAATCAACTGAGCAGCACCACCCCGCCGGGCAGTTCGGTGCACTTGGCGCCGTAGGCGTCGCGGATCAGCAGGGCCACGCCGGCCAGCTGGTCGAGGCTGAAGCGCGCCTGGACCTTGCGCTTGCCCAGCTCGGTATTGAGCAGCACCAGCATCCCGGGACGGTAGCGGTTGATCTCGCTGATCACGGTATCGAGCGTCGCGTTGTCGAACACCAGGATCTGCTCACGCCAGGCAATCACCCCACGCGGGTCCACTGCCACCGGCTGGCCCACGCTGGTTGCGTCGTAGGTCAGCTGGCGGCCGCTGTCCAGGCGGATGCTGCGCCCGGCCACTGCCACCTGCAGGCTGCCCTCGATGCAGGTCACGCACACCTGGTGTTCGGTATTGCGCAGGTTGAAGCGGGCCTGGCCCGCACTCAGCCAGCCTTCGCCGGCCTGGACCTTGAGCGGCAGCACACCCTGGCTGAAGACCTCTACCTCGCCCTCCAGCAATTCGATGCCCTGCTCCCCCGCTCCCAGGTCCCGGCGGCTGATACGGGTCTGGGTATTGAGTTCCAGGCTCACCCCATCGGCCAGGTCCACTCGCCGCTGCTCGCCGACCTGCGTGGCGAAATCGGCCGTCAGCCCGGCAAAGCCACCCGGCACCGTGACCCGCACCATGAACAGCGCCGCCGAAGCCGCCAGCGCGCCGCCGAGAAAGGCCCGGCGCCCCAGGGTCCGAGGCCGTGCCTGTTGCTCGAGGCGCTCGGCCGCCGGTTGCAGGCAGTGCCACAGGGCCTTGGTCTGCTCGAAGGCAGCCGCGTGCCGCGTGCTTTGCGCGCACCACTGGCGCAACGCCCGGGCGTCGGCCGCAGTGGCCCGGCCCGACGTCAAGAGGACCAGCCAGTCCCGGGCTTCACTCAGCAACTGCTGGTCCGCCGAGGCCCGGGGAGTGGAAATGCTAAAAATGTTCAAGCGCGCAGATACTCACGGATTGATCAGGGACTCTTTGTCTAGGACGGTTTTCCGGCCCCGGGACCGAACCGCTGAATGACTTTTCTTTCAAGACGCAGGGCGCAATGCCCCAGGGCAGCCTTGATTTCCTTCTCCACCATCCGTGTGGAAATGCCGAAGCGCTGGGAAATTTCCAGGTGCGGCGCCTCTTCCAGGCGCGCGGCAATGAAGATCCGCCGGCGGCGCGCCGGCAATTCATAGAGGGCCTTGAGCAGGGTCTGGATTTCCTTCTGGCCGCCCACCACCCGGGACGGGTCCAGGGCCTCGTCGGCGACCTGCAGCAACTCTTCGACTTCCTCGCCGGTGAGCAGGCGGGCGTCGGACTGGCGGCGGTCGGCAGCGATGTTCAATGCCATGCGATACAGGTAGGCATTGGGCTGGGCAAGGTTGGGCGGCTCTTCCATGCGGTCGACCCGCAGGTAGGTTTCGTGCAGGACATCGTTGGCCAGGTCCTCCGAGCCCAGGCGCTTGCGCAAGCGCACCCGGAAGTCCTCGTAGGACGTCAGGAACAGCCTGACCATCGTACTGTGCCCGGTGTCTTTCATACCCCGGAAACTCCTTCCCATTCCTTGCAATCCATGCGTTTCCCTGTTGTGTCCGGTATCAAGAGCAAGGTCAGCGGCTGGCTCAGCGAGCTGGGCGCCTGACGCTCGACGCGAATGTCTGCCAGGCGCTGCACCAGCGCCTCGTCACGCTGCCAGTCACCGGTGGAACTCACCAGGCGACTGTGCTGTACCCTGCCGTCAGCCCCCACCCACAGTTGCAACAGGGCCCGGAAGCTTCCGGGCCGGGTCAGCTGCGAGGCGCACAAACTGCGCTCCACTGCCCGCTGCAAGGCCGTGGCGTAGCTGCTGTTGAGTCGTGCGCCCCGCCGCCCGCCGGCCCCCTGCTCCGGCGCCGGCTGGCTGGCCGGCGGCACTTGCAAGGTAAAGGCGTCGCTGCGGGCATATCGGGCCATCAGGCCACTGCCGGCGAGCAAGCGCCCCAGCCCCTCGCGGGCGCTGTAGTGGCCCTTGACCCCCACCGAGCGCCGGCCCCGGGCCAGCTCCCGGTCCACCAGCACCGCCATGCCCGTCGCCCGACTGAACAACTCCAGCGCCTGGGCCAGGTCCTGGGCCGGTATATCCAGCTCCAGCAACGCCTGGGAATCGACTCGTGGCGGACCCTGCGCAGCGTTCTGCCCCCAGCCTTCGGGCGCCACCAGCCACAACGCGAACCCCAGCACACAGGTCGCCAAGCCCCCGTGCAATGCAGTCCATCGCCCGACCTGCGCTCTGCGTCGCTGCACGGTGGCCCAATCCCTGAAAAGCGTCATCCTGAGGCCAGTTTATGAATCTGGTGTTACGGCCACGGCAAAAAAACCATCACTTTTTCGACCTGCCCTTTGCACTACACTCGGCCGCTATCGAGGCACGCTTTTGCGGGCCCGCCAGGAGGCCGGTATGAAACGATTCAGCCAATACACCGCAGCCCTGCTACTGGCTGCACTGCCTTGGGCGGTGCAGGCCGAAGACGCCAGTGAAGGCTGCGTGGAGGTCAGTGTCGGTGGCTACAAGGCGCCCGACTACCACTGCCTGAGCCGGCAGATGGGCAACAATCCGCAAGCAGCCAAGGCCGCCCAGGCCAATGCGCAAGCGATGCGCAAATCGGTGGAAAAACAGGCACCAAATCAGATCGGCCTGTCGACCCCGGCCGCCACCAGCGTGCGCATGGGCAACACCTTCGGTAACTCGGTCACGCCACAGCGGCGTCCCTGAGCGCCCTGGCGCGAAGCGTCACGCGGCCCACTGCCGGGCCACCTGCTGCAGCTCCTGGCGAGCGCGTTCCAGGGCCTCGGTGCGCGCCTCGGGGTTGGCGAACTGCAGCGGCTGGGCATCGACGAACTGTGGATGCTGCACGCCGATAAAGGCAAAGGCCGCCCTCAGCGCCGGGGTCAGCGCATCCATCCAGGCCATGGGGTTGCCCGGGCGCAGGTCGGCCCCCCGACTGGTGAGAAACAGCACTTTCTGCCGACTCAACTGGCCGACGATGCCGTCCGGGGTGTTCAGGTACGTCAGCTCGGTGCGGGTGATGCTGTCGATGAAGGCCTTGAAGGTCGAAGGCATCGACCAGTTGTACATCGGCATGGCGAACAGGCAAGCATCGGCCTGCATCAAGCGCTGGCACAGACCATCGGAAGCGGCCAGGACCTCGCGCATCTCTGGCGTGCGGGCCGCTGGCGCGGTGTAGGTGGCGATGGCGAATGCCTCGGTGACCGGAGCCGGCGCCTCCCGGGCTAGGTCCAGGTAGTCGATCTCCAGGGGCAGCCCCTGCGCCTGCAACTGCTCGATGAAATAACGGCCCAGGGCACGGGAATTGGAACGTTCGCCCTTGGCGCTGGCGTCGACGTGAAGCAACTTCATGGGGGTACCTGTATCGCGGGAAACTAGAAGCCCAGCGCACGAACGCTGGATGACTGGCCGACCCCGCTGCCGGGCGATCCTGGCAAGTCCTTGTGCGGTATCGGCGCTGCACAGGCTAAAGCCCAAGCCACCATTGCCCTATAGCCAATCCGCGAGATTCCCGGCAGACCACTGGGCAACCAGCGGCCTATACCCGCCTGTCACCTGCAGCCCACTAGATTGGCGGCGTCTTTGCACACCGCGCTAGTTCAGCAAGCAGACAGTCATGCTGCTCTAAGGTGTCGGACCAGCAGCCACCGACTATTCGTATATTCCTGGAAATAACGAGCACATGAACACCCTGACAAGACAGGTCGTGCAACGACCCTGCCTGAGTATCTTTCTTATTGCCCTGATGCTGTTCATGGGCTTGCAATACAAGCCGGCAATTCTCAACTACACCACGCGCTTCGTCGACTTTGCCAACTACATGCTTTATCACGGCATGACCCTGTTCCCCATTGCCGATGACTTGAAACCCTATCCCGACTATACGATCGCCAATACTTTCCTTGTTTACCTGGCCTCGTTGCCCTTCGGCCGCGTATCGATACTTTCGATGGGCCTGCCTTATTGCATCAGCGCCGCGCTGATCCTGGTGTTCATCTACAAACTGGGGGCGCTGCATGACAAGAAGTGGGGCCTGTATGCGGCACTTCTTGCATTGCTCACCTGGGGTTTCCTGGATGCGGTCAATTCGCTGGCACTGGATGTGTATCCCGCATTGTTCAGCGTCATGTGTTTCTACCTGGCCTATTCCGGCACGCTGAAGCAACAGCGCTGGCGCCTGGTCCTGGTGTTCGTCGGCCTGGCCCTGGGCTTCATGTTCCGCGGTCCCATCGGCTTGATCGGGCCGGCGGTGGTGGTCGGCGGCTATTACCTGCTGAGCCGGCAGTGGCGCACATTGGTGCTGTTTTCCCTGGTCTCGGGCCTGTTGTTCATCGCCGGCGTGGCGCTGCTGGCCTGGGCCGCCCATGTACAGGCTGGTCCGGCCTTCATGCATGAGGTGCTGATGATGCAGGGGCTGGACCGGGTCGCCAGCAATCACAAGCCGCGTTATTACTTCTACTTTACCGGTGGTTTGATTACCTATGGCATCACGGTGTTCTTCGCACTGAATGTCATCTTCAGAAAGTGCAGGTCATTGTGCAGTACCAAGCGCACGCTCGATTGCGACCTGTTGCTCTATCTGACTGTATGGTTCCTGGCATTGATCCTGTTGTTCACCATTCCCAACTCGAAAAAGGCTCGTTACATCGTTTCGATCACACCGGCCATTGCGTTGTTGGCCGCGTACATCTTCGTCGACAAGAACCCACCGTTCGCCACTGCCAGGAACTGGCTGCTGGGACTCTGCCTGAAGTTGCCAGCCGTGGGTGCAGGACTGGCCCTGGCGGTGTGGGTATACAACTTCTATGCCGCCACGCCACTGCAACCGAACTTCCTCGGCGTGTTCGCAAGTTTTGTCGTACTGACCGTGGTTCGCTACTTCATGGATCGCAACTACTATGTTCATCCCCACCGTGAACTGATTGTCCTGGCGTTTGGTGTCGCAGCCTTTCTTGCCCTGGATGCGTTCTTCTTCAATCCCATTACGTTTCACCTGGAACTGGCCATCGAGCCCACGCCCAAGTTCCTGCCCTACTGGTTCTGGTGATCCCGCCCTGCTCGGCATCAGGACGTTGCGCGTGCCCGGGCAACTACACGAACGGCTGCGGTACGCGTAACCTTGCGCCCATCCATCAGATCCGGGCAGCGCAATGGAACTTCATATAGTGATCAACGGCCGCAAGGACCTGGCCGAGCAGCTCTACCAGCAACTGCGCAGTGCCATCGATTCCGGGCGCCTGGTCAGCGGCGCCCAACTGCCTCCCAGCCGGCTGCTGGCCGCGCAACTGGGCATTTCACGCAAGACGGTCTCCGACACCTATGCCTTGCTGACCTATGAAAACTACCTGGTGGGCATGATCGGCCGCGGCACGTTCGTCAGCCCGCGCCCGGTCAGGGCCGAACGCAAGCAGGGTGCCCAGGACCTGGCCTGCGCCCAAAGCCTGGCGCGCTGGCAGACGGTGCCCTCGCCCCTGCGCCACCCGACCCTGGAAGGCACCCTGCGCTATGAGTTCATCGGTGGCGCTACCACCCGCGCGCAGTTCCCCCAGGAACAATGGCGGCGCTGCACCCAGGACGCCTTGCGGCGCATGGCCCAGGCCGGCGGCTTCTACAGCCAGCCCGAAGGCCTGCCGGTCCTGCGCCATGCCATTGCCGGGCATGCGGCGTTTTCCCGGGGAGTGGTGTGCACGGACCAGGACGTCGTGGTGTGCAACGGCGCGCAACAGGCCCTGGACCTGATTGCCCGGGTGGTTCTGGAGCCCGGCAGCCTGGTGGCCATGGAAGATCCCGGCTACACCCCGGCGCGCCTGCTGTTCCTGGCCCAGGGCGCGCAGGTGCTGGGCATCCCGGTGGATGCCGAAGGCATCGAAGTGGCGCGGATTCCCGACGGCGTACGGCTGATCTATGTCACCCCTTCGCACCAGTTCCCCCTGGGCATGCCCATGAGCCAGGCGCGGCGCGAGGCCCTGCTGGAGCGGGCACGGGAGCTGGGGGCGATCGTCATCGAGGACGACTACGACAGCGAGTTTCGTTATGAGGGCCGCCCCACCGACTCCTTGCAGAGCCTGGACAGCCGCGGCGTAGTGGCCTACGTCGGGACCTTTTCCAAGAGCATGTTGCCGCAGTTGCGCCTGGGTTATGCCGTGCTGCCACCGTCCATCCTGCCAGCGGTGATCAAGGCCAAGCAGTTGTGCGACTGCCACACCCCGACCCTGCCCCAGTGGGCGCTGGCCAAGTTCATCAACGAGGGCTACCTGCAAAAGCATATCCGGCGCTGCCACACGGTGTACGCCGGGCGCCGCGAACGTATCCTGCTGCGCCTGCAAGGCGACCTGGCGCCCTGGCTGGAGGCGGTGCCATGCACGGCCGGGTTCCATATGGCGGCGCTGTGCAAGGTGCCCGTGGACATCCCGTTGCTGCTGGAGCTGGCAAAAAAGGTCGAGGTGGGACTCTATTCACTGCATGAGTTCTTCCATGACAGCCCGGTACGCGAGGGCCTGTTCATCGGCTTCGGCGCTATCGAGACCCTGGACATCGACCCGGCCCTGGACAAGGTCCGCGACATCCTCCAGCAGATCACCTGAAGAAGCGGCCGGCATTGGTCTGCCGTTCTTTGCCAGGATTGGTTATAGGGTGACCAACGCCCAGGGCTTAGCCTGAAAGGACATTCCGATCCGCTGGAGAACACCAAGATGAAAACCCTGACCGCCGCCCTTGCCACCCTCGCCCTGATGACCTCCCTGGGAGCCACGGCCCATGAGCCGGTATACGGCCAGGAGAAGCTGGCGATCCTGCAGGACCAGGCGCTGGCCAACCTGCCGGGCAAGAAGGCCATGATGCTCACCGTCGACTACGCCCCGGGCCAGGCCACGGTGCCCCACCGCCACGCTGGGGCAGCCATGGCCTATGTGCTCGAAGGCGCCATCACCTCGCGGGTCAATGATGGCCCGAGCATCACCTACCAGGCCGGGCAATCCTGGTTCGAGCCGGCCGGCTCGCAGCATCCGGTATCGGCCAACGCCAGCCAGACCCAGCCGGCCAAGCTGCTGGTGTTCATGCTGATGGACACCCAGGACGAAGTCCTGACGCCCCTGGAACACTGATCCTGTCGCTGCGGCGGCTACCCCTTGTAGCCGCTGCTGAGCTGGCGAAGCTGCGACAAGGCCCGCAGGGCCTTCGGCGTTCGACCCATCAACCTCACAGCCATGTCGACCTTGCGGCCGCTGCGCGCCCGTACGCAGCCTGCGGCAGCGGCTACACCCTGTAACCGCTGCCGGGCTGGCGAAGCTGCGACAAGGCCCGCAGGGCCTTCGGCATTCGACCTGACCACACCCTCACCCACCTGCCTCGCGGCGACACGAAGCAGCGCCGAAAAATTTGGTAACACTGCCAGGCCTCCGGCCCCGTGAAACCGAACGGCCATCATGCTGTCGTATTGCAATCGGTAACGACTGAGGTCGTCCTGCCCGGCCCGCGTCCAGGCAGGGTCTGGGTACGGAACAATCCTGGAACGACCTCGCCCTGTGCTTACCGGCGTGCGCCCCCTGCCTGGGCAGGATGCGCCCTCACTCATCAAGGCTGAAAGAGCGAACCATGAAACAGAACATTCTCTTCGTCGCTGTTTGCGCCGCCCTGCTCCAGGCCTGCGCTCCGACCTCCTCCACCCATGAAGGATCGCCTTCCATGCCCGCCACCACCACGTCCGTCGCGGCCCAGCCAGCGCTCCCGGCCTACTACTGGAACCTGGTGTCCGCCACCGACGCCTCGGGCAAACCCATCGCAGCCCTGGACAAGGGCATCCAGCGCAAGCTGCGCCTGACTTTCGGCGACCAGAACCTGAACATCAGTGGCGGCTGCAACGGCCAGTTCGGTGGCTACAGCTATCAGAACGGCGTGCTGAAAGTGCAACAACTGGCCTCGACCATGATGGCCTGCGACAAGAGCCTGATGGACCTGGACACCCAGATCAGCCGCCTGCTCAAGGGTGACCTGCGTACCACCCTCACCGGTGAGACCCCGGAACCGGTGCTGCAATTGACGACCCAGGATGGCTCGGTGCTCAAGTTCCAGGGCGAAGAGACCCCGGAAACTCGCTACGGCAGCCAGGGCCAGATCAAGTTCCTGGAAGTGGCCGCCAAGACCGTCAAGTGCAGCCACCCGCTGATCCCCAACTACCAATGCCTGCAAGTGCGCGAGCGCCGCTATGACGACGCCGGCCTGCAACTGCCGACCCAGGACACCTGGCATCCGCTGTACCAGTCCATCGAGGGCTACGAGCACCACGACGGCGTGCGCACCGTGTTGCGGATCAAGCAGTACGAATGGAAGAACCCGCCGGCCGACGCCTCGTCCGAGGTCTATGTGCTGGACCTGGTGGTCGAGCAAGACGCCTCGGGCAAGACCAAGTAAGCACTGGCCTGGCCTCGCCGCTGCCTGACGGCCCTTTCGGCAGGCCATGAAAAAAGCCCCGTATCTTGCGATACGGGGCTTTTGCGTTACAGCAGGGTCGTGCGTTACAGGCTCGACTGACCGCTCATGGCCAGGTCCAGCAGTTCACGGTTGGCCACCGCGTACATGGCATAGTCGGTGCCACTGGCGGCACGAATTTCCACCATCATCGCGCGCCAGCGATCGGCCATGCTCGCATTCTGCTCAAGCCACAGGGCCACGCGGGCTTCCATGTCTTCTGGCGCGTCGGCCATTTGCAGAACCTTGATGGTGATCGCCCGCTGCTGCCAGTCCACGTCATCGCGGAACGCCTCACGGGCCTGGGCCTGCCAGTTGTTGCCCACTGGCAGATCGCTGATCTGCTGCAGGTACCACGGCAGGTCCAGGGCACTGCCCACGGCGAAGTAGGCCTTGGCCACATCGGCCGCGCTCTGGCCAGTGACATCCGCCGCCTCGATGATCGGCAGCAGGGTGTACAGGTGGGTAGTGCCTGCCACCATGCGGGCCAACAGCTCCGGCACACCGGCTTCGACATACGCCTGGTAACGGTTCTGCCAGCCTTCACGAGTCGGGCCTTCCAGCAGTTCGTCGAGCTTGAGACCCAGCGCCGCCAGGTGCGGACCGAAGTGCGCGACGTCGCGCGCGGCATCCTGCTCGTTGCGACGGCTGCGCAGGAACCAGCGGGTAGCGCGACGGCCAAGGCGCATCAGCTCGTCCATCAGTTCCAGCTGGACCTGGGCCGAGACCTGATGGTCCAGGGCTTCGATCTGACGGAACCAGTGCGGAAGGTGGAAGATGTCCCGCACGATCACATAGGCGCCGGCCACGTTCGCCGGGCTCATGCCGGTGGACTCCTTCAGGCGTTGCACGAAGGTGATGCCCATGTGGTTGACCAGGTCGTTGGCGATCTGGGTGCTGACGATCTCGCGCTTCAGGCGGTGGCGACGCATGGCCTCGGAGAACTTGGCCACCAGGCTTGGCGGGAACGCGGTCTCCATGTCGCGGGTCAGGTAGTCGTCATCCGGTACCAGGGACTTGAGCAGCGCTTCCTTGAGGTCGATCTTGCTGTAGGAAATCAGTACCGACAGCTCCGGACGGGTCAGGCCCTTGCCGGTCGCGGCGCGCTCGACGAGCTGCTCCTCGGTCGGCAGGTACTCGATGGCGCGGTCCAGCTTGCCACGGCCCTCCAGGTCGCTCATCAGGCGCTTGTACTCGGCAGCGCGCTCGTAGGCACGGCGCGCGGCCAGGGACAGGGCCTGGGTCTGCTTGTAGTTGTTGCCCAGCACCAGGCCGCCGACTTCGTCGGTCATGCTGGCCAGCAGCTGGTTGCGCTGCTTGTCAGTCATGTCGCCAGCCTGCACCACTTCGTTGAGCAGGATCTTGATGTTCACTTCGTGGTCGGAGCAGTCCACGCCACCAGCGTTGTCGATGAAGTCGGTGTTGGAACCACCGCCATTGAGGCCGAACTCCACACGACCCAGTTGGGTCATGCCCAGGTTGCCGCCCTCGCCCACCACCTTGCAGCGCAGCTCGTTGCCGTTGACGCGCAGGGCGTCGTTGGCCTTGTCGCCGACGTCGGCGTGGCTCTCGGTGCTGGCCTTGACGTAAGTACCGATACCGCCGTTCCACAGCAGGTCCACCGGTGCCTTGAGCAAGGCGTTGAGCAGCTCGGTCGGCGTCAGCTTGTCGGCCTGGATGTCGAAGCGCTCTTTCATCTGTGGCGAGATGGCGATGCTTTTGGCGCTGCGCGAGAAGATCCCGCCGCCTTCGGACATGATGCTGGCGTCGTAGTCGCTCCAGGCCGAACGCGGCAGTGCGAACATGCGCTGGCGCTCGACGAAGCTGGTGGCCGGGTTCGGGTTCGGGTCGATGAAGATGTGCAGGTGGTTGAACGCCGCCACCAGTTGCAGCTTGTCGGACATCAGCAAGCCGTTGCCGAAGACGTCGCCGGCCATGTCGCCGACACCGACCACGGTGATGCTGTCTTCCTGGACATTGATGCCGCGTTCGCGGAAGTGGCGCTGCACGCCGACCCACGCGCCCTTGGCGGTGATGCCCATCTTCTTGTGGTCGTAGCCGGCCGAACCGCCGGAAGCGAAAGCGTCACCGAGCCAGAAGCCGTAGTCGATGGCGATGCCGTTGGCGATGTCGGAGAAGGTCGCGGTGCCCTTGTCGGCGGCAACCACCAGGTACGGGTCATCGTTGTCGTGGCGCACGACGTTGGCCGGCGGCACCAGGGCGCCGTCTTTCAGGTTGTCGGTGATGTCCAGCAGGCCCGAAATGAAGATGCGGTAGCAGGCGATGCCCTCGGCCGCGATCTCGTCACGGCTGCCGCCCAATGGCAGGCGACGGGGCAGGAAGCCGCCCTTGGCGCCCACCGGCACGATCACCGAGTTCTTCACTTGCTGGGCTTTGACCAGGCCCAGGACTTCGGTGCGGAAGTCTTCCTCGCGGTCGGACCAGCGCAGGCCGCCACGGGCGACGTTGCCGAAGCGCAGGTGCACGCCCTCGACCCGTGGCGAGTAGACGAAGATCTCGAACTTGGGCACCGGCTTGGGCAGCTCGGGGATCAGGTGCGGGTTGAACTTGAAGCTGAAGTAGGACTTGTTCTGGCCGTTGGCGTCGGTCTGGTAGAAGTTGGTCCGCAGGGTGGCCTTGATCAGGTCCAGGTAGCGGCGCAGGATGCGGTCCTCGTTGAGCACCTGGACATCGTCCAGGGCGGTCAGGATCGCTTGCTCCAGGCGCTGCTGCTTGTCGTCTAGGTCTTCCTGGGTCAGCTTGCGCGCCAGGTAGAAGCGGGTCTTGAACAACCGGGTCAACTCGCGGGCGATGTCGGTGTGGTTGTTCAGGGTACTGGCGATGTAACCCAGGTCGAAGCCCAGGCGGATCTGCTTCAGGTAACGGGCGTAGGCACGCAGCAGCGCCACGTCACGCCATGGCAGGCCGGCGGTCAGCACCAGGCGGTTGAAGGCATCGTTCTCGGCATCGCCGCTGACAATGTGGACGAAGGCGTCCTGCAGCGTGTCGTTGAGCTGCTGGATGTCCAGGTCCAGGCCTTCGGCGGCGGTGAAGGCGAAGTCGTGGATCCAGAACTCGCGGCCATTGTTGTGGCGCAGGCGATACGGGAACTCACCCAGTACCCGCAGGCCGAGGTTTTCCAGGATCGGCAGCACGTCCGACAGCGCCAGCGGGGTGTCGGCGTGATACAGCTTGCAGTGCAGCTCGCGCTGGCCGGTCACCTGGCCCAGGGGCTGGTAGAAGCTCATCACCAGCGGGTTGGCCTCGGTGAGGCTCAGCAGGTGCTGCATGTCCACCACTGCCGAATGGGCAGCGAAGCGCTCGCGGTAGCCGGCCGGGAAGCCTTTCGGGAAGTCGGCCAGGACATTGGTGCCATGGGCTTCGCCGAAGCTCTCCACCACCAGGCTGGCGTAGTCGTCCTGCCAGCTGCGGCAGGCTTGCACCACTTCTTTTTCCAGCAGCAGCGGATCGATGTCGATGCGCTGCTTGGGGTCGACCCGCAGGATCAGTTGCACCCGGGCCAGCACCGACTCGGAGAAGAAGGTCCAGAACTCGCAGTCGGTGGCCTGCAGGCGCTCCATCAGCACCTGCTGGATCTTCTGGCGCACTTCGGTGGAATAGATGTCGCGCGGCACATAGGCCAGGCAGTAGCAGAAGCGGCCGTACGGGTCCTTGCGCAGGAACACGCGAATCTTGTTGCGCTCCTGGATCTGCACGATGGACATCACGGTGCTGAACAGCTCGTCCACCGGCGTCTGGAACAGATCGTCGCGGGGCAGCACTTCCAGGACCTGGGCCAGTTCCTTGCCCAGGTGGGCCTTGACCTGGAAGCCCGAACGCTGCTCGATCACCTCGACCTTGCGGCGGATGTACGGGATCACCCGCACGCTCTCGCCGTACACCGAGGAGGTGTAGAGGCCCATGAAGCGACATTCCTTGATCACCTTGCCGTCGGCGTCGATCTGGCGGATCGACACGAAGTCAGGGTAAGCCGGGCGATGCACGCGGCTGGGCAACGAGGCCTTGGCAAACGACAGCGGCGTCGGTTCGCGCAGGTAATTGACCGCGTAGTCCTCGATGTGCAGGTCGTCGCCGGTGAGGCCGGCACGCAGCAGCTTGGCCAGGCCCAGGAACGAGTCCTGGTCATATTCGATATGCCCGCCGTCCTGATCGGTGCCGACCACGAACTCTTCGTAGCCCAGGAAGGTGAAGTGGTTGTCCACCAGCCATTCGAGGAAGCTCTTGATCTCGGACTTCTCGTCGGCAGCGATGGCGAACTGGCTGTTGTCGATGCCCTGGATCAGCTCCTGGACCTTGGCCTTCATCGGCTCGAAGTCGGCCACGGCGACGCGCACCTCGCCCAGCACCTGTTCCAGCTCCTTGCCCAGCACGCTGAGTTCGGCGGCGTTGGCGCAACGGTCGATCTCCAGGTACATCAGCGATTCTTGCTGGACACCCTCGCCCTGGGTGCCCTTGGGCAGGATTTCCAGCAGCTCGCCCTTGCTGCCGCGGCGCACGCTGAGCACGGTGGTCTGCAGGGTGTGGATGCTGTAGCCGCGACGGTTGAGCTCGGTGCGGACCGAGTCCACCAGGAACGGCAGGTCGTGGTGCAGGACTTCCACAGCGGTGTGGGTCGACTGCCAGCCATGACGCTCGTAATCGGGGTTGTAGACGCGCACTTGCGGTTGCGCGTGATCGAAGCGCTCAAGCAGGCGCCAGGCAGAAAGGGTGCAGCCCGCCAGGTCGGACAAGCGACGCTGGGTGAGTTCGTCCAGGGAAATGATGCCGAAGAATTGTTCAGCGAACAGCGCCACTTGTGGCAGTGCCTGTTCACTGATGTGCTGCGCCAGTGCCGCTTGCAGTTGATGCTGGAAGTCGGCCTTGCTGGCTGCGGTGAAGAACGCCATCTGTGGTACTCCGCTTGAGCTTGTTATTGATGGTAGCGTCGTGTGCGAACCCCCTGCGGGGCGCCGGTGCATCCTGTTCCTGAATCTCGGGCAGAGGTTGCAGGATGCCAGGTGGGTGAAGCTGGACGAGACGCGCAGGTCACATTCACACCTTCCGGGGATGGGCATCGGCCAGGGCGAACGGGGCGATGCCCTGGCAGGCGATCATCACACAACAGACGCAACCTATTGCACTTGAGAACAAATTGTCCGCTGCGCAGCTTAACGAGTGCGATGCGACAACTGCTTGCGGTGCTGCGACATATTCGGTCAACGGCACGCAACCGGTCGGTCACGCCCTGAACAACACTAGCAGCCGCTGGGGAAAAACCAGGTTTTTCCCTGCATTCGCAGGACTTGCGTATCAAAAATGACCGGTCGGCGCCTTGCGTTCACGTCCTGTGCTCTGACAGACAAACCAGCAGAAATTCCCCCGCGATGGCAGAATCGCCTCTTTTGCCCCGCCCCAGGAATGCCTCATGCAGATGACCACCGCCCACCTGATCGCCAACCCTTGCGATGACGAAGAAGACAACATGGCCATGCTCTGCTGCCACAGCACCCAGGGCGAGATGTTCCTGATGACCCGCTACCCGGACGAAGACGAGCTGGAGATCACGCTCGACGGCGAGCCCTCGACCCTGGACGGGGTCAAGGTGACCCTCAGCTCCACCACCCTGCTGATCGAGATCGCCGCGGCCGACGCCGACGCCCTCAACGGCGCGGACCACCTGGAGATCCACCACGACACCGCTGCTGCCGACCTGGCCGAAGTGGAGCAGACCCTCAAGAACATCCTCCAGGGCACCGGCACCTACATCAGCCAGCTGGCCTGATGTAGCCACTGCGGCAGGCGTCGGCTCACCACCGTGTTGTGCCAGGTGAACCTAGTCGCGCCCACTGCGGCCGCTGCGCGCCCGGACGCAACCTCGCTTCGTGTAGCCGCTGCCGCAGGCTGCGCACGACCGCGCAGCGGGCGCCAGATCCGCCGCCCTGCGAAAAAGCCGGGAAATTTTCGACTAATTGGCTAAATCGCTCTTTCCCCGTTAGTCGGCAGACCCCGCTATGGATTAAAGTATCGCCCCCAGCCCGGACGTTCTGGCAACGCCCGGGCGCACCCTCTCCAGGAACAGTCACCGATGGAACATCGTGAAGCGCTATTGGCGCTGCGAACCTTTCTTTCAACGCAGATTCTCGGCCAGGAAAAACTCATCGAGCGCTTGCTCATCGCCCTGCTCGCCGACGGCCATATGCTGGTCGAGGGCGCTCCGGGGCTGGCCAAGACCAAGGCCATCAAGGAGTTGGCCGACGGCGTCGAAGCACAGTTCCATCGAATCCAGTTCACCCCCGACCTGCTGCCCGCCGACATCACCGGCACCGAGATCTATCGCCCGGAAACCGGCAGCTTCGTGTTCCAGCAAGGCCCGATCTTCCACAACCTGGTGCTGGCGGACGAGATCAACCGCGCCCCGGCCAAGGTCCAGTCGGCCCTGCTGGAGGCCATGGCCGAGCGCCAGGTCAGCGTCGGGCGCAGCACCTATGAACTGTCGCCACTGTTCCTGGTGATGGCGACCCAGAACCCCATCGAGCAGGAAGGCACCTACCCGCTGCCCGAAGCCCAGCTCGACCGCTTCCTCATGCACGTCAAGATCGGCTTCCCGGATGCCGCGGTGGAGCGCCGGATCCTCCAGCAGGCCCGGGGCGAGGCGCTGAACGGCGAGACCCTGCCCGAGCGTCGGGTCAGCCAGCAGGCAATCTTCGCTGCCCGCAAGGAGATCCTCGGCCTGTACATGGCCGACGCGGTGGAGGAGTACCTGGTTCAGCTGGTGATGGCCACCCGCACGCCGGGCAAGTTCGATCCGGAACTGGCCGAGTGGATCGCCTATGGCGCCAGCCCGCGCGGCTCCATCGCCCTGGACCGCTGCGCGCGGGCCCACGCCTGGCTGGCCGGACGCGACTTCGTCAGCCCCGAGGATATCCAGGCCGTGCTGTTCGACGTACTGCGTCATCGCATCATCCTGTCCTTCGAAGCAGAAGCGGCAGGCATCGACCAGGACCGTGTGGTACAGCGCATCCTCGACGTCGTTGCCGTCGCCTGACGCCCATGACCCATGCCAGCGCCGAACCCGGCATCCGCATCACCCTCGGTGAACTGATCGAGATGCGCCACCGTGTGCGCGAGGTGCAGCTGTTCTCCACGCCAAGCCAGCGCAGCCCACTGGTGGGGCTGCATCATTCCAAGCTGCGCGGTCGTGGAGTGGACTTCGACCAGGTGCGGGTCTACCAGGCCGGCGACGACGTGCGCACCATCGACTGGCGCGTCACCGCGCGGACCCTGGAACCCCACACCAAGCTGTTCCATGAAGAGCGCGAACGCCCGATCTTCATCATGGTCGAGCAGAGCCGCCAGTTGTTCTTCGGTTCCGGGCTGATGTTCAAGTCGGTGCTCGCCGCCCAGGCCGCAAGCCTGATCGGCTGGGCCGCCCTGGGCCACAACGACCGGGTTGGCGGCCTGGTCTATGGCGACGACGAGCACTACGAGATCAAGCCCCGGCGCAGCAAGCAGAGCCTGTTGCAACTGCTCAACCGCCTGGTGCGGGTCAACCAGTCGCTGCACGCCGATGCCCAGCCCCAGCGCGACGCCCTGGGCACCGCGCTGCTGCGAGGTCGCGAAGTGCTGCGCCCCGGCAGCCTGGTGATCGTGATCTGCGACGAACGTGCGCTGAGCGACGCCGCCGAACAGCAACTGAGCCTGCTGTCACGCCACTGCGACCTGCTGCTGATGCCGCTCTCCGACCCCCTGGACCATGCCCTGCCCGCCGCCGGCCTGATGCGCTTCGCCGAGCGTGGCGCGCAGCTGGAACTGGACACCCTCAACTATGAGCTGCGCCAGGCCTACCGCGCCCAGAGCGAAGCGCGCATCGCCCGCTGGGAGCGCCTGGCACAGAAGCTGCGGGTCTTGCTGATGCCCCTGAGCACCCAGAGCGAAATGGTCGAGCAACTGCGCGAGTACCTCAACCCGCAGCGCCCGGGAGCCGGCCGATGAGCAGCCTGGAGCAGCTGCAGCCACTGCTGCCCCCACCACCGGTGGGCCTGTGGCCTCCGGCGCCGGGCTGGTGGCTGCTGGCCGTGGCGTTGCCAACCCTGGCCTTCGCCCTGTGGCACTGGCGTCACCTGTGGCGACGCAAGAAAGTCCCCAGCCGCGCCGAACAGCCCCTGGACCCGGTGCGCCTGGCCGCCCTGGCGGAACTGGCGCTGCTGCCCAAGCCCTACGACGGCGCTCCGGCCGGGGCCTGGCTACAGGCGCTCAACGGGCTGCTCAAGCGCCTGTGCCGCAACCATTATCCCCACAGCCAGAGCCACACCCTCAACGGCCGCAAGTGGCTGGCGTTCCTCGACAACCGCTGTCCGGCGGCCGGCCTGACCCGCTGGATGGTACTGGTGGAAGGCGCCTACAAGCCCGAGTGCAAGCTTGACGACAAAGCTATTGCCGGCCTGACCCAGGCAGTGGACACCTGGATTCGCAAGCATGTTTGAGTTCGCCTGGCCGTGGATCTTCGCCCTGCTGCCCCTGCCCTGGCTGCTGCGCCTGGTGCTGCCCGCGGCCGACAGTGGCGAGCCGGCGCTGAAGGTCAGTTTCCTCAGTGACCTGGAAGGCCTCTCCAAGCGCCGCGCCCGGGCCCACCTGCCGGCCTGGCGCCAGCAGGCACGTTTCATCCTGCTCTGGGTCCTGCTGCTGATCGCCGCGGCCCGCCCACAATGGCTGGGCGACCCCCTGCCGGTTGCCGCCAGCGGACGCGACCTGCTGGTGGCAGTGGACGTCTCCGGCTCCATGGACTTTCCCGACATGCAGTGGCAGGACGAGGACGTCAGCCGCCTGAGCCTGGTCAAGCACCTGCTGGGGGACTTTCTCGAACACCGCGAAGGTGACCGGGTGGGCTTGATCCTGTTTGGCAGCAAGGCTTACCTGCAGGCTCCCCTGACCTTCGACCGGCACACGGTACGGGTCTGGCTGGACGAAGCGAAGATCGGCATCGCCGGCAAGAACACCGCCATCGGCGACGCCATCGGCCTGGCCCTCAAGCGCTTGCGCCAGCGCCCGGCCCAGAGCCGGGTGCTGATCCTGGTCACCGACGGCGCCAACAATGGTGGCGAGATCGCCCCCATCACCGCGGCACGCCTGGCGGCCGAGGAAGGTGTGAAGATCTACCCGATCGGCATTGGCGCCGATCCGGGCCAGAGCGCCACCCTCGGCATTCTGGGGCTCAACCCCAGCCTTGACCTGGACGAGCCGGCCCTCAAGGAACTGGCCGAGGTCACCGGCGGACGCTACTTCCGCGCCCGCGACGGCCAGGAGCTGCTGGCGATCAAGGACACCCTCGATCAGCTGGAGCCGGTGGCCCAGCAACCGACCCAGGCCCGCCCGGCCCAGGCCCTGTACCACTGGCCACTGGCTGCGGCGTTGCTGCTCAGCGCGCTGCTGGTGCTGCGCGAACGCTGGCCCCAGAACCCGCTGCAACGTTTCCTGACCAGGAAGCATTTCCTGCAACCCTTGCCCCACTGGCGGCAACGCCTCAAGCGCCTGCGTCTGCGGAGGCGTCGATGATTGCCCTCTGGCCCCATTGGTTCCGTCCCTGGTGGTTGCTGATACTGCCGCTGCTGGTTTTGCTGGTGTGGAAGCTCTGGCACCGGCAGAAACGTACCGGACGCTGGCAGATGATCCTGCCGGCGGCGTTTCATGCCGCCCTGCTCAGCGGCGGCAATGGCCGCGAATCCAAGCTGCCCTGGGTCGCCCTGGGCCTGGCCTGGCTGCTGGCGGTACTGGCCCTGATGGGCCCCAGCTGGCAACGGGTGGAGCAGACCAGCCAGAAACCCGCCGACCCGCTGGTGGTGCTACTGGAGCTGACCCCGCAGATGCTCGCCGACGACGTGCCGCCCAATCGCCTGGAGCAGGCCCGGCACAAGCTGCTGGACCTGCTCGCCCTGCGCAGTGATGCCCAGACCGCCATCGTGGTCTATGCCGGCAGTGCCCACACGCTGGTGCCGTTGTCCGATGACCTGGCCACCAGCCGCAACCTGCTCGATGCCCTCAAGCCATCGATCATGCCCCAGGCTGGCCAGCGCGCCGACCTGGCGCTGCGCAAGGCCCTCAAGCTGCTGGACCAGGGTGCCCTGGGCCAGGGCCGGGTACTGCTGATGGCGTCCTCCCTCAGCGAACAGGAGCGCCAGGGCATCCGCCAGGCCCTGGGCAGCGACGGCCCGCAGTTGCTGATGCTCGGTATCGGCAGTCGCGACGGCGCCCCCGTGCCACTGGACGATGGCAGCTATCTCAAGGATGACCAGGGCGCGATCGTGGTCTCGCGCCTGGACAGCCCCGGGCTCAAGCCATTCATCGGCGAAGTCGGCGGCCGCTACCGCCAGGCCCGCCTGGACGACAGCGACCTGCGCGGCCTGGGCCTGCTGGGCGGCCCACGGGGCGTGCGCGACGACGGCCAGACCCTGCGCCTGGACACCTGGGCCGACCAGGGCTATTGGCTGCTGCTGCCGCTGTTGCTCCTGGCCGCCTGCGCCGGACGCCGCGGCTGGCTGTTCTGCCTGCCGCTGTTGCTGTTCGCCGTGCCGCAACCCAGCTACGCCTTCGACTTCAACGACCTGTGGCTGCGCCCCGACCAGCAAGGCCAGCGCCTGTTGCAGCAACAGCGCCCGGCCGAGGCCGCGCGACACTTCCAGGATCGCCAATGGCAGGGCGTGGCCCTGTACGAAGCCGGCCAATACACTGCCGCCGCCGAGCGCTTCGCCGAAGGCAACGATGCCCGCGCCCAT
Source organism: Pseudomonas sp. L5B5 (assembly GCF_020520285.1). Lineage (NCBI taxonomy): Bacteria > Pseudomonadati > Pseudomonadota > Gammaproteobacteria > Pseudomonadales > Pseudomonadaceae > Pseudomonas > Pseudomonas sp. L5B5. Next base: position 1,379,901 of record NZ_CP084742.1, read on the forward strand.
TACAATCGTGGCAATGCCCTGGCCCGCAGCGCAGAGTTGGACGCTGCCATCGACGCCTACGAGCAGGCCCTGGAACTGGAGCCCGACCTGCAACCGGCGCAACAAAACCTGGCCCTGGTGCAAAGCCTGCGGCAACAGCAGCAGGCCGTGGAGCCACCTTCGCCGATCAAGCCGGAAAGTCCCCAAGTGGAGGACAATGTCCGGCCCGACCCCGGTGGAACCGCCAATACCCCGGCCCCGGGCAGCGAGACGCCTCCGGCCTCCGCCAACAGTACCCCCGGCCCGGGCGAGGTGACGCCAACGGATCCGCAGAGGCCCGGCCACAGCGACGTGCCCGGCAGTGAACTGGACGACGAACACACCACCACCCCGCTGCGCCCGGTGGAAGACAGCCTGGATGCTGAACACCAGCAGGCGCTGGAACAATGGTTGCGCAAGATCCCGGACGATCCGGGCGAACTGCTCAGGCGTAAATTCTGGTACGAACAGCAAACCCATCAGGATCAGGGAAAAATTCGATGACCCGCTGCACCGCCCTTCTGCTTGCCCTCGCCTGCTGGACTGCGCAGTCCCAGGCTGCCGGGCTGCTCGCCAGCCTGGATCGCAGCCAGGTGAACGCCGGGGAAACCGTCGAGCTGACCCTGGAGTCCACCGATGTCACCCAGTTCGGCAGGCCGGATCTGGCGCCCCTGCAGGCCCAGTTCGAGGTCCGCGACACGCGCCAGGTCAACCAGCTCAACAGCCTGGGGGACAACCACGCCAGCACCCGCTGGATCGTCACCCTGCTGCCGCGCCACACCGGCACCCTGGCCATCGAGCCGCTGCGCCTGGGCGATCTGCGCAGCCAGGCCCTAAGCCTGCAGGTCAATGCCAGCCCCGAGCAGGACCAGCAGGCGCCCCTGGAGCCGGTGTTCATCGACGCCGAGCTGGACCAGCCCCAGGTCTATGTCCAGGCCCAGGCCCTGCTGACCCTGCACATCTATCACTCGGTGCCGCTGTTCGACGACAGCAGCCTGAGCCCGCTGCAACTGGACGAGGCCCGGGTCGAGCAACTGGGTGAACCGCGCACCTACGAGAAGCTCATCAATGGCGTGCGCCACGGGGTGATCGAGATGCGCTATGCGATCTACCCCCAGCGCAGCGGCGTACTGCAGATTCCCGCACTGACCTTCAGCGCCACCCTGGCCACCCCCGGCACCGGCCAGGATGCCACCACCCAGGCACCGAGGCCCGGCAAGCTGATCCACGTCAGCTCGGCCGAAATGGCCCTGTCGGTCATGGCCAAGCCTGCCGTCTACCCGGCTGACGTGCCCTGGCTACCGGCCCGCAGCCTGAACCTGAGCGAAAGCTGGAGCCCCGAGCCCGAACATCCGCAGGTCGGCGACTCCCTGACCCGCAGCCTGACCCTGCGCGCCGAGGGCCTGTCCAGCGCCCAACTGCCGCCCCTGCCCCTGGCGGAGATCAACGGCTTGCGCAGCTACCCGGACCAGCCGCAGTTGAGCAACCAGCAGGTCGAGCAAGGCGTCGTGGGCATTCGCGAGGAGCGCCAGGCGCTAGTGCCGACCCGTACCGGTAGCGTTGAGTTGCCTGCCCTGGAGGTCACCTGGTGGAATACCCGGACCGACCGCCTGGAAACCAGCAGCCTGCCAGCCCGTGTGCTGCAGGTGGCGGATAATCCGAGCCTGGTGGTGGACACTCCGGCCAGCACCGCCCAGGCCAGCCCCGCGGCCGAAGGCCTGTGGTGGTGGCAGTTGAGCACCCTGCTGCTGGCCTGCACCACCCTGCTGGGCTTTGGCCTGTGGTGGCGCGCCCGGTCACAGCCAGCGGTAGCCCGGGTGGTCCAGAGCGGCCCCAGCCCGCGCTCGCTGCTGGACGACCTCAAGCGTGCCTGCCAGGCCAACGATCCCCAGGCCACCCGCCAGGCCCTGGATGCCTGGGCCCGCCAGCAGCCCGAGACCCTGGCCGAGATGGCTGCGCGCTTCGTCCTGCTGTCCGACGCCCTGGACGGTCTCAACGGAGCCCTCTACAGCGAGAGTGGCCAGTACTGGCAAGGCGAGGAACTGTGGCGGGCAATCCGCGCCATCCCCACCGCCGAGCGGGTCCAGGCGCCCCAGGCCGACACCACTAGCCTGCCCCCCCTCTACCCCAAGTAGCCCGCCCCCAGGAGCCGGCCGGCCTGCGCAGGCGATCTCGCGGGCCTCTTCGCGGGCAACGCTCCTCCTGCATTCAGCAATGGCGGCCGTGCACCAGAACGCAAAAAGTCCTGCACCCGGCGACAAGCCAGGGGCGCATGCCTGCGCGTAACTTAAGGCCATGGGCGCAACAGCCGTCGCGCACCACCCCGAGAACAACAAGAACTCAGGTGAGCCATGAGCACAGTAGATCCGATCACCCTCGCCGTGGTGCGAGGGGCGCTGGAAACCGCCCAGCGTGAAATGACCCTGACCCTGGAGAAAACCGGCCGTTCCAGCGTCTTCAACCTGGCCCACGACTACTCCAATGCGTTGTTCGACCACTTGCCGGAAATGGTCCTCCAGGGCCAGGACATCCCGATCCACCTCGGCTCGCTGATCCCGGCCATGAAATGCGTGGCTGGGTTCTTCGGCGACGATATCCACGAAGGGGACGTGATCTACCACAACGACCCGGCCTACCAGGGCAGCCATATCCTCGACTGCTGCATGTACAAACCGGTGTTCTACCAGGGCGAACTGGTGTTCTGGACCGTGTGCAAGGGCCACCTCACCGACATCGGTGGCCCGGTGCCCGCCGGCTACAACCCGGACGCCAGGGAAATCTACGCCGAGGGCCTGCGGATTCCTCCGGTCAAGCTCTGGTCCCGGGGCCAGCGCCGCGAGGATGTGATCAACCTGCTGCTGACCAACATGCGCGCCCGGGTCTACCAGGAAGGCGACCTGAATGCCCAGTACGGTGCCTGCAGCGTCGGCGAGCGGCACCTGCTGCAACTCCTGGAGCGCTACGGCGTGGAGCAGGTGCGCGCCTGCATCGGTGAACTCAAGGACATGGCCGACCGGCACATGCGGGCGCTGCTGCGCGCGGTGCCGGATGGCCTCTACCATGGCAGCGCGGTGCTGGAGGACTCGGGCCACGGCCTGGGCCAGTTGACCATCACCGCCCAGGTGCAGATCAGCGGCGATCAGGCCCAGGTGCGCATCGACAGCCCGCCCCAGGTGCCCTACTTCATCAACTCCTACGCCGGCAACTCGGTGTCCGGGGTGTACCTTGGGCTGATGATGTTCGCCCAGGTACCGCCGCCCTATAACGAGGGCCTGTATCGCTGCATCAGCGTCGACCTGGGGGAGCCCGGAACCCTGTGCAACGCCAGCGAACCCGCGCCCCACGTCAACAGCACCACCACCCCCATGGAAACTCTCGCCGACGCGGTGCGCCAGGCCCTGGAACAGGCCGCGCCGGAACGGGTCACCGCGTCCTGGGGCCATGCCAGCGGGATCAACATCGCCGGCCACGACCCGCGCAACGATAACGCCGAATACGTCACCATGGTCCTGGCCTCGATCATCTCCGGGGCCGGGGCCAACCAGGCCATGGACGGCTGGCCGGCCTGCGGCCCGCTGTGCTGCTTCGGCGCCTTGATGTCCGGCGACATCGAGTTGCTGGAGTACGCCTACCCGATCCTCATCCACCGCTACAGCCTGATCACCGACAGCGGCGGCGCCGGGCAGTTTCGCGGCGGCTCGGGCACCTGCATCGAGATCGAACCCTTGCAGCACCCCATGACCGTGGTGGGCTTCGGCGAAGGCCGGCAACTGCCCACCGCCGGGGCCGCGGGGGCGCGCAACGGCTTGCTGGCGCCCAAGCTCGGACGCCTGACCCATCGCCGCGCCGACGGCCAGGAACAGGCCTACCAGCACAACGCCCAGTTGACCGCACAACCGGGGGAGCGGGTGATCAACTTCAACCCCGGCGGTGGCGGCTATGGCGACCCCTTCCAGCGGCCCCTGGAGCGAGTGGCCGAAGACCTGCGCAATGGCCTGATCTCCCTCGAAGGCGCGCGCCTGGACTACGGCGTGGTGTTCGACACCGAGCAGCGCCTGGACCACGACGCCACCCGCGCCCTGCGCGCCCGCCCCTGACCCCACGGAGCATCTCCCATGAGCAAGCAACACTATCGCCTGGGCATCGACGCCGGCGGCACCTTCACCGATTTCATCCTCGCCGACCAGCTCGGCAATGTGCAGCTGTTCAAGGCCCCCTCGACCCCGCAGGACGGCACCCTGGCCATCCGCAACGGCCTGGCGCAAATGGCCGACGCCCTCGGGCGCAGCCCGGCGCAGATCATCAGCGACTGCGACCTGTGCATCAACGGCACCACCGTGGCCCTCAACGCCCTGATCGAGAAGACCGGGGTCAAGGTCGGCCTGCTGTGCACCGACGGCCACGAAGACAGCCTGGAGATCCGCCTGGGGCATAAGGAAGACGGCCACCGCTACGACGCCAGCTACCCCCAGGCGCACATGCTGGTGCCGCGCCACCTGCGCCGGCCCATCGGCGGACGCATGCGCAGCGACGGCCAGGAGCACGCGCCCCTGGACGAGGCGACGATCCTGCAGGCCATCGAATACTTTCGCGAGCAGGAGGTCCAGGCAGTGGCCATCTCCTTTGTCTGGTCGGTACGCAACCCGGCCCACGAGCAGCGCGCCGCACAACTGGTACGCGCAGCCCTGCCTGGGGTCTTCGTCTGCACCGGCAATGAAGTGTTCCCGCAGATCCGCGAATACACCCGCACCTCCAGCACCGTGGTCAACGCCTACCTGAGCCCGGTGATGCAACGCTACGTGGAACGCATCGACAGCCTGTTCGAAGAACTGGGGGCCCAGCAACCGACCCGCTATTTCCAGTCCAACGGCGGCCTGGCCCCCGGCGCGATCATGAGCACCCGGGCGGTCAATGCGATCAATTCCGGCCCGGCCTCGGCGCCCCAGGCCGGGCTGTGCGTGGCCCGGCCGTTCGGCATCGACAACGTGATCACCGTGGACATGGGCGGCACCTCCTTCGACATCACCCTGAGCCAGGGCGGGCGCACTAACTTCAGCAAGGACAGCGACTTTTTGCGCTATCGCATCGGCGTGCCGATGATCCAGGTGGAAACCCTGGGTGCCGGCGGCGGCTCCATCGCCCACCTGGACCCCTTCGGCATGCTCCAGGTCGGCCCACGCAGCGCCGGCGCCAACCCCGGGCCGGTGTGCTACGGCAAGGGCGGCAGCGAGCCGACGGTGACCGATGCCAACCTGGTGCTGGGCTACCTGGCGGACGGCGCCTTGCTCGGCGGCAGCATCCGCCTGTCACGCCAGGCGGCGCTGGAGGCCATCGGCAGCCGGATCGCCGAGCCCCTGGGCATCAGCGTCGAGCGCGCGGCACTGGGAATCATCACCCTGGTCAACCTGAACATGGTCAGCGGCATCCGCCGGGTCTCGGTGGAACGCGGCTACGACCCGCGCCAGTTTGCCCTGATCGGCGCCGGCGGCGCGGCGGGCATGCACGTGATCCGCCTGGCCGAGGAAATCGGCAGCCAGGTGGTGCTGATTCCCAAGGTGGCCTCGGGGCTATGCGCCTTCGGGCAGATCCTCTCGGACATCCGCTACGATCAGTTGACCACCCTGCCCATGCGCCTGGACGACCAGCACGTGGACCTGGCCCTACTCAACCGGACCCTGGCCCGGCTGCGCGAACAGGGCCTGGAGAACCTGCGCCAGGACGGCTTTAGCACCGGCAACCGGATCGACACCCAGTACCACCTGGAAATCCGCTACCTGGGGCAGATCCACGAATGCAGCGTTGAGCTGGCCAACAGCGAGCTGGACCCGGCCGGCCTCGGTGCCCTGCGCGAGGCCTTCCACAAGCGGCACGAGGCGCTGTTCTCCTATAGCGAGCCGCAGAGCCCGATCGAACTGGTAAACCTTGAATGCTCGGTGATCGCCCGGCTGCAACACCCACCGATGCCAGAACTGCCGATCCCCGAGCGACAGGTGCCGGCAACGCCCGGAGAACAGCGCTCGATGCTGTTCGACGAGGCTGGCGGCTGGCAACCGACACCGGTCTACCAGGGCGAGCAGTTGCAGGCCGGACAGACCCTCAAGGGTCCCTGCGTGATCGAGGAAGCCACCACCAACATCGTGGTGCCGCCGGGCTGGCAGGCGACGCTCGCGCCCTCGGCCTGCTACCGGCTGACGCCTGCCGATTGACCGACCCGCGCTTTTGCCCAAATATCACCGGCACCGTGGCTGACCACCCGGTGCTGTCCTGACTAAAAACACAAAAAAGCAGGAGTGATGATGGTTCAGCAACTTTCCACCCGTTACTGGCCCGAGCACCAATGCCAGCCCCGCTGGGCCGAAGCCATTGGCAATGCCTACTTTCCCCTGTCCCTTGAATTCAGCAGCGATGGCCCCTTCCAGGGCAACCTGCGGATCTGGGAAACCCCCAGCAGTGCCGTCGCCCTGTCGCGCCTGCGCTCCAGCCGCCTGGGCTATTCCCGAAGCAAGGCGCAGGTCAGCAACGACACCCAGGCCTGCTACCTGGTGACCATCCCCCGGCGCCACGAAGTGCTGTTCGAACAGGACGGCCGCGAACTGCATTGCCGTCCCGGCAGCTTCATCTTCGAACGGGGCGATGCGCCCTACCGCTTTCGCTACGCCAGCGACAACGACCTGTGGGTGTTCAAGCTGCCGGAACAGGCCCTGCACGGCCAGTTGCGCGGCGCCGAGCGCTACACCCGTTTCTGTTTCGATGCCCGGCGAGGCCTGGGGCGGATCTTCGCCGACCAGTTGGCCATGTGTGCGGCGCGCTTCGACGAATGCACCCCGGCGGCGCGGCATATGCTGCTGGAACAGGCCCTGGCGACCCTGTTGCTGACCCTGCGCCAGGACGAACGGGTGCTCAGCAGCGAAAGCTCCAGCCTGGCTGCCCTGCACCTGCAACGCATCGAAAGCTACGTGGACCAGCACCTGGGCTCGGCGGAGCTCAACCCCAGACAGATCGCCAGCGCCTGCGGCATTTCCCTGCGCTACCTGCACAAGCTCTTTGCCGACAGTCCCTTCAGCCTGGGCGAGTGGATTCGCCAGCAGCGCCTTCACGCAGTACACCGCCAACTGCGCGACGCCCATTGCCACCTGTCGATCGGCGAGCTGGCCGCGCGCTGGGGGTTTGCCGACCAGGCCCAGTTCGCCCGGCAATTTCGCCAGCAGTTCGGGTGCACCGCCAGCGAAGCGCGCGCCGGCTAGAGCTCCGCCGCACCCCGTCACCGAACGCCGGCCCCACATGGCGACGCCGGGGAATTTGCCACGGTGCCGGGCAACCGCACGTATTTGCCAGTAAACTCTCTGCCCTTTCGCCGCGATCATTTGCCCTGCGGCCAAGCCTTTTGCATGCGGAGCCTGCCTTGCGTCTGTTTCACACCTCCGACTGGCACCTGGGCCAGAACCTCCATGGCCAGGAGCGCGACTTCGAACACGCCTGCTTTCTCGAGTGGCTGCTGCGCCAGCTCAAGCATGAGCAACCCGATGCCCTGCTGATCGCCGGCGATATCTTCGACACCGTCAACCCACCGGTCAAAGCCCAGGAACGGCTGTACGACTTCATCGTCAGCGCCCACGAGCAGCAACCGGCCCTGACCATCGTGATGATCGCCGGCAACCACGACTCCGGCTCGCGCATCGAACTGCCAGCGCCATTGATGCGGCGCCTGCGCGCCCATGCCCTGGGCCGGGTGCTGTGGCTCGATGACGGCCAGCTGGATGCCGGGCGCCTGCTGCTGCCGCTGCCCGATGCCAGCGGCAGGATCGCCGTCTGGTGCCTGGCACTGCCCTTCCTGCGGCCGGCGGAGGTCACTGGCCGGCACTTGGGCGAGGACTACCTCAAGGGCATCGCCCAGGTCCATGAATGGCTGATCGCCGCTGCCAATGCCCGGCGCGAACCCGGCCAGGCGCTGGTCGCGGTCAGCCATGCGCACATGGCCGGCGGCTCGGTCTCCGAGGACTCCGAGCGCAGCCTGGTGATCGGCAACGCCGAGGCGCTGCCCGCCAGCCTGTTCGGCCCGGACATCAGCTACGTGGCCCTGGGGCATCTGCACAAGCCGCAGAAGGTCAACGGCGAGGAGCGCATCCGCTACAGCGGCTCGCCGATCCCATTGTCGTTCTCCGAGATCGACTACAAGCACCAGATCCTCGACATCCTCCTGGAGGGCGAGCGACTGGTCAGCGTCGAACCACGGCTGATCCCCCGGGCGGTCAACCTGCAACGCCTGGGCCCGGCACCGCTGGGCGAGATCCTGGCCCAGCTCGGCGCCCTGCCGGACATCGACCTGCTGGCCGAGGAACAGCGCCAGCCCTGGCTGGAGGTCCGGGTACGCCTGGACGAACCGCAGCCGGACCTGCGCCAGCAGGTGGAAAATGCCCTGCAGGACAAGGCCGTGCGCCTGGTGCGGATCGCCGCCGAATACGCCGGCAGCGCCGATGGCGATGGCGAAGACGGCTCGGCCGGCCTGATCGAGCTGGACCAGCTCAGCCCCGAAGAACTGTTCCGCCGCGCCTGGCGCGACGCCTACGCCAACGAGGTGGACGAACAGACCCTTAAGGATTTCGCCCTGCTGTTGCAGGACGTCCAGCATGAAGGTGAGCAGCCATGAAGATCCTGGCCATCCGCCTGAAGAACCTGGCCTCCCTGGCCGGCCCGTTCGAGATCGACTTCACCGCCGAGCCCCTGGCCAGTGCCGGCCTGTTCGCCATCACCGGCCCCACCGGCGCCGGCAAGAGCACCCTGCTCGACGCCCTGTGCCTGGCGCTGTTCGGCGCCGTGCCCCGGCTGAGCAACATCGCCAAGGAAAACAAGGTCCCGGATGTCGACAGCGAGATTTCCACCGGTGACCCGCGCACCCTGCTGCGCCGGGGCACCGGCAGCGGGTTCGCCGAAGTGGATTTTTTCGGCATTGACGGGCACCGCTACCGCGCCCGCTGGGAAACCAACCGCGCCCGCGACAAGGCCACGGGCAAGCTGCAAGCCAGCCGCCAAAGCCTCACCGATCTGGACAACAATCAATTGCTGGCCAGTAGCAAGCGCGATTACGAACAACTGATCGAATCCAAGCTGGGGCTCAACTTCGCCCAATTCACCCGGGCTGTGATGCTGGCTCAGAGCGAGTTCAGCGCCTTCCTCAAGGCCGAGGACAAGGAACGCAGCGAGTTGCTGGAAAAGCTCACCAACACGGCAATCTACAGCCAGCTGGGCAAGCGCGCCTTCAGCAAGGCCAAGGAAGCCGACGAAGCGCACAAGGCCCTCACCGCCCAGGCCAGCGGCGTTGCCCCGCTGCCAGCCGAGGAACGTGCCGAGCTGGACCAGCAGTTGGGCGCCGCCCGGGACCAGCTCAAGGCCCGGCAACTGCAACTCAAGCAGCTGGAGGCCCAGCACGGCTGGCTCAAGGAATTGCGCCAGTGGCAGGAGGCCCGGCACAGTGCCGCCGAGCAGTTGCAGGAAGCCGAGGCAGAGGCGCAGGTCCTGGCCCCCGAACGCCTGCGCCTGGAGCGCCTGGAGCAGTTGGCGCCGCAGCGCCATCAGTTCCTGCGCCAGGTCGAACTGACCGCGACCCTCGCACCTCTGCAACGGCAGATCGAGCAGCAACAGGCGCAACAAACGCAGTTGCAGCAGCAACAAGAACAACGACAGCAGCAGGTCCAGGACAGTAGCGCCAGCCTGGCCCAGGCCCAGGAGCAATCCAGCGCCAAGGCGCCGCTGCTGCGCGAAGCCTTTGCCGAACAAGGCAACCTGCAACGCCTGGAGCAGGAGCTGGCCCAGGCCACCCAGGCCCGGGAGCGCGCCGAGCAGGCCAACACCCAGGGCCAGCAGGACATCCAGCACTTGCAGGAGCAGCAACGCCTGGTGGCCGAGCGCCTGGAACGGATCGCCGGGCAACTGCAGCACAGCGCCACCCTCGCGCCTCTGAGCGAAGCCTGGGATGCCTATCGCGGGCGCTTGCAGCAGCTGGTGCAGATCGGTAATCGCCTGAACCAGGGCCAGGCGGAACTGCCGGGCCTTGAGCAGCGCGCTGAAACCGCCGCTCGCCAGTTGGGTGAGCAACGGGCACAGCTGGAACTGCTGTATCGCGAGGCCGGCGCCGAGCCCCAGGCCGTGGCGGAGCAGATCCAGTTGCTGGGCACGCTGCTACAGGACAACCGCAAGCAGCAACGCTCGTTCGAGGACCTGGCCCGACTCTGGACCCAGCAGCAAGAGCTGGAGCAACGCACCCAGGCCCTGCAAGACAAGCAACAAACGGCGGCCATCGAGCGCGATGCGTTGACCAAGGCCGGTATCCAGGCCAAGGCCGACCTGGTGGTAGCCGAGCAGACCCTGAGCGTCACCCAGGCCCTGCTGGAGCGCCAGCGCCTGGCCCGCAGCGCCAGCGTGGAAGAGTTGCGTGCGCAATTGCAGGACGATCAGCCATGCCCGGTATGCGGCAGTGTCGAGCACCCGTATCACCAACCCGAGGCCCTGTTGCAGAGCCTTGGCCGCCATGACGAAAACGAAGAAGCCGCCGCCCGGAAAGTCGTGGATGGGCTTAAGGAACAACTGGCCGAACTGCGTGCCCAGGTCCAGGGCCTGATCGCCCAGCAGAAAGAGTTGCTACAGCAACAGGAACAGCTGGCCACCCAACAAGAGGCCCTGGCCCCGAGCCTGCAGGCCCACACCCTGGGCGCCAAGCTGCTGGACCAGGACCCGCCCCAGCGCGATGCCTGGCTGCAACGGCAGTTGGAGCAGTTGCAACAGAGCATCGGCCAGGACGAGCAGCGCCAGGACGCCCTGCTGACCCTGCAAAAGGATGCCGTGCGCCTGCAAGGTCAGTTACAAACCGCCGTCGATGCCAGCCAGCAGGCCGCCCTGCAACTGGAGAAACAGCGCGAGCAACTGGATGCCGATCGCCAGCGCCTGGATGAGGAGCTTGGCGGCTTCAGCCAGTGGCTGCCCGGCGAGCAGCTCGACGGCCTGCGCCGCGACCCGGCGGCGAGCTTCATGCAACTGGACCAGCAAGTGCTGCAACGCATCGAGCAACTGCGCGAGCAGCAGGATGAAACCCAAGAACAACAACAGCGCCAGCTGGCCCTGGACAAGGAACAAGACCGCCAGCAGACCCGCCTGCAGCAATTGCATGACGCCCGGCAGCAGGCCGAGGCCCTCAAGCAACAGCAACAGGCGCGCCAGCAGCGGTTGGCCGAGTTGCTGGGAACCCACGACAGCGCCGAGCACTGGCAGCAGCAGCTGGAACAGAGCGTCGAGCAGGCCCGCATGGCCCAGGCCACGGCCCAGCAACAAGTGCAGGAACTGCAACAGCAACTGATCCAGCTGGCCGCCGAGCTCAAGGCCGGCCAGGAGCGCCGCCAGGCCCTGGAAGCCGAGCAGCAGCAACTGGCCGCCAGCATCGAGCAGTGGCGCGCCCAGCATCCGCAACTCGACGATGCCGGGCTGCAAGGACTGCTGGAACTGGACGACAGCCAGGTCCGACAACTGCGCGAGCGCCTGCAGGCCAACGACAAGGCCATCGAACAGGCCCGGGTACTGCTCGAGGAGCGCCAGCAGCGCCTGGAACAGCACCAGGCTCAGCACAACGGCAACCTGGAAGCCGACGAACTGGCCCAAGCCCTGGAAACCACTCAGCAACAAGCGCTGGCCGACGAGCAGCAGGTGGCCGAGCTGCGCGCCCGCCAGAGCGAAGACCAACGTCGCCAGGAGGCCAACCAGGCCCTGGCCCAGGGCATCGCCCAGGCGTACGAGCAATGGCAACGCTGGGCCAGGCTCAGCGCCCTGATCGGCTCGGCCGAGGGCGACAAGTTCCGCAAGATCGCCCAGGCCTACAACCTCGACCTGCTGGTGCACCACGCCAACGCGCAACTGCGCCAGCTGGTACGGCGTTATCGCCTCAAGCGCGGCGGCAGCATGCTCGGCCTGCTGGTGCTGGACACCGAGATGGGCGATGAGCTGCGCTCGGTGCATTCGCTGTCCGGCGGCGAGACCTTCCTGGTGTCCCTGGCCCTGGCCCTGGGGTTGGCGTCCATGGCGTCCAGCACGCTGAAGATCGAGTCGCTGTTCATCGACGAAGGTTTCGGCAGCCTCGACCCCGAGTCGCTGCAACTGGCCATGGACGCCCTCGACGGCCTCCAGGCCCAGGGCCGCAAGGTCGGGGTGATTTCCCACGTGCAGGAAATGCACGAACGCATCGCGGTGCAGATCCAGGTCAGCCGCCAGGGCAACGGCCTGAGCCAGCTGGAGGTGAAATGAGCATGGCCGAACCGATCCTCTACTCGTTCCGTCGCTGCCCCTACGCCATGCGCGCCCGCCTGGCCCTGCGCTATGCCGGGGTGGCGCCGCGGATCGTCGAGGTCAGCCTCAAGGCCAAGCCGCCTGAAATGCTGGCGCTGTCGGCCAAGGGCACGGTGCCCGTGCTCAAGGTCGGGGAGCAGGTCATCGACGAGAGCCTGCAGATCATGCTCTGGGCGCTGGAGCAGGACGACCCCGAAGATTGGCGCCTGCTGGGCGACCCTCGAGCCGGGGCGCAGATGGCGGCGTTGATCGAGGACAACGACCAGGTCTTCAAGGTCCACCTCAACCGCTACAAGTACCCCGAGCGTTACCCGGAGGCACCGATGGAGCACCACCGGGCCCAGGGCGAGCTGTTCCTGGCGCGCCTGGAAGGACTGTTGAGCCAGCGCCGCTATCTGCTGGGCGCGCGGCCGAGCCTGGCGGACGCGGCCCTGCTGCCCTTCGTCCGCCAGTTCGCCCATGTGGACCGTGCCTGGTTCGCCCAGGCGCCCTACCCGGCACTGCAAGCCTGGTTGTTGGCCTGGCTCGAGTCCGAACTGTTCAGCGCGATCATGGCCAAGCCCGCCTGACACCGAGTTGCGCTTGCCTGGCCGAACGCCGAGGGCTCTGCCTCGCAGGCTCGCCAGCAGCTACAGCCCTGTGCAGCCTCGCTTCGTGTAGCCGCTGCCGCAGGCTGCGCACGACCGCGCAGCGGGCGCAATTGCGGTTGTCTGATCAAACGCCGAGGGGCCTGCGGACCCTGTCGCAGCCTCGCGCGCTCGGCAGCGGCGACACGCGCTGCGCCGCTGCCGCCAGGCGAAATCGGCAAAATTGCCGTGCTAAGGTTCAACACCTGCCCTGGAACTGCGAGCCGCCATGTCCATCGTGATCCGTACCCATCCCCGCCTGACCTTCGGTGTCCTGGCCGGCTGCATCGCCGGCCTGCTGGTGCCAGCCCAGACCCTGGCCGGCAAGGTCCTCATCGGCTGGAACGTGGCGGTCTGGACCTACCTGGCGCTGATGTTCTGGCTGACGGTCCGGGCCCGGGCCGACCAGGTCAAGCGCATCGCCGAGACCGAGGACGAAAATGCCGGGCTGGTGCTGCTGATCGTCTGTGTCGCCGCCATCGCCAGCCTCGTGGCCATCACCCTGGAACTGGTGGGCAGCAAAGACCTGGACACCCACCGGCGCTTGCTGCACTACGGCTTCACCGGGTTGACGGTGATCGGCTCCTGGCTGCTGGTGGGGGTGATCTTCAGCGTCCACTACGCCCGCCTCTACTACACCTGGGACGGCCCGGAGCCGGCCCTGCGCTTCGCCGAGAACCTGAAGGATCCCGACTATTGGGACTTCCTGTACTTCTCCTTCACCATCGGCGTGGCCGTACAGACCTCGGACGTCGGGGTGGCGACCCGCGAACTGCGGCGGATCGTCCTCGCCCAGTCGCTGATCGGTTTCCTCTTCAATACCGCGATCCTGGGGTTTTCCATCAACATCGCCGCCGGGCTGTTCAGCTGAGTTGCACGAAACTTCTAGACGCCCGCCCAGCCCGGTCGTTGAATGCCCAGGTAAATCCAACGGCAGCCCAGCATGAGTACGCACAACTGGATCGACCTGGCCCAGGACGCCGACACCGGCATCGAGACCCTGCGCGCCCACTTCACTGGCCACGCCTATGACCCGCACTGGCACGACAGCTACCTGGTGGGGGTCACCGAGCAAGGTGTACAGCAGTTCAACTGCCGTCGCACCCGGCACCAGAGCACACCCGGCAAGGTGTTCTTGCTCGAGCCCGGGGAAATCCACGACGGCGAGGCGCCCACCGCTGGTGGCTTCACCTACCGCATGCTGTACCTGGACCCGCAGTGGCTGACGCGCGAACTGGGGGCGCTATTCGCCGAAGCGCCGATCGATAGCCAACTGGGGTTCGACAGCACCCTGGCCTGCGATCCACGACTGGCCCAGGCCACCAGCGCGGCATTTCACAGCCTGCACCACAGCGAATTGCGCATCGTGCGCCAGAGCGCCATGGATCGCCTGCTCGAGCAATTGACCGGGCACCTGCAGTGGCGCCAGCGCTATGGCCAGGACCCGCGCCTGCCCCGGGTGGCGCAACGGGCTCGCGACTACCTGCATGCCCACCTCTACCAGGACCTGAGCCTGGAAGCCCTGAGCAGCGCCTGCGGCGTCGACCGTTTCCGCCTGAGCCGAGCCTTCAAGGCCGCCTTCGGCCTGCCGCCTCACGCCTATCTGGTGCAGTTGCGCCTGAGCCACGCCCGGCGCTTGCTGGCCGGTGGTGCTGCGCCGGCCGAGGTGGCCAGCGCCCTGGGCTTTGCCGACCAGAGCCATCTCGGGCGCTGGTTCATGCGGGCTTACGGCCTGAGCCCGGCGCTGTACCGCAGGCGCTGCACAAAGCTTCCAGACGCCTGAGGCGCAGGCCGCGAAGATCAGCCCTCCGATCTTCACTGGAGCCATCCATCATGTTGCCTTCCCTGCCCAGCCTGCTGCCCTTCGTTCTGTTCGCCATCGTCGCCTCCATTACCCCGGGGCCGACCAATCTCCTGGTACTGAGCAACAGTGCCCGCTATGGCCTGCGGGCCGCGCTGCCGATCATCTTCGGCGCTGGCGCCGCCGCTGCCGGCATGGTGTGGCTGGTGGGCGGCGGACTGGGGGACAAGCTGGTCCACCTGCCGGGAGTGCAACTGGCCATGCAGGTGGTCGGCCTGCTGTGGCTGAGCGGCCTGGCCTGGCAAATTTGGCACGCCCCGACCCAAACCGCACATGCCGCCGCGCAACGACGCTTGGGGTTCCTCGGTGCGGCGGCCCTGCAACTGGTGAACCCCAAGACCTGGCTGATGGCGCTGGCAGTGGTCAGCGTGTTCGCCGGACCTGCGGACGATCGCCAGGACCGGGTGCTGTGCCTGTCGCTGGTGTTCCTGCTCATCGCCCTGCCCTGCCTGGGCGCCTGGGCTTTGCTGGGGGCCGGCTCGGCGCGCTGGCTGGGTTCGCCCCGCGCAATGCAGCACTTCAATCGGGGCATGGCGCTACTGTTGCTGGCCGCCACCTGGTTGAGCCTGTGGACCTGAGGAGCCAACAGGCACGCCACGTCACAGGGCATTCGAGCTGGTACCTGGAGCCCTGGTCGACGAATGCACCGTTGGTCAGGGAAGGATCGGTTCAGCGTTGATTTTCCCCCACGCCACGCTTGACGACCGAACCGGTTTTGCGGTTTCCTGAAACCGGTTTCATTCACCCCTGTGGAGCCTGTAAGCCGATAATTCCAAGAATAAAGGTCATCGCCCGTGAATCAGTTTTCCGCTGCCCAGCGCAGCCGCGTCACCATGCTCGATGTCGCCCGCCGTGCCGGGGTCTCCAAGGCCAGCGTGTCGCGTTTCATCGGCGAAGACCGCGCCCTGCTCTCCGATGCCATCGCCTTGCGCATCGAACAAGCCATCGGCGAACTGGGCTATCGCCCGAACCAGATGGCCCGCGGCCTGAAACGCGGGCGCACACGCCTGATCGGCATGCTGGTAGCCGATATCCGCAACCCTTATTCGATTGCCGTGATGCACGGAGTGGAAACCGCCTGCCGCCTGCACGGCTACAGCCTGGTGGTGTGCAACACCGACCGCGACGACCAGCAAGAGGCCCGGCACCTGGCCAACCTGCGGGCCTACAACATCGAAGGCCTGATCGTGAACACCCTCGGCCACCACCTGGACCTGTTGCAACAACTGCAGCAGGAAATGCCCATGGTGCTGGTGGATCGCAAGCTCGCGCGGTTGCAGGCCGATCTGGTGGGGCTGGACAACCCCGGCGCCGTGCACAGCGCCATCGAACACCTCGAACAGCAGGGCTACCGTGACCTGCTGCTGGTCAGCGAACCCCATGACGGCACCAGCTCGCGCCTGGAACGCAGCACCAGCTTCAAGGCCGAGATCGTCCGCCGCCCGCCCCTGCGGGGTCAGGTCCTGGAAACCGGCGCCGGGTTCAATGCCGGCCTGCAGACCTTCCTCGACACCCCGGGCCCCGGGCCCAAGGCGCTGTTCTGCGCCAATGGCGTGGCCACGCTGGCGGCCTGCGACGCCCTGCGCCAGCTCGGCAAGCCATTGTTCGGCGAGCTGGGGCTGGTTGCCCTCGATGATCTGGATTGGTATCCGCTGGTGGGCAACGGCATCACCGCCCTGGCCCAACCCACGGCAGCCATGGGCGCCAGTGCCTTCGAATGCCTGCTCAAGCGCCTGCAGGGCGATACCGGACCGGCGCGGGTGATGGACTTTCCAACGCAACTGATAATCCGCGGTTCGACCCGCCAGGCCCGAGGATAAGGCTGTGCAAGGCCGTGCGAACCTGGATGCACGGCGTGTAGCCGCTGCCACAGGCTGCGCATGGGCGCGCAGCGGCCACAAGGTGCGGCAAACGCAGGGATAGACAACAACACGCAATTGACTCGAACAAAAATGAAACCGGTTTCAGAGGTAGGCAACATGATTAGATCCCCCGTTTCCATCAGCCTGTCCAGCTACGGCGCGGACCTTGTGCGCCAGCACGGCCAGGGCCATTTCATTCCCCTGGTGGCCGCTGCTGGTGCCTCCTGCATTGAATGGCGCGAAGAACTGCTGACCGGCGAGAACCCCGCCGAACTGGCCCGCAGCGCTCGTGAACACCGCCTGGACAGCGTGTACTCCTCGCCCCTGGAACTGTGGCAGCCAGGTCGCAGCGAACCCGCCCCGCAACTGTCCGCCACCTTGCAGCGGGCCCGGGAATTCGGCGCCCGCCAGCTCAAGGTGTCCCTCGGTCATTTCAACGAACACCATGACCTGCGCTGCCTGGCCAGCCTGCTGTTCCGCCAGCCGCTGGAGTTGCTGGTGGAAAACGACCAGACCGCCCACGGCGGGCGCATCGAGCCGTTCCAGCGGTTCTTCAGCGCCGTGGAATCACTCAACCTGCCGCTGCGCATGACCTTCGATATCGGCAACTGGCAATGGCAGGAACAATCGGCCGTCAATGCCGCCCGCCTGCTGGGCCGGCATGTGGGCTACGTGCATTGCAAGGCGGTGCGCCAACGGGTCGACGGCAAGCTGGTGGCAATACCGCCCGGCACCCCGGAGCTGCATCAGTGGGAACAACTGCTGCGGCACATGACCCAAGGTATTACCCGGGCCGTGGAATACCCGTTGCAGGGCGACGACCTGATGCGAGTGACCGCCACCCAGGTCGAGCTGCTGGCCCACCTGGGGCAGTCGCGACTGGAGAACACCCATGTCTGAGATCGATATCCTGTCCTTCGGCGAGACCATGGCCATGTTCGTCGCCGAACACAGCGGCGACCTGGCCCAGGTCGAGCACTTCCACAAGCGCATCGCCGGCGCCGACAGCAACGTGGCCATCGGCCTGTCGCGCCTGGGCTTCAAGGTGGCCTGGCTGAGCCGGGTCGGCAACGATTCCCTGGGACGCTTCGTGCTCGACACCCTCAAGACCGAGGGCCTGGACTGCCGTTTCGTGCGGTGCGACCCGCTGCACCCCACCGGCTTCCAGCTCAAGTCGCGGGAAGAGACCGGCGACGATCCCCGAGTGGAATACTTTCGCCGCGGTTCGGCGGCCAGCCACCTGAGTGTCAGCGATATCGCCCCGCCGCTGCTGCGGGCCCGGCACCTGCATGCCACCGGGATCCCGCCGGCGCTGTCGGACTCGACCCGCGAGCTGACCCATTACCTGATGCGCACCCAGCGCGCCGCCGGGCGCAGTGTGTCGTTCGACCCCAACCTGCGCCCCGGCCTGTGGTCCAGCGAAGCGACGATGGTCCGCGAGATCAATCGCCTGGCGGCCCTGGCTCATTGGGTACTGCCGGGGCTGGGCGAAGGTCGTTTGCTGACCGGCTACGAGGACCCGGCGGACATCGCCGCCTTCTACCTGGATCAGGGCGCCGAGGCCGTGGTGATCAAGCTCGGCAGCCACGGTGCCTACTACCGCACCCGCCTGGATGAGGGTTTCGTCGACGCGGTACCGGTGCCCCAGGTGGTGGACACCGTGGGCGCCGGCGATGCCTTCGCCGTGGGCCTGATCAGTGCCCTGCTGGAAAGCTGCGGCATGGCCGAAGCGGTGCAACGTGCCAACTGGACCGGCAGCCGCGCGGTGCAGAGCCGCGGTGACATGGAGGGCCTGCCCTACCGCCATGAACTGCCCACCCAGGCGCCGCGTCTGACGGCCGCGCTCTAGCGCAGCCTTGCCCGCGGGCCCCGGAACCCGACAACCACCTGCTGCCACAAGAACAACAAGCTCAGGAGAACTGCCATGGATACGCTCAAACTTGCCGCCCGCCGCTGGTGGTACATCATGCCCATCGTCTTCATCACCTACAGCCTGGCCTACCTGGACCGCGCCAACTACGGCTTCGCGGCCGCCTCGGGGATGGCCGAGGACCTGAACATCACCCCCGGGCTGTCATCGCTGCTGGGCGCGCTGTTCTTCCTCGGCTATTTCTTCTTCCAGGTGCCGGGGGCGATCTATGCCCAGCGGCGCAGCGTGAAGAAACTGATCTTCGTCAGCCTGATCCTCTGGGGAGGCCTGGCCACCCTCACCGGCATCGTGGCCAACGCCTACATGCTGATCGGCATCCGCTTCATGCTCGGGGTCGTGGAGGCCGCGGTGATGCCCGCGATGCTGGTGTACCTGTGCCACTGGTTCACCCGTGCCGAACGCTCGCGGGCCAACACCTTCCTGATCCTCGGTAACCCGGTGACCATGCTCTGGATGTCGGTGGTGTCGGGTTACCTGGTGGAGCATTTCAGCTGGCGCTGGATGTTCATCGTCGAAGGCCTGCCGGCAGTGCTCTGGGCCTTTATCTGGTGGCGCCTGGCCGATGATCGACCCAGCCAGGCGAAATGGCTGAGCGAGCAGGAGAAGCAGGACCTGGAGCAGGCCCTGGCTGCCGAGCAGCAAGGCATCAAGGCGGTGAAGAACTATGCCGAGGCGTTCCGTTCGCCCAGGGTGATCATCCTGGCCTTGCAGTTTTTCTGCTGGAGCATCGGCGTCTATGGTTTCGTCCTCTGGCTGCCCTCGATCCTCAAGCACGGCGCGCAGATGGACATGGTCGAGGCCGGCTGGCTCTCGGCCCTGCCTTACCTGGCGGCGGTGATCGCCATGCTGGTGGTGTCCTGGGGTTCGGACCGGACCCAGAAGCGCAAGCGCTTCGTCTGGCCGCCGCTGCTGATCGCCGCCTTCGCGTTCTATGGCTCCTACCTGCTGGGGGCGGAGCATTTCTGGTGGTCCTACGGCCTGCTGGTGCTCGCCGGAGCCTGCATGTATGCGCCCTACGGCCCGTTCTTCGCCATCGTCCCGGAGATCCTGCCGGCCAACGTTGCCGGCGGTGCCATGGCGCTGATCAACAGCATGGGGGCCCTGGGCTCGTTCGGTGGTTCCTACCTGGTGGGTTACCTGAACAGCACCACCGGCTCGCCGGGAGCCTCCTACCTGCTGATGAGTGGCGCGCTGCTGCTCTCGGTACTGCTCACCCTGCTCCTCAAGCCAGGCACCAGCACGCCACAAGCCAAGCCCCTGGCGCTGCGCCGACGCCTGGCCCACTCCTGAATCGCCACAGAGACTCCCATGAAAAAACACCTGGTGCTGTACAAGAAACTCTCGCCATCGCTGATGGCACGCCTGCAGGAACACCTTACCGTGACCCTGATCGAGAACCTGGACGACGCCGGCCTGGAGCGCCTGCGCCAGGCCCTGCCCGAGGCCCATGGCCTGCTGGGCGCCAGCCTGCGCCTGGACGCCCGGCTGCTGGACCTGGCCCCTCGCCTGGAGGCCGTGGCCAGTGTCTCGGTTGGGGTCGACAACTACGATATCGACGACCTGACCCGGCGCGGCGTCCTGCTCAGCAATACCCCGGACGTGCTGACCGAAACCACCGCCGACACCGGTTTCGCGCTGATCCTGGCCAGCGCCCGGCGGGTGGTGGAGCTGGCGAACATGGTTCGCGCCGGCCAGTGGAATCACAGCATCGGCCCGGCGCACTTCGGCAGCGACGTGCATGGCAAGACCCTGGGCATCATCGGCATGGGACGCATCGGCGAGGCCCTGGCCCAGCGTGGGCATTTCGGCTTTGGCATGCCGGTGATCTACCACAGCAACCACCCCAAGCCGGCGGTGGAGCAACGCTTCGGCGCCCGCTACCGCAGCCTCGAGCAACTGCTGCAAGAGGCCGACTTCATCTGCCTGACCCTACCGCTGACCGCGCAGACCCAGGGCCTGATCGGTACCCGGGAGTTTGCCCTGATGCGGCCCGAGAGCATCTTCATCAATATCTCCCGGGGCAAGGTGGTGGACGAGGCGGCGTTGATCCAGGCCTTGCAGGAGCGGCGCATTCGCGGCGCTGGCCTGGACGTGTTCGAGCGTGAGCCGCTGGATCATCACTCGCCGCTGCTGCAACTCTCCAATGTGGTGGCCACCCCGCATATCGGCTCGGCCACCTTCGAGACCCGCGAAGCCATGGCCCGCTGCGCGGTGGACAATATCCTCGCGGCGCTGGCCGGCGAACGCCCGGCGAACCTGGTCAACCCGGCGGCCTGGAACCACCACTAACCCGGTGCAGCCTGCGGCAGCGGCTACACCAATGTGGCGTTGCACAGCCCCTGTAGCCGCTGCTGAGCTTGCGAAGCTGCGCCAAGGTCCGCAGGACCTTCCAGCAATCGCCCAGCCACCCCACCCCTGCGACAGCGGCTGCGCGGCAGAAACAAAAAGGCCCGCCGGCGCAAGGTTCGCAAGCGTGCTGCTCAACGAAACCTCGCACCGGCGGGCCGGCGTGGCTGACGTTCAGGCCAGGCGAACTACGCCTGTTTCTTCTGCGGCTCCAGGGCGAAGCGCCGGGCCAGGAACGGCGTGATATCCAACGGCAGGGCCTCGTCGTTCACGAGCTTGTCCAGCAACACTCCGGTGATCGCCGAGGTCAGGATGCCGGTGCGGAAATGCCCGCAGGCATTGAGGTAACCCTCGATCCCGTCCATCGGCCCGAGAATCGGCAGCTCATCCGGCGAACCGGGACGCAGCCCCGCCCAGCAACGCTTGAGGTTGACCTGGGCCAGTTCGGGAATGCAGCGCACCGCGCCCTGCACCAGGCCGTTGATTTCCGGGTAGGTGGTGGTGACGTCGAACCCCTTGTCCTCGGTGGTGCTGCCGATCAGGATCTCGCCATTGTCCTTCTGCGCCATGTAGCAGTCGCTGGTGGTCAGGCAACCATTGAGCAGCTTGGGCATGCGCTCGGTCAAAAGGATCTGGCCCTTGACCGGCTTCACCGGGATTTCCATCCCCGTGGCCTGCAGGCTCAGCTCGGCGGCCCAGGCACCGGCGGCGTTGATCAGGGTCGAGCAATGGAACAGCCCGGCCTCGGCGGTCTGCACACCACTGACCCGGTTGCCCTGGTGCAGGACCCCGGTGACGTTGGTGTTGAAGTACACGTCCACGCCATTCTGCCGCGCGCCCTCGGTGTAGGCGTCGGTAAGGCGGAACGGGTTGACCTGGTGGTCGCAGAGGAACTCCAGGGCACCCTTGGCCTCATGGCTGATGCTCGGCTCGGAGGCACGCAGGGCTGCCTGGTCGAGCCAGCGCACCTGTTCCGAAAGGTGCGGGATGCAACCGACGATATGCTCGGCGTACAGGCGGTCTTCATCGTCGTAGATGACGAACTTGAGCCCGGTGTGCTCGAACTTGAAGTCCATGCCGTGCAGGCCGATCAGTTCGCGGTGCAGGCGCGGGTACAGCTCGTTGGACTGCAAGGCGAAATCGAAGAACGATTGCGGCAGGATGTGCGGGGTGCTGGAGTCCACCACCACCGCCGACCCTTGGGCCTCGCGCTTGCGGTTGGCCGACATCATGCGAAAGAAGATCACCCCGCATCCCAGGCCCACCGACTCGCCAATGGCCCACAGGCCACCGGCCGAGGCGCGACTGGCGTTGCCCGGGCGCTTGGAATCGATCAAGGCCACCTTCAGGCCCTTGCGCTTGGACAGCTGGTAGGCGCAGGACGCCCCGATTACGCCGCCGCCGGCGATTACCACGTCATAGTGCTTAGTCATGCTTGGAGACCTCCTGGTCGGCTGGCGCAAAGGCGGAAAACGGAATCGGGTCCAGCGGGAAGCGCGGGCGAATCCAGCCCACGTCCTTGCGCCCGGTGGCCTGGCGCAGCCGGTCGCTGCAGTAACCCACGCACATCCGCCCCTGGCAGTCGCCCATGCTCACCCGGGTGCGCATCTTCAGGCTGGCCATGTCCTGCACGCCCTGGGCCAGGGCCTTTTCGATGTCGTTGCGGGTGGTGTGCTCGCAACGGCAGATCACCGTGTCGCCCTTGGGCAGTTCTATCTGTCCGACACCACGTGCGGTATAGCGGTCCACCGCACCGCGAAAACGCAGGATCGAGGCCAGCTTGCGCTCGTAGCCCTGGCGCCGTTGCAGGGCCGCCTCGTTGCTCAGTACGTCGCGCTGCATGAGGATCGACAACGCCGCGATACGGCCGCTGAGCATCGCTGCCTCACCACCACGGATGCCCCCCATGTCGCCGGCCAGGTGGATGTGCGGCTCGCTGCTCTGCTGCCAGACGTTGGCGTTGGCCCGCAGGTAGCCGTCGTCGCTGAAATTATGCTCCAGGCCCATCTGCTGGCTGAGCTGGGTCCGGGGAATGAAACCGTAGCCGATGGCCAGGGTCTGGGCGGCGATGCGCTGGGCCTGGGACATGTCCGGCTGCCAGTCGCTGGAATACGGCGCCACGGTCACCACGCTCAGGGCATCCTGGCCCTGGGCCTCGACCACGCCCCAGCCATAGCGCAGGGCGATGCCGTGCATCTTCAGGTAGGCCAGCATGCTCAGGCCGTCGAGGAACAGCTGTGGCTTGTTGAGCAGGGCCAGGCTCTGCTTGGCGATCTTGCCCAGCGCGCTGGCCTCGTAGACCCCGGCCACCCGCACACCCGCGGCATGCAGCTGGCAGGCCACCAGGGGCAGCAACGGACCGGTGCCGGCGATCACCACCGGGCTCTGGGGCTTGACCACCCCGCTCTTGATCTGCAGTTGCAGGCCACCGAGCAGCTTGACTCCGGGCAGCGTCCAACCGGGAAACGGCACGCTGCGCTCGTGGCAGCCGGCAGCCAGCACCAGTTGCCCGTAGGGCACTTCCTGCACTTGTTCCTCGGCGTCGAGCAGCATCAGGCTATGGCTGCCCTCGGCACCGATCACCCGGCTGTTGAGGCGCACGTCGATCATCTGCTCATGGTCGCCGAAGTCGCCATGCAGCTTGGACAGCATCTCGCAGTAGCGCGGCCCCAGGTAATCCAGTTGCACGCCATCGCGCAGCGGTCCGCGATAAACCACTCCTCCAAGGCGCGATGCTTCTTCGATCAGGGTGCTGTGCACGCCGTGCTCGGCCAGTTCGATGGCCGCCGCCATGCCCGCCGGCCCGCCGCCGACGATTACCGGATTCTGGCTCATAGGCTGGGCTCCTGTTCACTGATGCGGTTGGTCAGGGTCTGCACCTGCATGCCTGGCTTGACCAGGGTCTGGCAGGCACGGCGCTTGTGCCGGCCATCGATCTGCACCAGGCAGCAATGGCACACGCCCATGCCGCAGTAGGCACCCACCAGTTGTCCATGGTCATTACGGGCCACCTGGCGCAGGCCGGTGGCCTGGATCACGCTGAGGACGGTCTCGCCCACCGCGGCGGTGACCGACTGGCCATTGAGGCTGATGGTCATGTCCGCCTGCTGCAGCGGCTGAATGTCGAAGTTGCGGTCTATCTGACGCATTGCGGTTCATCCGTGAAAAAGTGAAAGGCGGTTGCCGGCATCCTGCCGTCCGGGTCCCGGTGCGGGGACGTGGCAACGTCACGGTTCCGAAGACTCTGTCAGAACCAGGCGCGGGCCAATCTAGTCGGTTTGTCGGACACGAGTATTGACCTGGGCCAAGCAAATGCCCGCGTGACGTCATGAAAATGCCGCCAGTGTCCCGACGTCTCGGGCCAGGGGCAAAAAAAACCGCTGCCGGCGGGGGCCGGCAGCGGTTCGAAGAGACATCAACGATGCCTGGGCATCAGTGCATGAACAGGGCAATCAGGATGATCACCGGGATAGGTACACCAAGGAACCACAAGAGTAATGAGCGCATGGGAAAATCTCCTGATCAGTGGTTGGCAACGGGCGCTGCGGTACGCGGCAGGACATCGGTCTCGACCCAGACCACCGCATCGCGGCGGCGCCCGCCGAACAGTGCGGCCAGGCTGGCGCAGAAGGCCCCGCAGAGCAGCGCGATGAACATCCAGAGCGACGACCAGGCAGCCACTTTGGCGGCTACATCGGCAGCTTCCTTGGCCGCTTGCTTGGTTTGCTCCACGGCCTGGTGGGCCTTGGCAAAGACTTCGTCGACCCGGCGTTCAGCCTCGGCCTGGCCAAGGTTGGTGCGCTGGGCCACCAGCTGCGCCAGGTAGCCGCGATCCTCGGGGGTGAGCTGACCGTCGTTGCTCAAGGTGCGCACGAAGATGCGTGACACCGTGCCACGCGCCGCGTCGTCACTGACTGCCACCGGGCGATCATCGCGAAACAGGCTGTCGACGAAATAACCGTAGTCATCCTTCGATCCCTGGCTGGCGGCCTGGCCGGCCGCCTGGGTCGCAGCACCCGCCACCCCGGCAGCGACCTGGGCGCCCGCCTGCAAGCCGCCACCTACGAGGCTGCCCACCGCACCGACCAACAGCGTCGCGGTGACCAGGGTCGCCACGGCCCAGGCCAGGAAGCCGTGGGCCGTGTCGCGGAAATACACCTCGTCACCGTGCAGGTTGGCCCACTTCACCCGCAAGCGTCCGGCCAGGTATCCACCCAGGGCGGCAGCGACGATCTGCGTCAGTGCCAGCCAGATAATGCTGGAGATACCCAGGCCCTTGGCCCCCAGGCCGCTACCGGCCCAGGGCGACACCGAGGAGAACCCCAGGCCAAGGCCCAGCAGCAAGAGAATCAACGACAGCGCCGCCGCAGCGGCGGCGCCGGCGAAGACGGCCGACCACGACACGCCCGAGTGGTGACTCGAGGCATCCGCGGTGGCCAGCAGGTGTTCAGAGGGTCTGTTCATTGTTGTTCGGCTCCAGGCATGAAAAATGGTGTTACACGTCTCGAAGGGACAGGTGCAGCCACCGTGCCAGTTGCACGAACTTTATAAGCTCTTGTATTTCAATGAGTTGCGATAAACAGGTAATCCCGGATCGTGCAATTTACCGACCCGGGAGTTTTCGGGCGGGCGTTCTGCACGGCCCGCCGGGCGCTCAGGCCCGCCGGCTCCGGTAGAGCTCCCGGCCGCGGGTCCAGCACAGATGCACCACCAGTACCAGGATCCACAGCGCCAGCAGCAGGTTGCCCGCCAGGGTAAATTGCGCGATGCCCTGCCCCCACAAGATAAAGAGCGGCAATGCCAGCCAGGGCGAACGACGAAAATCCAACAGCCGCATGATGCCCGGCACGGCCACCGCCATCAGGGCGATGACCAGGACGTCCAGGCCGCGATACCCCAGCATCCAGCGCGCATAGCGAGGGTCGCGGGCATAGTCCTCCAGGTAGCCCGGCAGGCGCAGCGCCAGATCCACGGCGAGACTCAACAGCAGGCTGGCCACCAGCAGCCACAGCAGGCCTTTGAAACGTGATGCGTAGTTCATTGCACAACACCTTGATCCACATAAGGTCAATCGGGTTTTTAATGTCGCTTGTAGCTCTTGTTGCCACTGGGGGTCAGGCAGTACACCCCGCCCCGGGGCCCGGTGCAGAAACTGCCGCTGCCACAGGCGCATCCCTGGGCGTCGCGCAGCAGGGGCTCGGCCCGTGGGGTAGTGGAGCGCTGGCCAAACATCAGGGCGCAGTTCTTTCTCGACGCGCTGATGGAGCCGTCGTTGCACAGGAACAGCTCGCCGTCGCAACGGGCGATGCCGCCCTTGCGCCCGGAACAGGGCTGGTTGGCCGCCAGCACCGCGCTGCTGCACAGCACCATCAGGCAGAGAAAGGACAATGGCTTCCAGCCAACCCGGGGCAAGCCCGTCATGGATGTGCCTCCTGGCAATAAAAGTGGCGCGATAATATCAGGCAGCGCGGCCTCTGGCAGGGGCTTGTTCAAGGTCTGGCCAGCGGCCCGGCGGCGCAGATGAAAGTTTTTTTAGAATCCCGGCCGTGGTTTCTTGGCAGAATGCCCGCCTGTGTCAAGAACCGCTAAACAGGTAACGCCTATGACCCGCATCCTGACCATCGAAGACGACGCCGTGACCGCCCGGGAAATCGTCGCCGAACTGAGCAGCCACGGCCTCGACGTGGATTGGGTGGACAATGGCCGCGAGGGCCTGGTGCGCGCCGTCAGCGGCGACTACGACCTGATCACCCTGGACCGCATGCTGCCCGAGCTGGACGGCCTGGCCATCGTCACCACCCTGCGCACCATTGGCGTATCGACGCCGATCCTGATGATCAGCGCGCTGTCCGATGTCGACGAGCGCGTGCGCGGCCTGCGCGCTGGTGGCGACGACTACCTGACCAAGCCTTTCGCCTCCGACGAGATGGCGGCGCGGGTCGAGGTGCTGCTGCGGCGCAAGAACACCGTCAAGGATTTCGACACCAGCCTGCGGGTGGCGGACCTCGAACTGAACCTGATCAGCCGCGAGGCAACCCGCGCCGAGCAGTTGCTGAGCCTGCTGCCCACCGAATACAAGCTGCTGGAATTCCTGATGCGCAACACCGGGCAGATCCTCTCGCGGATGATGATCTTCGAGGAGGTCTGGGGTTATCACTTCGATCCGGGAACCAACCTGATCGACGTGCACATCGGCCGCCTGCGCAAGAAGATCGACCCACCCGGCATGGCCCCGCTGATCCGCACCGTGCGAGGCTCGGGTTATGTCATCGCTGAACCCCTCTAAGGGCTGGCGCTCCTCCAGCAGCCGCCTGCTGGCGCTCTACAGCACGCTGTTCGTGGCCTGGAGCTGCATCCTCATGGGCGTGCTGTACTACGAAGTCTCCAGCTACCTGGACAGCCTGGCCAAGCATTCGCTGATGCAGCGCCAGCATCTGTTCGCCCGCTTCGAGGGCGAGCAGCTGGTGGAGGCCCTGGCCACCAGCATGACCTTCGACATGCGCGCCATCGACGCCTACGGCCTGTTCGATGCCCAGCGCCGGCCGCTCAGCGGGCCGATCCGCGAGATCCCCGAAGACCTGCCCCTGGACGGCCGGATCCACGAGCTCAAGAGCTGCATCGACTCCGACGACCCAAGCCTGCCCCGCGACAGCTGCGATGCGGTGGCGACCCTGACCCGCGACGGTCACTGGCTGGTGCTGGTACGCGACAACGGCTCGCTGTTCGCGGTGACCCGGATCATCCTGCACGCCCTGCTCTGGGGCGTGTCCCTGACCATCATCCCCGGTGCGGCCGGCTGGCACCTGTTGCGGCGCCGGCCATTGCGGCGCATCCGGCAGATCCAGGCCAGTGCCGATGCCATCGTCGCCGGCGACCTGACCCGGCGCCTGCCACTGTCCAATCGGCGCGACGAGCTGGACATGCTGGCGGCCATCGTCAACGCCATGCTCGAACGCATCGAGCGGCTGATGCACGAGGTCAAGGGTGTGTGCGACAACATCGCCCATGACCTGCGCACCCCGCTGACCCGCCTGCGGGCCCAGCTCTATCGCTTGCAGCAGCAAGCCGAGGAAGGTTCGCCCCAGGCGACGCAGATGGACCAGCTGCTGGCGGAAGCCGACACCCTGATGGCGCGCTTTCGCGGGCTGCTGCGGATTTCGGAGCTGGAAGACCGCCGGCGCCGCTCGGGCTTTCTGGAGCTCGACCCGCTCCCCCTGTTGCAGGAGCTGCACGACTTCTACCTGCCCCTGGCCGAGGAAGGCCGCCTGAGCCTGGTGCTGGAGGTGCCGCAGAGCCTGCCGCGCATGGTCGGCGACCGAGCGCTGCTGTTCGAGGCCCTGGCCAACCTGCTGAGCAACTCGATCAAGTTCACCCCGCCGGGCGGCGAGGTGATCCTGCGCGGCCTGGACGACGGCGGCAGCCCGCGCCTGGAAGTGCTCGACTCCGGCCCCGGGATTCCCCCGGCGGAACGCGCTGCCGTGTTCCGGCGTTTCTACCGGGTCGACGAAAACAACGCCCAGGGCGGATTCGGCCTGGGCCTGTCGATCGTCGCGGCGATCGTCGACCTGCACGGTTTCAAGCTCGACGTCGGCACCAGCGAACGCGGCGGCGCCCGCCTCAGCCTGGACTGCCATCCCAGCCTGATCACTGAATAGCCGCTGCCGAGGCGGCGAGGCTGCGCCAAGACCCGAGGGACCTTCCTGCGATCTCCGACCGATCCCAATCGTGGCCGCTACGCGCCCCTGCGCAGCCATCGGCAGCGGTTGCACGGAGTCGGCGAGTCAGGCCCGGGGCAATTGCCAGCCGTAATGCACCGAGAGCATGCGCACGGCAAAACAACTGCCGCCGGCCAACCAGGCGCAGGTCATGGGCGCCAGGCCCAGACGACGGGCGAGGACCAGGGTCACGGCGCCGATGAACGCCGAACTGGCGTAAAGGTCCACCTGCAACACCAGGGGAATACGCGCCAGCACGATATCGCGGATCACCCCGCCACCAACCCCGGTCACGGTACCCATCAGGGTCGCCACGAACGGCGAGATGCCGACGTTCAACGCCTTCTGCGTCCCGGCCACGGCGAACAGCCCCAAGCCCGCCGCATCCAGCAGGATCAGCAACGGCTCGGAGAGGCCCAGGGCCCATTCATGAAACACGAAGGCCAGCCCACCCATCAGCAGGGCCAGGGCCGGGTAACGCCAATCGGCCACCGCCTTGGGCGGGCTGGCGCCGATCAACAGGTCACGGGTGACGCCACCGCCGAGGGCGACGATGAAGGCGATCACCATCACCCCCAGCAGATCGAGCTGGGCGCGCATGGCGCTGATGGCGCCTTCCACGGCGAACACCGCGGTGCCGGCCAGATCGGCCACCAGGACGATGTTGTCCAGGCGGCCGGGCACGCCCTGGGCCCGGGCGTTCAAGACTCACCACGGTCAGTCGAGGGAACGAATCCAAACATGGGCGGCGGCTCGCAAGGCCGGCTAAGCTCGCAGCCGGCAACCCCTTGCTTATAGTCCAGCGCCGGGAGCGCCGCCATCGACGCCGATCAGGGCGCCTGGTCGACCCGCCCCAGGGAGTTGCTGTCCAGTTCGTAGAGCAGCTCATCGATCATTTTCGCCACATCGGCCTCGCTGCGCAGGGCCTTGACACTGAGCCCGCTGGCCACCAGATCCACCCGGCCACTCTGAGGCTCGAACACTCGCAGGGTCAGGGTGCCGTCACCTGCCGTGGTGAAACTGCAGGACAGGGGCGCCAGGCGCTGCTCGATGCAGGCACGCAATTGCGCCTGGGTAATCAGGCTCGGCATCTCAGCGACGCCGCAGCAACAGACCGGCCAGCAGACCGACGCCTGCCAGCAACGCCACGCTGGCCAGGGGTTTCTCCCGGGCCCAGCGCAAGCCCCGATCCAGTACCTGGCTATAGTGCTCCTGCAACTGGCCGGCCGCTTCCCGAGCGACACCCCGGGCCTGCATCGAGTCATCGTCCAGCAGCTCGCCCACCATCGCCTGGGCCTTGCCCGCCGCCTTGTCCACTTTGCCCTTGAGCTGTTCACTCGCCATGTTGACTGTCCTTTTGCCGTGATTGATCAACCGCCCAGGCCTGACCTGCGAACCTGTGCACACCCACAGCCTAAGAACCCCGACCGCCTGGCAAAAGATGCATTTGCACTACCTGCGCTAGTGCATCCGCACCGGCTCGGCGCTACCCACGCGCCAAGGTACTGGCAAACAGCCCGCGTTCCCGGGCCCAGACGATGGCCTCGCCACGGCTGTGTACCCCAAGCTTGGAATACAGGGTCGCCACATGGTTGCGCACGGTATTGAGCGCCAACTGCAACTGGGTGGCGATCTCCTTGTCCGCCAGGCCCTGGTAGATCAACCCTAGTACTTCACGCTCACGGGCGGTGAGGTCGGCCGAAGACATGCCCGGCGCATCGGGGCCACGGCTCTTGCGCACGTTGGCGAGCTTCTCGATCAGCGTCTGGCTGAACCACGAAGCGTCGCGCATCACTTCCTCGATGGCCCCCACCAGCTCCAGCTCCGAACGCTTGCGATCGCTGATGTCCATCAGCACCAGCAGGTAGCTGGGATGGTCCTGGATCATCACGGTGTCGGCATACGCCACGCAGTCGATCAGCTCGGCGCCCTTCTTGCGCACCTTGAGGTCCAGGCCCATGACATTGCCGCTCTTCTCCAGCCGCCCGAACAATTGCTGCGCCGCGGCCGGCTCGGCGATGAAACCGATGTTGCTCACGGTCTTGCCCAGCAGCTCCTCGCTGCTGTAGCCACAGGTATTGAGAAACGCTTCGTTGACATCGACGATCTGCTGCTCGGCGCTGCACACCAGGGTCGGCACCGGCGTCAGGCGGAACGAACGGGCAAAACGCTCCTCGCTCTGGCGCAAGGCGACCTCGGCCTTGCGCCGTGGCTCCAGGTCCATGAAGGAAAACAGCATGCAGTCTTCGTCGTTGATGTCCAGGGGCTGGCCGGCAACGATCACCAGCTTGCTGCCGCCCTCGGGCAGGCGCAGCTCGGCCTGCATCTGCGGAATGGTCGCGCCCTGCCCCAGGCGTTCGATGGCCAGGTCCTTGTGCTCGGCATCCTCCAGTACATCCAGCTCGTACACCGAGCGACCGATCACCCGATCCCGGGCGTAGCCGGTCATTTCCAGGAAGCCCTGGTTGACCTTGATGTAGCGCAGGTCACTGAGGCGGCAGATCACCGCTGGTGCCGGATTGGCATTGAAGGTCTTCTCGAAGCGCTGCTCGGCACTGGCCCAGTCGGTGGCATCGCTGAGGATCAGCACCAGTGACTCCGCGGCGCCGCTGCGATCAGTGAGGATCATGCTGCGCACCCGGTGCACCCAGTGCCTGGGCTCGCCGTCGATCTCGGCCTGGACCTCCACCACCACATCGCTGAAGGTTTCGCCGGCGGCGACCCGGCTGATGGGGTAGCTGTCCAGGGCCAGCGGATGGTTATTGCGGTAACGCAAGGCATAACGCTGGGCATACTCCCGGGCATTGGCGCCCAGCTGGGCAACCTCGCTGACCCCGTGCATGGCCAGCGCCGCCTCGTTGGCCCAGAGCAGGCTCCTGGCCTTGTCGGTCTCGATCAGGATCACCCCGTCGGAGAGCCCCGAGATGATCTGCTGCAATTGGTGGCGATTGGTTTCAGTGGCAAGTACGGCCTGGCTCATGGCATCTCCTGAAGGCCACGGCGGCAGCCGGGCGACGGACAAGGGCAATAGCCATTACGACCACGGGCCGGCGCCATCGTGCCCCGGTAGTGCGCCCTGTCACTCTGGCCCTGTCACGCTGGCTCGGAGTAAGCTGCGCGACCTCGGACCTGGCAAGGAGCGCAGCATGATCACCATCCGTGAAGCCGAACAGCACGACCTGGAAGCGTTGCAGGCCATAGGTCGCGCCACTTACCGCGAGCATTTCGCCTCGATCTGGAGCGCCGACGGCATGCAGCGCTTTCTCGACCAGGACTTCGCGCCCCAGGTGCTGGAACAATCCCTGGCCGCCAGGCACCAGCACCTGTGGCTGCTGGCCCTGGACGCGCAGCAGACGCCCATCGGTTTTGCCAAGCTGAACTGGAACCGGCCCATGCCAGGCAGCGATCTGCCCGGGGCCGAGCTGCAGAAGATCTATCTGCTCAAGTCCCAGGCCGGCCAGGGTCAGGGCCGGGTGTTGCTGGACCAGGTCCTGCGGCAGGCCAGCCAGGCCGGCGCTCGCTACCTGTGGCTGGACGTGCTCAAGAGCAACGCGGGCGCCCGGCGTTTCTACGAAAGCGCCGGCCTGCGCCAGGTCAGCGAAGTGCCCTTCAGCACCGACCTGGAACAGATCGGCATGTGGGTCATGGCCCGCGACCTTCCCGCTCCCACCCTGTAGCCGCTGCTGAGCCTGCGAAGCTGCGCCAAGGCCCGCAGGGCCTTCCAGCCAGCGCCCGGCCAACCGCCCTCTGGCGGCCGCTGCGCGCCCGTGCGCAACCTGCGGCAGCGGCTACACGAAGCGACTTACAGGCCCAGGGCCTTGAGCCTGCGGTACAGGGTGCGCTCGCTCAGGCCCAGGGCCTTGGCCAGTTCGGCGCGCGAGCCGTCGAACACTTCCAGGGCGTGGGCCAGCTGCTCCAGGTCCTTGCCGCCGCGACGCCGGGCCACCGGGACCGCAGGCTGGGAACTGCGCAGCTCCGGCGGCAGGTCTTGCAGGCGGATCACCCCGTCATCACTGAACAGCCGCGCCCGCTCCAGGATATTGCGCAACTCGCGGATGTTGCCCGGGAAGGCGTACAGCCGCAGTTGCTCCAGGGCCGGCGGATCGAGCCGCAGCATCGCCCCCGGGTCGAGCCGGCGCAGCAGGCTGTCGATCAGCAGCGGCAGGTCGTCGCTGCGCTCGCGCAGGGCCGGCAGGCGGATCGGGAAGGCACTGATGCGGTAGTACAGGTCCTGGCGGAAGGTGCCGGCCGCGACCATTTCCTTGAGCGGCTTGTGGGTCGCGGCCACCAGGCGAAAGTCCGAATGCACGGTGCGCAGGCTGCCCACCGGACGAAAGCTGCCGGACTCGATCAACCGCAACAGCTTGACCTGCATTGCCAGCGGCACCTCGCCGATTTCATCGAGGAACAGCGTGCCGCCATGGGCCGCTTCGGCCAGGCCGATCTTGCGTTGCAGCGCCCCGGTGAACGCGCCCTTCTCATAACCGAATAGCTCGCTTTCCAGCAGGCTCTCGGTCAGGCCGGTGCAGTCCACCACCACCAGCGGCCCACCGGCCCGCGGGCTACCGTCATGCAGGGCGCGGGCGAACAACTCCTTGCCGGTGCCCGATTCGCCTTGCAGCAGCACCGGGATCGGCGCCGGCGCTGCCCGCTGCAAGGCGCCAAGGGCTTCGTTGAACGCCGGCGAGCGCCCCACCAGGCCATGCTGCTGCGGCTGTACCGAGGCCACCGCCACCGAACTCAGGCGCTCGACATAGGCCACCACCGCCCCGCTGGCATCGATGATCGGCCGCAGCTCCACATCCACATGCTCCGGCCCACGCGGGGTGTGGTGGATGTGCAGCATGCGCTCCGGGACCCGGCTGTCGTGGGCCTTGCGCATCGGGCAGTGCTCGCCGGCCTGATCGCAGGGCACCGCGAACTGGTGGGACACCCGATAGCACTTGGCGCCCACATGGGGCTTGCCGGCCACGCCGAACTGACGCTGGTAGGCGGCGTTGGCGGCAATGATGTTGTAGTCGGTGTCCAGCACTATGCTGGGCTGGGGATCGTGCTCCAGGTAAGACACCAGGGCAGACATCCGCGAAGTGACAAGGTCGGTGGCGATCAGGGACATGGTGGGCTCCGGGACAATCGCGACAGCTTAAAGCAAGGCGCCCGTCGCTGCCATTTTCTGCCAGCCACTGCCAAAACACTGCCAATCCCAGGTGACAGTCACCCCGCCCAAAGCCCCAGGACAGGGCCTCGGCAAGCTTGCGCACCAGATAACGGGTGCCTGCCGGCGCTATGCCGGGTTGGCACGTTTATTGACAGTCCAAGGCAGGAGCGGCAGCGCAGACTGCCCTCGCCCTTCATTGCCGGAGTGCCCCATGATCATCAGCGACACGCTGCGTGTAGAAGCCTTTTTCGACAGCCACACCTGGACCATCAGCTACCTGGTGATGGACCTCGCCACGCGCCGCTGCGCCCTGATCGACAGCGTGCTGGACTTCGACCCCAAGTCCGGCCGTACCCGCACCGAGTCCGCCGACCGCCTGGTGGCCCGGGTCCGCGAGCTGGAGGCGCAGGTCGACTGGATCCTGGAGACCCACGTCCACGCCGACCATCTCTCGGCCGCCGCCTACCTCAAGGAGCAGCTCGGAGCCCAGGTGGCCATCGGCGACCAGATCACCCGGGTGCAGAAAGTCTTCGGCGCGCTGTTCAACGAAGCCCCGGCCTTCGCCCGGGACGGTAGCCAGTTCGACGTGCTGCTGGCCGACGGCAGCGAGTTCGCCATCGGCCAGCTCACCGCCCGGGCCATGCACACCCCGGGGCATACCCCGGCGTGCATGACCTACCTGGTGCAGGTGGGCGAAGAGCAAGTGGCCTTCGTCGGCGACACCCTGTTCATGCCCGACTACGGCACCGCCCGCTGCGACTTCCCCGGCGCCGACGCGCGAACCCTGTACCGCTCCATCGGCAAGATCCTGGCCCTGGCGCCGCAAACGCGGTTGTTCATGTGCCACGACTACCTGCCCAACGGCCGCGAGCTGCAGTACATGACCACCGTGGCCGAACAGCGGGCCAGCAACATCCACATCCACCAGGGCGTCGACGAAGACAGCTTCGTGAAGATGCGCGAAGCCCGTGACGCAACCCTGGACATGCCGGTGCTGATCCTGCCCTCGGTGCAGGTCAACATGCGCAGCGGGCACTTCCCCGAGCCCGAGGACAACGGCGTGAGCTACCTGAAGATCCCCCTGAACACCCTATAACGATTACTCCATACGGAGACCTTGCCATGCGTCCCATCCACCCTGCCCCGCGTGCCGTCGACGGCAGCCACCAGGTGCTGATCGTCGGCGGCGGTACCGCCGGTATCGCCGTCGCCGCCAGCCTGTTGTGCCGCGATCCCCACCTGGACGTGGCGATCATCGATCCCGCCGACACCCACTACTACCAACCCGGCTGGACCCTGGTGGGCGCCGGCGTGTTCAGCGCCGAATCCACCCGCCGCGACATGGCCTCGCTGATGCCCAAGGGGGTCAAGTGGCTGCGCCAGGCGGTCAGCCGCTTCGAGCCCGAGCACAATGCCCTGGTGCTGGCCGACGAGCGCGTGCTGGCCTATGACCAGTTGATCGTCTGCCCCGGCCTCAAGCTCGACTGGGCGGCCATCGACGGCCTGCCCCAGGCCCTGGGCAACCACGGCGTGACCTCCAACTACCGCTACGACCTGGCGCCCTACACCTGGGAGCTGGTGCAGCAACTGCAACAGGGCCAGGCGCTGTTCAGCCAGCCGCCGATGCCGATCAAGTGCGCCGGCGCGCCGCAAAAGGCCATGTACCTGTCCTGCGATCACTGGCTGCGCCAGGGCCGCCTGGGCGCGATCAAGCCGCGCTTCATGAACGCCGGCGGCGTGCTGTTCGGCGTCGCCGACTACGTGCCGGCGCTGATGGAATACGTGAAGAAGTACGCCATCGACCTGGACTTCGGCCACAACCTGGTAGCGGTGGACGGCCCGGCCCAGCGCGCGACCTTCGTCCGCACCCTGGCCGATGGCACCCAGGAAACCCTGGAACGGCCCTTCGACATGCTGCACGTGGTGCCGCCGCAGTGCGCCCCGGACTTCATCCGCCAGAGCCCCTTGGCCGACGCCGCCGGCTGGGTCGACGTCGACCCCCACAGCCTGCGCCACAAGCGCTTCGCCAACATCCATGGCCTGGGCGACGCCACCAACACCAGCAACGCCAAGACCGCCGCGGCCGCGCGCAAGCAAGCGCCGGTGGTGGCCAACAACGTGCTGGTGGCCCTCAGGCGCCTGACCCGGCTGGCCCATTACGACGGCTACGGTTCCTGCCCGCTGACCGTGGAACGGGGCAAGATCGTCCTCGCCGAATTCACCTACGGCGGCAAACTGGCCCCCAGCTTTCCCGCCTGGCTGCTGGACGGTCGCCAGCCGACCCGGCGCGCCTGGTGGCTGAAGGAGATGATCCTGCCGCCGCTGTACTGGCGCGGCATGCTCAAGGGCCACGAATGGCTGGCGCACCCGACCCTGGCCACGGACACCTCCCAAGCATGAATGAACACAGTCTGCTGGGGGCGGGCCTGGGGGCGATCATCGGCGCGATCCTGGCCCTGACCGGAGCCGGCGGCGGCATCCTCGCGGTGCCGCTGCTGGTGTTCGGCCTCGGCCTGAGCATGGTCGAGGCCGCCCCCATCGGCCTGCTGGCGGTGGGCCTGGCCGCCAGCGTCGGGGCCATCCTCGGTTTGCGCCAGGGCATCGTGCGTTATCGCGCCGCGGGGTTCGTCGCCGGCATCGGCATCCTCATGGCGCCGCTGGGGCTGTGGCTGGCCCATCGCCTGCCGAACCTGCCATTGGCCGTGCTGTTCGCCCTGGTGCTGCTGTACGCCTGCGGGCGCATCCTGCGCAAGGCCAGCCTGGAGCTGAAACAGGGCCGGCCGGCGCCGCGCCCGGCGTTCCAGCCCTGCGTGCTCAACCCGGCCCAGGGTCGACTGCGCTGGACCCTGCCCTGCGCCCGGGCGCTGACCTTCACCGGCCTGCTCTCCGGGCTGCTGTCGGGGCTGCTGGGGGTCGGTGGCGGTTTC
This sequence comes from Pseudomonas sp. L5B5, assembly GCF_020520285.1. Classification (NCBI taxonomy): domain Bacteria; kingdom Pseudomonadati; phylum Pseudomonadota; class Gammaproteobacteria; order Pseudomonadales; family Pseudomonadaceae; genus Pseudomonas; species Pseudomonas sp. L5B5. The sequence goes on from NZ_CP084742.1 coordinate 1,416,671, forward strand.
GTGATCATCCCGGCGCTGAGCCGCTACACCAACCTGGACAGCAAGAGCATCGTCGCCACCTCCCTGGCGGTGATCGCCCTGGTGTCCCTGGGCAGCGTGGTTACCGCCAGCCTCAGCGGCGTGATGCACTGGGCAGTGGGCGCGCCCTTCGCCCTCGGCGCGGTGCTGGGCCTGGTGCTCGGCCGCCAGGTCGCCAGCCACCTGGCCGGGCCACGGCTGCAGCAACTGTTCGCCGTCACCGGCATCTGCGCCGCCCTGCTCCTGGCCGGCGGCGCCCTGGGCCTGTTGCCCCACTGAAGCATCCCGGTCCGCCACGGGTTATGGCCTGTGGCGGGCCTGTCCCAGTCATTACCGGCAAATGTCGTCTCAGTGCGCAAAACAGTCGCCCTGGGTCTGATGGCCAAGCCCAGAATGTCGCACCCTTGAGCCTGCAGACTCGAAAGGAGACGACGATGCTTGCCCTGATTCAAGACACAGATCATTGCCTGGTGAATGGCGTCCCGCTCAGCGCCGATGAGATCGCGGCCTTTCACCGCCACGGCTTCATCAAGATCAAAGGCTTTTTAACGGCGCATGCCATCGAGGCGCTCAAACGCGAAGCCGGTGCACGGGTCATTTCCGCCAGGGACGCGAAGTCGGCCTATGGCGATTCCTTCAACCGGCTGACCTACGACCTTGGCCGCACCGAGGTGCTCAAGCGCATCTACTCCTCGACGGCCTTCAGGACCGCCTTGGTGACCCTGACAGGTCATCCGCTGATCATGACCGAGTCCCAGAGCTTCGAACTCACCGCGCACCAGCAAGGCTTTGCCTGGCATTACGACTCCCTGAGCTTTCGCTACATCCGACCGCAGGATGCGGCCTTCAGCGTGTGGATTCCCTTGGACCCCATCCACAACGCAGGGCAACGCGGGGGAATGGCCTATGTCCCTGAAAGCCTGTACTCGGCCAAGGCCAACTTCCAACTGGCCAGCCTGCTGTCAAGGAAGATGGCCGCCGGCCTCTCGGTCGAGGATTTCTCTGCGCACCTAAGGGGCATCTTCAACACACCGAGCCTGTTGACGGAAATATTCGAGGAACATAAGACCCAGGACGATTTCGCGCTGGGCGATGTGCTGTTCTTCAGCAAATCCCTGTGGCACCGCTCCGAGCCGCTGTTGCCGGGGCCACTCCAGGCGCGGTTGGCGGTAACCATCCGCTTTCTGGATTGGCGCTCACGGCTGGACAAAACCCTGTTCGAAGGTGAGTCTGAAAGCGGTGGCGGCGTGGGAATGGGCGTCAACTGGGGCAAACCCACCCAGACGGCCTACGGCTCGCAGTTCACCGATATCGACGACGGCGAGGAAATTCGCACCTCCAGGCATTGCGGCCCGATTATCTAGCAACGCCCCGATCGTGATCCGTCATCCTCGAGGAGCAGGAATGTCGAAGTCCTATGCCATAGGCGTGGCCGCAGCCCTCTTCGCCACCTTCAGTTGGGCACTGAATTTTCTGTCGCCCTACCTGATGGGCGACTTCGGCACGTTCGACTTCATCACCCTGCGCTTCATCGTCTCCGGCGCCATTGGCCTGGTAATGCTGCGCCTCTACCGGCACGGCATTACGCGCTTGAGCGGACGCACCATGACCACCGCCGCACTGCTGGGAGTGGTGGGCTACACCCTGTACATCGGTTGCGTCATGGGCAGTGTGCTCAATGGCGGCGCGATCATCGCGCCGGCGTTTTTAAGCGCGGCGCCGATCATGGTCGCCCTCATCGGCAACCTGGTCGAACCCACGGTCTCCTGGCGCGCCCTCTGCGTACCGGTGCTGCTGGCGGTGCTGGGGCTGGTCGCCACCAACTACGGCGCCTTCGCGCAGGTACTGGACGGCGATCTGTCCACCTACCTGCAAGCGGTCGGCTACGCGGTTGGCGCCACCCTGTCCTGGTTGATCTTCTGCCTCTTGAACCAAGTGATCCTGGCACGGCTGCCGCACATTTCCTCAGGGCTCTGGACCGGGCTGATGATGGTGGGGGCAGGCTTGAGCGTGGTGCTCTTCGTGCCCTTCGGGCTCACGTTCAACCTGTACAGCGCCCCCGATGTGCAGTGGCGCCTGGACAATACCCTGCCGGTGCTCGCCGCCGCCTCGGCCTTGGCTTGTGTCGCGTCCGTGGGTGGGGCCTGGGCCTGGAATTTTGCGAGCCAGCGGTTACCCATGGCCCTGTCCGGCCAACTGATTTCGGTCGAAACCCTCTTTGCCGCGGCGTTTGGCCTGATCGCCGAACAGCGTTTACCCACCGGCCTTGAAACCCTGGGCATCATCGCCTTGCTGAGCGGCGCATCGATTGCCGTCAGGGTCATGGCCCAACAGCAACGGGCGGGGGCGGGTGTGCGGGCATGAAGAGCCTGAATCCTTCTCATCTGCCGTCGCTGTTGCAAGCCAGAGGCAATACCCGGCCTGAGTGTTTTTTCACTGCCTGAAGCGCCTGCGGCGCTGTTGAAACAGATGGGAGTGAAGCGCATGGCTGCCGGGCACCTCCCGGGGAAGTTCTCTCCGCTGCCAGCGCACGCTCGCAACGCCCACCATGACCTGGCGCCCAGTAACCGCAAGGAGCCCGCCATGTCCACCACCCATACCCTGGAACAAAGCTTCCACCGCTGCCTCTGGCGCAAGATCGGTCGCTACGCCCTGCATGTCGGCCGCAGCCTGATCACCAAGGCCCTGTGGCTGTACTACGCCGCCCAACGACCACAAACCCCGGCCTGGGCCAAAAGCACTATCTACGGGGCCCTGGGCTACTTCGTCCTGCCCCTGGACCTCATCCCCGACCTGGTGCCTGGCGCCGGCTACGCCGACGACCTCGGCGTGCTGAGCCTGTCGATCGCGGCGGTGGCGGCGCATATCAATCAGGAGGTCAAGGAACAAGCGGCTGGGCGGCTGGTGGAGTGGTTTGGGGAGTTGGGGGATTGAGCTGGTGCTGTGGGATGTATTGGCGGTGATTGTTTTAGTAGTTGATCCAGGCGCACAAGAGAGCCGGCCATGGGCCCAATACCAATCAGTTAAGCGAGGTGATCCCCTGTAGTTCAAGCATGCTCGCGATGGTCGTCAACGGCAGCGCGTATTGACTGGATGAACGCAGTGCCCTGAAGTCCATCGCGGGCAAGCCTCGCTCCTACAATGGATCACCTGCATTCCCCCCAACGCTTCTTTTGCAACGATGCTCATCCCACCTGAGGATTGAGCGCATAGAACTCATGCAGCTTGGCCTGCAGCAGCTTCTTGTCCGGCAACTGGGTCTGGTACTCGGCGATCAAGGCCGGCGAAAGCGAGCGGTTGAGGGCGTACTCGACTACTTCGTCGTCCTTGCTGGCACACAGCAACACCCCCAGGGCCGGGTTTTCATGGGGTTTGCGCACCTGGCGGTCCAGGGCCTCCAGGTAGAAATCCAGCTTGCCCAGGGACTCCGGTTCGAAGCGTCCGACCTTGAGCTCAACGGCCACCAGGCAGTTCAGGCCACGATGGAACAGCAGCAGATCCAGCACGAAGTCGCGGCCGCCGACCTGCAGCGGATAGCGCGAGGAGACGAAGCAGAAGTCGCGGCCCATTTCGATCAGGAAGTCCTTGAGTTGCCGCACCAGTCCAAGGTGCAGATCGGCCTCGTCATGCCCCTGGGCCAGGTCGAGAAACTCCACCATGTAGGCATCCTTGAACACCCTCAATGCCTCGGGGTGGGATTGGCGCAAGGCTGTCGAGACCTTGACCGGGCGGGTCAGCGAGCGCTCGAAGAGGGCCGACTTGATCTGGCGCTCCAACTCCCGGCGCGACCACTGTTCCTGGACCGCCATGCGCAAGTAGAACTCACGCTCCTCGGGCTGCTTGCTTTGCCCGAGAACGATCAGGTTGTGGCTCCAGGGTAATTGTCGCACCAGTGGTGCGACTTTCGCGTTACCACGATAAACCTCATAAAACTGCCGCATGCGAAACAGGTTCGCCCGGGTAAAACCGCGCACTCCCGGTTGCCGTCGTGCCAGGTAGTCGGCCAGTTGCTGGACCACGCCATCGCCCCACTCCGCCGCCTCGAGCTTGCGACTGATATAGGCCCCCACCTGCCAATACAGCTCCACCAGTTCGGTGTTCACTGCGCGCACCGCCCGTTGGCGTGCACAGGTGATCATCTGCGCCACTTCGTTGAATGCGGCCTTGGTGGACGTCCGCATGGCTTCGGTCGGTTGCTTCATGAAAAGAGCTCCATTTGAAAGAGCCTCATCATCCGGTGCCCTTGCACACCCCGGCAGTCAGCCGGTTCCCTTTCCAGTCGGCGAAGCGTCTGGAACAAAGGTTATGTGGATCGGTGTAGCCACTGTCGCAGACCCCGCGCGAGCCGCCGATAGATCCGCCCTGCGGCCGCTGCGCGCCGGTACGCAGCCTCGCTTGCTCGTCAGCGGCTACAGAGAACTTCACCCTGGCATGCACTCGAACCCATGGGCACTGGCCACTGGTTTGCCCTGCCCGTCATACAGCCGCGCCCGCACTTCGGTGCCCAGGGTCGATTCCACCAGCTTGTAATGCTCGCCAGCCTTGAAGTCGCTGTAGCTGACATGCCCGTTGCAGTCTTGCTGGTTGGAATCGCCGCCACGGTCTTCGAACACGGTCACGTCGAGGCGGTGGGCGCCGGGGCGGACCTGGAAGTAGCGGCCGTCGTCGACGTTCTTGCCGTCCACGCGTTCGGCCATCAGGTCGCTGGGGGCTTCTTCCTCGAGGCTGATCCAGGCGTCGTTGGGGTCGGCCTTGGGCATCGGGCCGGCGCAGGCGGAGAGCGCCAGCACCAGGCTCAGGGCGGGGATCAGCAACAGCGACTTGGTATTCATGGCAGGTACCTCGGCAGTGAGAATGAACACGGGGTGCGACTGCGAACGCCAGCCGCGCCGAATTGCCATCCAGCTTGTCGAGGCCCGGCAACGAGGACAAATGAATCCCCATGAAAGGAAGTTAAGGCCCAACCTAAAACTTCCTTCACCTGGCTGAAAGCCGCGTGTTAGGTGGGTCGCTGGAGACTGCCGAGCCTCGTTTCCGCCTCGGAGGTCCACCCCATGCTCGGGCTGGTCAAGACCGCTCTGCTCAAGCCCTACACGTTCATCGTGCTGGCGATCTTCATCTGCATCATCGGGCCGCTGGCGGCCCTGCGTACCCCCACCGACGTGTTCCCGGACATCGGCATCCCGGTGGTGGCGGTGGTCTGGCAGTACAACGGCCTGTCGCCGGACGCCATGGCCGGGCGGGTGATCTACACCTACGAGCGCTCCCTGAGCACCACGGTCAACGACATCGAGCACATCGAATCGCAGTCGCTGCCGGGCATGGGCATCGTCAAGATCTTCTTCCAGCCCGGGGTCGATATCCGCACCGCCAACGCCCAGGTGACGGCGGTGTCACAAACCGTGCTCAAGCAGATGCCACCGGGCATCACCCCGCCGCTGATCCTCAACTACAGCGCCTCGACGGTGCCGATCCTGCAGATGGCGTTTTCCAGCCCGACCCTGTCGGAAGCGAAGATTCGCGACCTGGTGCAGAACAACATCCGCCTGCCCCTGAGCGCCCTGCCCGGCCTGGCCATGCCCACGCCCATGGGCGGCAGGCAGCGGCAGATCACCCTCGACCTGGACCCGCAAGCCCTGGCCGCCAAGGGCCTGTCGGCCCAGGACGTGGGCAATGCCCTGGCGGCGCAGAACCAGATCATCCCGGTGGGCACCGCCAAGCTCGGCGGCAATGAATACACGGTGCTGCTGAACAACAGCCCGACCGCCATCGAGGAGCTCAACGACCTGCCGATCAAGACCGTGGACGGTGCGCTGATCACCATCGGCCAGGTGGCCCACGTGCGCGACGGCTCGCCGCCGCAGACCAATATCGTGCGGGTCGACGGACGCCGGGCGGTGCTGATGCCGGCGCTGAAGAACGGCAATATCTCCACCCTGTCCATCGTCGATGGCATCCGCCAGATGCTGCCGCGGATCAACGAAACCCTGCCACCGGCGCTGAAGACTTCGCTGCTGGGGGACGCCTCGGTGTTCGTCAAGCAGTCGGTGGGCAGCGTGGCCCGGGAAGGCATCATCGCCGCCCTGCTGACCAGCGCGATGATCCTGCTGTTTCTCGGCAGTTGGCGCTCAACGCTGATCATCGCCGCCTCGATCCCCCTGGCGGTGCTTGCGTCCATCGCCCTGCTGGCCGCCAGCGGCCAGACCCTCAACGTCATGACCCTGGGCGGCCTGGCCCTGGCGGTGGGAATCCTGGTGGACGACGCCACGGTGACCATCGAGAACATCAACTGGCACCTGGAACAGGGCAAGGCGGTGAAGGACGCGATCCTCGACGGCGCCAAACAGATCGTCGGCCCGGCGTTCGTCTCGCTGCTGTGCATCTGCATCGTCTTCGTGCCGATGTTCCTGCTGCAGGGCATCGCCGGCTACCTGTTCCGGCCCATGGCCCTGGCGGTGATCTTCGCCATGGCCAGCTCATTCATCCTCTCGCGGACCCTGGTGCCGACACTGGCCCTGTACCTGCTCAAGCCCCATGCGCCGGGAACGGGCCCCGGGCACCACCCGGAAGACGCCTTCATCAACCACCACGAAGGCGAGCAGCACGCCCCGCCCCGGCATGCCCTTGTACGCGCCCTGCTGGGGTTCCAACAAGGCTTCGAGCGGCGTTTTTCCAATGTGCGCGACACCTACCACGGCCTGCTGCGACTGGCCTTGGCCAGGCGTCGGCCGTTCCTCCTGGGTTTCCTCGCCTGTGTGCTGGCCTCCTTCGCCCTGCTGCCGAGCCTGGGCCAGGACTTCTTCCCCGCCACCGATGCTGGGACCTTGGCCTTGCATGTGCGCCTGCCCCTGGGCACGCGGATCGAGGAAAGCGCGGCGGCCTTCGACCGCATCGAAGGGCGGATCCGCGAGGTGATCCCGCCCGAGGAGCTGGACAGCGTGATCGACAACATCGGCATTCCCCTGAGCGGCATCGACATGGCCTACAGCAACAGCGGCACCATCGGCCCCCAGGACGGCGATATCCAGGTCACCCTGAAGCCCGGCCACGCCCCCAGCGCCGACTACGTGAAGCAACTGCGCCAGGCCCTGCCGGAGAGCTTCCCGGGCAGCCAGTTTGCTTTTTTGCCGGCGGACATCAGCAGCCAGATCCTCAACTTCGGCGCGCCGGCCCCGCTGGACGTGAAGATCTCCGGGCCTGACGATGCGGCCAACCGCGCCTTCGCCCTGGAGCTGCAACGGCGCCTGCGCCACGTGCCGGGCATCGCCGACTTGCGCCTGCAGCAGTCCACCGGCTACCCGTCCTTGCAGGTCAAGGTCGATCGCCTGCGGGCCAATGGCCTGGGGATCACCGAGCGCGACGTGACCAACAGCATGGTGGCCTCCCTGGCCGGCAGCTCCCAGGTGGCGCCGACCTTCTGGCTCAACCCGAAGAACGGCGTGTCCTACTCCATCGTCGCCGCCACCCCGCAGTACCGCCTGGACAGCCTGCCGGCCCTGGAGGCCTTGCCGGTCACCGGCAGCAATGGCCAGTCGCAGATCCTCGGCGGCCTGGCGGATATCTCTCGCGTAGAAAGCCCGGCGGTGGTCAGCCACTACAACATCCAGCCGACCCTGGACCTGTACGCCAACGTCCAGGGCCGCGACCTGGGCGCCGTGGCCCACGACATGCAAAAGGTCCTGGACGACGCCGCAGCCCTGCGGCCCAAGGGCGCCACGGTCAGCCTGCACGGGCAGATCGACGCCCTGCACCAGGCCTTCAGCGGCCTGAGCCTGGGGCTGCTGGGGGCGGTGGTGCTGATCTACCTGCTGATCGTGGTCAACTTCCAATCCTGGCTCGACCCGCTGGTGATCATCAGCGCGCTACCGGCGGCCCTGGCCGGGATCGTGTGGATGCTGTTCTTGAGTGGCACCGCGTTGTCGGTGCCGGCGCTGACCGGGGCCATCCTGTGCATGGGCGTGGCCACCGCCAACTCGATCCTGGTGGTGAGCTTCTGCCGCGAGCGCCTGGCGGAACACGACGATGCCCTGCTGGCCGCCCTGGAAGCTGGCTACACGCGCTTTCGCCCGGTGTGCATGACCGCCCTGGCGATGATCATCGGCATGCTGCCCCTGGCCCTGTCCGAAGAACAGAACGCGCCCCTGGGCCGCGCGGTGATCGGCGGGCTGCTGCTCGCCACCGTCGCCACCTTGATCTTTGTCCCCGTGGTCTTCAGCCTGGCCCACGGCCGCCGTCCCCAATCCGCTGTTGCTGGAGAAAACACCCATGTCGCCTGATCACACCCCCTCGCGCAAACGCCTGATGCTCTTGGGTATCGGCGGCCTGAGCCTGGCCGCCCTGCTGGTGGCCAGCGGCCTGGCCGCACGTACCCGGCATGAACGGGCCGTGGTCGCCTGGACCGAAACCGCCGCCGTGCCGCAGGTGCTGGTGTTCCAGCCGCAGCCCAACCGACTGGGCGACACCCTGCGCCTGCCGGCGCACCTGGAAGCCTGGAGCAAGGCGCCGATCCACGCCCGGGTCAGCGGCTACCTCAAGGACTGGACCCAGGACATCGGTGCCAAGGTGACCGCCGGGCAAGTGCTGGCCCATATCGACAGCCCCGACCTGGACCAGCAAGTGGCCCAGGCCCGGGCGCGAATGATCCAGCAGCAAGCCAACGCGCGGCTGGCCCAGACCACCGCCGAGCGCTGGCAGCACCTCTTGGCCAGCCACTCGGTATCACGCCAGGAAGCCGATGAAAAGACCTCCAACGCAGCCGCCGCCAAAGCCAATGCCGAGGCGGCCGCCGCCGACTATGCGCGGCTCTCGGCGCTGGAGGACTACAAGACCATTCGCGCGCCGTTCGCCGGCACCATCACCGCCCGCCACACCGACATCGGCCAGTTGATCAAGGCCGACAACGACAGCGACCCGGAGCTGTTCAACCTGGCGGACACCCACAAACTGCGGCTCTACGTGCCGATTCCGCAGAACTACGCCAGCGTGATCCGCCCCGGCCTGCAAGCGCAGTTGACCGTGCCCGAGCACCCGGGCCAGCACTTTCGCGCGCAACTGGTGGGCGACTCCACCGCCATCGACCCGCGCTCCGGCACCCTGCTGGCGCAGTTCGTCGCCGCCAACCCCGACGGCGCCCTGATGCCCGGCGACTATGCCGAGGCGAGCCTGGCGATTCCCGCCGACACCCACGGCGTGAGCATCCCCGCCAGCGCCTTGATCTTCCGTGCCCAGGGCACCCAGGTGGCAGTGATCGACGGCTCCCGGCACGTGCACCTGCGCAGCATCCATATCGGCCTCGACCTGGGTGAACGGCTGGTGATCGACCAGGGCCTGCAAGCCACGGATCAAGTCATCGACAACCCGCCGGACGCCCTGCGCGAAGGTGACCTGGTGCAACTGGCGGACGCAGGAGGTGAGCATGCGCCCAAGGCTTAAGCCCCTCGCCGCCCTGCTGTTGCTGGCCCTGCACGGCTGCTCCCTGGCGCCCCATTACCAGGTGCCGCCCATCGAGCTGCCGGCGCAATACCGCGAACAGAGCAGCGATGGCCCCTGGCACCCGGCCGCCCCGCCCCAGGGCCTCGCCGAGCAGTGGTGGCGGCTGTACCAGGACCCGCGTCTGGACGACCTGCAACAGCGCCTGCTCCGGGCCAACCCGGACCTGGCGGCAGCCCTGGCCCACTACGACAGCGCCCAGGCCTACGCCAGCCAACTGCACGCCGGGCTGTTCCCGCAGATCAGCGCCAGCGCCCAGCCGTTGCGCCAGCGTCAGTCGGACAGCCGGCCCCTGCGCGGCAGCAGCCAACCCTCGGTGTACAACAGCAACAGCGCCGGTTTTGCCCTGGATTTCGACCTCGACCTCTGGGGGCGCATCCGCAACCAGGCCGCAGCCGGCGATGCCCAGGCCCAAGCCTCCGGGGATGACCTGGCAGCCGCGCGCCTGAGCCTGCAAAAACAGTTGGCGAGCCTGTATGTGCAACTCAATGGCCTGGATGCCCAGAGCCGCATCCTCAGCCACTCCCTGGAGGATTACGCCCAGGCCCTGCAACTGACCCGCGACCGTTATCAAGGGCAGATCGCCTCGGAACTGGACCTGACCCGGGCCCAGAGCCAACTGGCCAGCGCCGAGGCGGAACTGGACGAAGTGCGGGCCCAGCGCAACCTCACCGAACATGCGATTGGCGAACTGGTGGGCGAACCGGCCAGCCAGTTCAGCCTTGCGCCCTCGGAACAGCTGCTGAGCCTGCCGAGCATTCCCCAACAACTGCCCAGCACCCTGCTGCAACGCCGGCCGGACATCGCCGCGGCGGAACGCCGGGTGTACGCCGCCAATGCCGGCATCGGTGTGGCCCGCGCGGCCTGGTATCCGGATTTCAGCCTGACCGGGATGCTCGGTGGCCAGACCCAGGGCGTGGGTAATCTGCTGGCGGCGGGCAATCGCTACTGGGCCTTGGGCCCCCTGATGAACCTGCCGATTTTTGATGGCGGGCGGCTGAGCGCCAATGAGCGCCAGGCCCACGCCGAGTTCGAAGAGGCCGCCGCCCATTACCGTGGGCAAGTGCTGCGAGCGGTGCGGGAGGTGGAGGACAACTTGGGGCAACTGCGGGATTTGCGCCAGGAAGCGCTGGACCAACAAGCGGCGGTGAATGCGGCGCAGCACACCCAGACCTTGGCCATGAATAGCTATCAGGCGGGTGCCGTCAGCTACCTGGATGTGGTGACTGCGCAGACCGCAGCCTTGCAGGCGCAGCGGGGGTTGCAGGCACTGCAGACGAGGCAGTTGCAGGCGAGCGTGGGGTTGGTGGTGGCGTTGGGTGGGGGGTGGAAAGGTGGGGCTTGAAACCTGAAGCATAATCGCCTGGCAGGTCTCTCCAAGGTGCCCCGGTGCGCAAAATCCAGAATACGGTGCTGATGAATAGCCAATTGTCCTTTGCTCGTCCTCCCCAGATGCCTTCGCGGCCGGCTAAATGAGGTTTCAGCAAACTCCATACATTGTCGGAGATATCGTGGCGCCGATGGGTTGCAAGGGCATGACGCGCTGGCCGTCTAACTAGGAAGACCGATTATCAATTTTTTGAGTCTTGTGACGACCTATCTAGACGGCTGACGCGACAACTACCTTGAAAAACACCGGAACAGGAAACGCACTTAAGCCAAGCCGGCTTAGCGTAGGACTTCCCCAAACTCTGCGGCCTGCCCTTGTTGTGCGTATCGATCGATCCTGACAGAAGCTGTCACTGCCCTGCGCCATAATGACTGCAATGAACAGCTTCAACATGCTAATCATGAGTACTAAATCCTGTTACAAACATGAGATATTAAATTATGAGAGTTAACTACTGCGTCCTAGGCACAAACAACATGGCGACTGCAATTGAGTTCTACAATGCACTCTTTGAAAAAACAGAACTCAAGCACTTGATATCAACAGACAGAATGACTTACTGGCAAAGTAACAATTTTTCATTTGCCCTAGCCACTCCCTTTGATAAGGAGCCTGCAACAAATGGAAATGGCACGATGATTGGTTTTAATGTTGACTCTGTAGAAAAAGTAAAAAGACTTCATGAAAAGGCGATTGAATTGGGCGGTACCTGCGAGGGTAAACCCGGCCAACGGGGGCCCTACTTTTCAGCGTATGCGAGAGATTTGGATAAAAACAAACTGTGTTTTTCTGCCGAGATGCCTGTTTAATCTCATTCCCACAAGGCAATACAAATATCTGAGCAGAAGTATTGTTTCACCATCAGTTCCTCTGACGGTGAACAGATGGGTAAATGAGGTTTCAGCGAGCTCCATAAACTGTCGTAAATATCGTGACGCCGATGACGTCGCAAGAGCCACGACACGCTGGCCGTCTAACTAGAAAGATCAATCATCAATGTTTTTTAGTCTGCGCCGACACTCTCTAGTCTATTTTAAGGGGTGATATAGAGGTCGTTAGGGAGGTTCGGAATACATATCCGTTATTGCGTTTCGCTTTTACCGCGGTGGTGTACATATCCGTTGCTGCGGGTGTGGCCGCTGGCGGTTCCGCCCTTACGGCGAGCTTCGAGTACATATCCATTGCTGCGGTTATGGCCGCTGGCGGTTTCGCCCTTACGGCGAGTTCTGAGTACATATCCATTGCTGCGGTTATGGTCACTGGCGGTTCCGCTCTTACAGCGGCTCACTTTTGTCAGTCGCCCGGAGTGCCGGCCCAGCCAAAAGTAAGCAAAAAGTCTTGCCCCTCCACTCGGTGCCTCGCTAAGGCTCGGCATGCCCTCACTCCGGCCATCGTGGTTAACGGGGCCTGGGAGATCAAAATCAAAAGCCAGAACCAAAGCCAGAGCAAACGGCGGCCTTGCGGCCTGGCCCTCTCTGCGTAGGAGCTGGCTTGCCAGCGAAGGCGTCCGCCAGGGCGATGCATGCCTTACGGGCCTCTTCGCCGGTAAGCCGACTCCTACGGAAGCGCGTACAACGCGCTTGGGCTTTTGATCTTGCTTTTGCTCTTGATCTTCCTGCCCCTTCAGGAGGCCGAGTGCAGGCGTTGCGCAGGGGGCAGCTCGGCATGGATGCCGAGCTAGCCGCCCCAGGCCATGGATGGCCTGTGGCGGCGTGCCCCCGGAGCAATGCCGGAGCGAGGGCACGCCGAGCCTAGGCGAGGCGCCGGATGCGGGGGCAGAGAGCCTTTGGTTACTTTGGGCTCCATCCAAAGTGACCCGCTGTAAGAGCGGAACCGTAAGTGGCCACACCCGCAGCAACGGATATGTACCCAAAACTCGCCGTAAGGGCGAAACCGCCAGCGGCCACACCCGCAGCAATGGATATGTACCCCATCAAAACCAGCCACCAGACAGTCGACACAACCACTCAAACATCACCTTCAATCCCCGATTGCACCGCCCTGGCATCCCCCCTATAGTCCGCCCCTCGCAGCAAAATCCGCGAGCGACCTTGGCCGGTCGAATATAGGAACGCATCCACTTTCAAACATCCTCGCCATCGCTTTTGTACCAGCGATCAAAGGTTGATGACGGTGGTGCGCGGGACACCCCAGGGTGTGCTGCTGCCCTATCCCCGGCCAGCCTGCTCGCGCACCACTGCCCCAGCCCACTCGGTCGGCAACAAAGGCGATTGCTCTAGTAAGCAGGAGCCATACCTATGACTGATCATCACCTCCCCCGCTACACCCCCATCGACACCCACGACACCGAACACCCGGTGTTCTACCTCGACGCCCAAGCCCCCTTGAGCGACCTGGCCAGCAGCGCCGCCCACCGTTTCACCGTAGTGCGCGACCTGATGGACAGCCTGTCCAGCCTGGAGCTGAAAGACATCAGCGATTGCGATCTGACCCGCATCACCCGTGGCGTGCACCTGCTGACACGAGAAGGCTGCGCCGTGCTGGAAGTGATTCAGTGGCGGGTGGCGTAGGAACCTTGTTCGCGGACCTGTGGCGAGGGAGCTTGCTCCCGTTTGAGCCTCAACCCCATGCCAGCTAATGCACCGCGTACATCAGGGTTTGGGGCCGCTGCGCAGCCCAGCGGGAGCAAGCTCCCTCGCCACGAAAAGCAACCAGCAACTGGGGCTTAAGCTGCAAGCTCCTAGCTTGTGGCTTGCAGCTTCTAGATGTGGCAAGTGCTCAGGCCGTTCTTTTCCAGGTAACGCTGGTGTTCCTCATCTGCCAGTTCAAAGCGGCCCAGGGGCACGACCACCGTGGCTACGGGTTTGTTGAGGCCTCCGGAGTCTTGCAGGGCGGTTTTGGCCGCCCTCGCCTGTTCGGCCTGCACGGCGTTGGTGTGGAAGATCGCCGAGCGATATTTCACCCCGCCATGCTCGCCCTGGCGATCCACCGAGGTGGGATCGTGCAGGCCCCAGAAGTGCTCGATCAGGCGGGTATAAGCCAGCACCTGCGGATCGAAATCCACCTGTACCACTTCTATCTGCAAGGCTTCGTCGGCCGCTTCCACGGCGTAGCCGACGCGGCTGTCCACTACTCCAGGCAGGGCCCGGAACGCAGCTTCCGCGCCCCAGAAGCAGCCGGCGCCAAAGGTCGCCTGTTCGATGCTGTTCAATACTTCCCCACTCATTGCGCCACTCCCACTTTTTCACCGCTGGCGCCCAACCAGCCATCAACGACCTGCGGATGCGCCGCCACCCATTCCTTGGCCGCCTGCGCCGCCGGTTGCTGTTGCTTTTCAATCTTGAGGATCAGGTCGTTCAGGGCCTGAGGCTCGATGCTGAAGTTTTCCAGGAACGCGGCAATTCGCGGTGCGCGTTTTTGCAGGGCGCTGGACGCCAGGACATAGACCCGGGCATCGGGGTAGGCGCAGGTGATCTTGCTCTTGCTCAGCCAGTCGGCATCCACCGTCGGGCTAATGAATTTCCAGCAGCCATCGGCCTTGTACAGCGGGTCGTCCTTCTTGTTGTCCTGGGCATAGCCGTCGAACGCCGGTTCATCCAGGCGGCGCAGGTCGAAGGCGGAGAAGATCCAGTCCGGGGTGTAGGCGTAGAACACCACGCCGCGCTGGGCCTTGTAGGCCGCGGCGAGCTTGGCGTAGGTCACCGAGGCTTCGGTGGACACCGATTCGAATTGGTCGGCAAAGCCGAAGTCCTTGGCCTTGATCTCGCCGATGTAGGTCGACTCCCAGCCCGCCGGGCCCACCAGCAGTTGCGCCTTGCCGCCGCCCAGGGGTTCGAAGAGTTTCGCCACTTCGGGCTTTTGCAGGTCGTAGACCGACTTCACGCCGTATTTATCTTGCAGGTAACCGGGAATGTAGAAGCCCTGCACCCCCAGGTACGGCTGCTTGTTGGGCACCAGCGAGCGGGTGCCGCCGGTGACGTATTTGGCCCAGGCGGCGGACTGGTTGGGCAGCCAGATATCGGTCAGCACGTCCACCGAGCCGTCGCCCTTGGCAGCGGCGGCAAACAGCACCGGCACGTCGCCGGCCAGGTAGGAAACGTCGCCGTCGAGGCGGCTCTTGATCACTTCGCCAAGGATGTTCTGGATGGCGATTGCGCCGGTCCAGTTCTGCTCGCCGATGACGATCTTGTCCTTGGCCAGCACCGGCAGGGACAAACCCAACAGCAGCGCGGCGGCGCCAAGGGTACGGGTAAACGACTTGTTCAAGGGACACCTCATGCTTGATGCAATGTGCGATCCCGCTGGCGCAGGGTCGCTTGAATGATGCGGTCGGGAATCAACGCGCAGAACACGATCGCGGCGCCGGCCAGCATGCCCTCGCCGCCCTTGATGTTGCGCAGCGCGGTCATCACGTCGTAGCCCAGGCCGCCGGCGCCGATCAGCGCCGCCACCACCACCATCGACAGGCTCATCACCAGGGTCTGGTTGATCCCCAGCAGCAAGGAACCCGCAGCCAGGGGCAGCTCGACCTTGGTCAGGATCTGCCAGGGCGTGGCGCCGTGGGCCAGGGCCGCTTCGACGGCGGTCTTGGGCACTTCCCGGATCCCCAGGGCGGTGAGGCGGATCATCGGCGCCAGGGCGAAGATCACCGTGGCGATCACCGCCGGGGTCTTGCCCACCGAGAAGAACGCCACCGCCGGGATCAGGTACACGAAGGTCGGCAGGGTCTGCATCACGTCCAGCAAGGGGGTGATCAGGCGCCGGGCCAGGGCGCGCTTGGCCAGGAGGATGCCGGCGGGCACGCCAATCAGCAGCGAGATCAGCACCGAGGAACCCACCAGGGCCAGGGTGGCGATGGTCCGTTCCCAGAAGCCGAACAGGCCGATGTAGAGCAAGGCGACGGCGCTGGTCAGGGCCAGGGCGACGCCGGCGCTGCGCCAGGCCAGCAGCACCAGGGCCAGGGCCGGCACCGGCCAGGGCAGCCAGCCCAGCAGGCTTTCAATGCTTTCGATCACCGTGCGCACGGCGACTATCACGCCGACGAAGGTGCTTTCAAAGGTGACCTGGGACCAGCCGATCAACTGGTCGATGGCAGCGGCGGTGCCCAGCAGCACTTGGCGGTCGGCGGGAAACTGCAGCCAGGGGCCAGAGGCATCGGCGACCAGAACCCGCCACAGCACCAGGGCCTGGCACAGCAGCAATACCAGCCACGGCAGGCGCCAGTCGGAACGGCCCTGGCGGCCAGGACGCCGGGCCAAAGTCAGGCTCAACAGGCGGCTGGGCAGCAGGCCGGTCAGCGCCAACGCGCCCCAGGCAAGACTGGCCGTGGCCAACCCCCGACCCAGGGCCGCGGCGGCGCCCAGCTCCAGGGCGAACGCCAGCCAGTACAGGCCACCACGACCGCTGGCCGCCAGGGCCGCCGGCCCCAGCAGCAGGGCCTGGGCAAGGGACAACCCAGGGCTGGCCGGAGCCGGCGCTATCACGGGCTTGACCGGGGTCGGCAAGACCGTCACCGGCGTGTCGCTGCGGGCTCCGTGGTCCTGGAAGAAGTCCGCCACTTCGGCATCCGCCGGTTGCTCCAGCAGCTCGCTGGGGGTGCCCAGCTGGATCAGTTGGCCGTGGCGCAGCACGGCGATGCGGTCCGCCAGGCGCAAGGCTTCTGCCGGGTCGTGGGTCACCAGCAAGGTGGTGATACCACGCTCGCGCACCACCTGCAGAAAGTGGCTTTGCAGGTCGCGGCGAATGGTCGGGTCCAGGGCACTGAAGGGTTCGTCCATCAGCAGGATGTCCGGTTCGCTGACCAGGGCCCGGGCCAGCCCGACCCGCTGCTGCATGCCCCCGGACAGTTCGTGGGGATAGTGCTCGCCCCAGCCTTCCAGGCCCATGGCTTGCAGTTGCACGTCGGCCGCAGCGTGGCGCAGGGCCTCGGGCTCGCCGCGCAATTCCAGGGGCAAGGCCACGTTGTCGCGCACGCTGCGATGGGGCAACAGGCCAAAATGCTGGAACACCATGCCGATGCGCCGGGAACGCAGGGTGCGCAGTTCCTGGGCCGAGAGCTGGCTGATGGCTGCGCCGTCGATCAACACCTCGCCGCTGCTGGGCTCGATCAGCCGGTTGATATGGCGCAGCAAGGTCGATTTACCGCTGCCGGAGGTGCCCATCAGGCACAGCACTTCGCCACGGCGGACCTTGAGGCTGACCTGCTCAACCGCAGGCGGAGCAGTCTGGCCACGGCGGCGGCCGTAGTGCTTGGTCAGGTTGCGCAACTCCAGCACCACCTCGGGGGTTTGCGCGGGCGGGCTGGACGAGGCTGGGACGGCAAAGGCCTCTTGGGGTTGAACGGCAGACACGGGAACTCCTGACGCCAGGCGCGGGATGGCGTAGCCGGCGGTGAACAAGAAAGAATGGGGTGATCTGTTCGCCGGGCAAGCCGGCGCCTACAGGCGAAAGCGACCTAACGGCCCACTACAAGGCCTTGGGACTCCACAACTGCACCGCCCGGGCATCCACTGGCTTGGGCAAAAGCTTTTCCTGGTAGAAGGCATCGGCGATTTTCTGCTGCTCGCCCAAGGCGTCCGGCTTGACCGCCTCCACCTGATAGGTGCGACGGCTGTTGGCCAGTTCCACGGTCGGTACATCCAGGTTGCCCCACAGCGGGCCCAGCAATCTTGCCGCCTCCGCTGGGTGCGCCTTGACCCAGGTGCCGGTCTTCTGCAACTCGGCGAACACCTGGTTCAGCACCTCGGGATGGGCCTTGGCGTAGTCGCTGGATGCCAGGTAGTAACGGCGATAGCTGGCCAGCCCCTGGCCGTCGTGCAGCACCCGCGCGCCTTGCTGGCGCTGGGCGCTGGCGACGAAGGGTTCCCAGGTGACCCAGGCGTCGACCTTGGCGGTTTCCAGGGCGGCGCGGCCATCGGCGGGGGTCAGGTACACCGGCTGGATATCGGCAAAAGTGAGCCCTGCCTGGCGCAAGGCGGCGATCAGCAGGTAGTGGCTGCCGGCGGCCTTGGTCACGGCGACGCGCTTGCCCTTGAGGTCGGCCAGGGACTTGAGCGGCGAGTCCTTGGCAATGACGATGGACTGGGCGGCGGGTGATGGGGTTTCGCTGGCGAAATAGGTCAGCTTGGCCCCGGCGGCCTGGGCGAAGACCGGCACCGTGTCGGCGACATCGGCGCTGATATCGACATTGCCCACATTCAGCGATTCCGCCAGCGGCAGGCCACTGGTGAATTCGTGCCAGGTGATCTTCACCCCCTGCCCCGCCAGCTGTTTTTCCAGGGTGCCCTGGGCCTTGAGCACCGCCAAAAGAGTCGAGGATTTCTGGTAGCCGATGCGCAGGTCGCTGTCGGCCTGGGCATTGAGGGCCATGCCCAGCGCCAGGCCGGCCAGGGCGGTGATCGACAAGCTGCGACGCAAAGCAAAGGGCAGGCGCATGGGGGCGGACCTTCTGGGAGAGGAAAGTCGCTAAAAGCTAATCGATCTAATAAATCAAAAATAAATACTTTTTAGGAATTAGCTTAGGTTCGTGCGACTGACCGCCCCTAACGGTCACAAGGCTTGGAACCGCCGAACTCGGTTTTGCGCAGACAGAAGAAGCTGTTTTTCTTCAAGGTCAGCGGTGCCACGGCACAAGGCAGCACGGCCTGATTGACCTCGATCGACACCCGCTCGCCCTGCAACTCGCGCTCGTCCAGCCGCAGCTCGCAACTGCCCGCCTGGTCGCCTGCCGCGTAACCGATATTGCTGATCACCCGGTTGTCCAGCTTGATCACCAGGGGGTTCTGCGCCGCCGAACAGGCCGAGAGGCTGGGGTGGCGGGCGTTGATGCTCAGATGGTTGTCATCGCCGGTGGCCGCCGGGACCAGGGGAATGAACAGCAGCGACATCAGGTGGTGGGACGGCGCGGAGGTCAGCTTCACATACAGCGGCTCGGGCCCGCAGGCCAGCTTGAACGAAGTGCCCTGGTCATACCTTCCCTTGCTGGCGTCCTGCCAACCGCCGAGGCTGTCGGCCTTCCAGTCGTGGCCCCATTTGTAATCGATACAGCCCCCCAGGCTCAGGGCCAGGGCCAGACAAAACGCCATCCTGTGCATATCGGCATCCCGTACGAAAAGTTCGCCAGTGTACGTCAGTCGATCCGCACGGCATACGTGATGCCAATACCCGTGTAGCCGCTGCTGAGCCTGCGAAGCTGCGCACGAAGGGGCAGTCCTCGCAGGCCGGGGCGGCAGTCAGGGTTTCAGGCTGATGGCCTGGGAAGCGGCGAGCATGGCCCGCAGCAATACCGCACAACCAGCGGCGAGGTCGTCGGGATCGGCGTTCTCGATTTCGTTGTGGCTGATGCCGCCTTCGCAGGGCACGAAGATCATCCCCGCCGGGCCCAGTTCGGCGACGAAGATCGCGTCGTGCCCGGCGCCGCTGACGATGTCCATATGCGACAGGCCCAACCCTTGTGCTGCACCGCGTACCGCATCGACGCACACCGGGTCGAAATACAGCGGCGGAAAGTCCGCGGTGGGGGTCAGCTCGAAGCTCAGGCCGTGTTCTTCGCAGGTGGTGTCGATCACCTGGCGCACCTCGGCGATCATCGAGTCCAGGCGCGCCGGTTCCAAGTGACGGAAGTCCAGGGTCATGCGCACCTCGCCGGGAATCACGTTGCGCGAGCCCGGGTAGGCCTGCAGGCAACCGACGGTGCCGCAGGCATGGGGCTGGTGCCCCAGGGCGGCGCGATTGACCGCTGCCACCACGGCCGCAGCACCGACCAGGGCATCCTTGCGCAGGTGCATCGGGGTCGGGCCGGCGTGGGCTTCGACGCCGCGCAGCTTGAGGTCGAACCATTTCTGGCCCAGGGCGCCGAGTACCACGCCGATGGTCTTGCGTTCATCCTCAAGAATCGGCCCCTGCTCGATGTGCGCCTCGAAATAGGCCCCCACCGGATGCCCGCTGACCGGGCGCGTGCCGGCGTAGCCGATGGCGTTCAGCGCCTCGCCGACGCTGATGCCCTCGGCGTCGGTCCTGGCCAGGGTGTCCTGCAGGGTGAACTTCTCGGCGAACACCCCGGAACCCATCATGCACGGCGGGAAGCGCGAGCCTTCTTCGTTGGTCCACACCACCACTTCCAGGGGCGCTTCGGTCTCCAGCTTGAGGTCATTGAGGGTGCGCAACACTTCCACCCCGGCCAGCACGCCAAAGCAACCGTCGAACTTGCCACCGGTTGGCTGGGTGTCGATATGGCTGCCGGTCATCACCGGTGGCAGCTGCGGGTTGCGTCCGGGACGGCGGGCGAAGATGTTGCCGATGCCGTCCACGGTGACCGTGCACCCGGCCTCCTCGCACCAGGTGACGAACAGGTCGCGGGCCTGGCGGTCGAGGTCGGTCAGGGCCAGGCGGCAGACCCCGCCCTTGACCGTGGCGCCGAGCCGGGCCAGTTCCATGAGCGACTCCCAAAGGCGGTCGCGATTGATGTGCTGATGGCTGGATTGCAGAACATCGACGGCAGCGTTCATGGTGATCTCCTCAGGCTTTTCTGGTTGTGGTCGACGAGGTCGTGCTCGTCTTGGGTGTCACGGTTTTCGGTGCTCACCTGTAGGAGCGAGCTTGCTCGCGATTAGCCAGCAGACGTTACGCAATCCCCAAAGAGACAGCGTTGTTTGTACGTTCATCGCGAGCAAGCTCGCGCCTACAGAGTCGGGGTCTTGGCGGCCAGGCTCTGCGGTCTACGCATACTGCACAGGCCGTAGTAGATGATCCCGCCCAGGGCCGAACCGGTGAACCAGCCGTAGCTGTAGAACCAGTTGAACGCGTTGCTGCCCAGCGACATCAGGGTCAGCGCCACCGGCACGGCGAAGGCGATGAAGCCGTGCCAGTTCCACGCCGGGTAGACGTCATCGCGGTACAACCCGGCCAGGTCCAGGCGTTGCCTGCGGATGATGAAGTAGTCCACCACCATGATCCCGGCGATCGGCCCCAGGAGGCTGGAGTAGCCCAGCAGCCAGTTGGAATACACGGTTTCCAGGCTGACGTCGGACACCAGCAGGCCGAGTTTCTTCAGCAGTTCGTGGCCCATCAGCGCCAGCCCTACCAGGCCGGTGAGGATCACCGCCGTGGTACGGCCGATCAGCTTGGGGGAGATGTTCTGGAAGTCGTTGGTGGGCGAGACGATGTTGGCCGCGGTATTGGTCGAAAGTGTGGCAACGATGATCAACGCCATGGCCAGGGCCACCCAGCCCGGACTCTGGATATGCCCGATCAGGCTCACCGGGTCGGAGACCGTGACCCCCACCAGCTTGGCCGAGGCGGCGGTCATCACCACCCCCAGGGCGGCGAACAGGAACATGGTCAGCGGCAGGCCGAAGATCTGCCCCAGTACCTGGTCCCTCTGGCTCTTGGCGTAGCGGCTGAAGTCCGGGATGTTCAGCGACAAGGTGGCCCAGAAACCCACCATGGCCGTCAGCCCGGCCATGAAGTAGCCGGTGACGCTGGCGCCTTCAGGCCGCTTGGGCGGGATCGCCAGCAACTCGTCCAGCGACACGTTGGGCAAGGCCCACAGCAGCAGCCCGATGCCCACCGCCACCAACAGCGGCGCCGACAGGGTCTCCAGCCATTTGATCGACTCGGCACCGCGCAGCACCACCCACAGGTTGAGGGTCCAGAACAGCATGAATCCGATCACCTCGCCGGTCCCGCCCAGGGCTTTCCAGCCCTCGAAGATCGAGCCGAGGAACAGGTGGATGGCCAGGCCGCCAAACAGGGTCTGGATGCCGAACCAGCCGCAGGCCACCAGGGCACGGATCAGGCATGGCACGTTGGAGCCGATGATGCCGAACGACGAGCGCAGCAGCACCGGGAACGGAATGCCGTACTTGGTGCCGGCGAAGGCATTGAGGGTCAGGGGCAACAACACCACGATGTTGGCCAAGAGGATCGCCAGCAGCGCCTCGCCGACGCTGAGGCCGAAATAGGCGGTGAGCACCCCGCCCAGGGTGTAGGTCGGCACGCAGATCGACATGCCGATCCACAGTGCGGTGATGTGCCACTTGTTCCAGGTGCGTTCCTGGACCTTGGTCGGGGCGATGTCGTGGTTGTAACGGGGGCTGTCGAGTACGTCGCTACCGGCGTCCAGCTCGTACAAGCCGGCGCGTTCGGTCACCTGGGATCTGATCTGTTGCATGGCCGCTCCACTGTTGTTCTGATTATTTTGCTCATCAGGCCAGCGGACGATGGGATCGGGCGCCGGGTGATGGCCGGAGAACTGACGACTTCCATCCCCGGCGTGACGATCCCTGGCGGCACTCAATAAGTGTGCCGGTGAGCCAGGTTCGTGACAGATCGGTGGATAGAATCCATGTAAGCAACTGATGTAGCTCAGCTTTGTTCAAACAACTTTCAGGTCTTCGGTTAGTTGCCAGGCTACTCAGGCAAGGTAGCTGGCAAGTTGCCACTTAGATCAAGACCCAAATCGGTGCACCGCACTTTCAGCAATGATCTCCGCTTCGTTCTCGCACCTCTTCAAGCCGCTGATTGGACATGGAAAATTTCGACTATTTTTCGATCCTGTCAAGTGCGTCAAAATGGTGAGCGCCTGCACAATTTCTGGGATTTGTATTTTTTATCGTTAATTTTCAATTAGTTATATTCAATATAAGCTTATAAAAAATATTCTTGATGTTTCCTTTAAGTAAGACTAGCGTTTAATCCTGACACCGCTGACAGGATTATTTAGTTGTCAGTGCGTTCAATAAAAAGTTAGAACCGGCAAACAGTCGGTCATGCCTGCGAGGAACTCGGAATGTCTCTGTTGATCCGTGGCGCCACCGTTATTACCCATGATGAAAGTTATAAAGCCGATGTCTTGTGCGCAGAGGGCCTGATTAGAGCCATCGGCACTCACCTGGACATTCCCGCAGGCTGCGATGTGCTCGACGGCAGCGGCCAGTACCTGATGCCCGGCGGCATCGATCCCCACACCCACATGCAACTGCCGTTCATGGGCACCGTGGCCAGCGAGGACTTCTTCAGCGGAACGGCGGCTGGCCTGGCGGGCGGCACCACCTCGATCATCGACTTTGTGATTCCCAACCCGCAGCAATCGCTGCTGGAGGCCTTCCACCAGTGGCGCGGCTGGGCCGAGAAGTCCGCCAGCGACTACGGCTTCCACGTGGCCGTGACCTGGTGGAGCGAGCAGGTGCGCGAGGAGATGGCCGAGCTGGTGCGGCACCACGGGGTCAACAGCTTCAAGCACTTCATGGCCTACAAGAACGCCATCATGGCCGCCGACGACACCCTGGTGGCCAGCTTCGAGCGCTGCCTGGAACTGGGCGCGGTGCCCACGGTGCACGCCGAGAACGGCGAGCTGGTGTACCACCTGCAGCGCAAGCTGCTGGCCCAGGGCATCACCGGGCCGGAAGCCCATCCATTGTCGCGGCCATCCCAGGTGGAGGGTGAAGCCGCCAGCCGTGCCATTCGTATTGCCCAGACCCTGGGCACGCCGCTGTACCTGGTGCACGTCTCCACCCGCGAGGCCCTGGACGAAATCACCTATGCCCGGGCCCAGGGCCAGCCGGTCTACGGCGAAGTGCTGGCCGGGCACCTGCTGCTGGACGACAGCGTGTACCGCGACCCGGACTGGCAGACCGCCGCCGGCTACGTGATGAGCCCGCCCTTCCGCCCGCGCGGCCACCAGGAGGCACTGTGGCATGGCCTGCAATCGGGCAACCTGCACACCACCGCCACCGACCATTGTTGCTTCTGCGCCGAACAGAAGGCCGCTGGTCGTGAGGACTTCAGCAAGATCCCCAACGGCACCGCCGGCATCGAGGACCGCATGGCCGTGCTGTGGGACGAAGGGGTCAACAGCGGGCGCCTGTCGATGCAGGAGTTCGTGGCCCTGACCTCCACCAACACCGCCAAGATCTTCAACCTCTACCCGCGCAAGGGGGCGATCCGCGTCGGCGCCGATGCCGACCTGGTGCTGTGGGACCCGGCCGGCACCCGGACCATTTCCGCCAAGACCCACCACCAGCAGGTGGACTTCAACATCTTCGAAGGCAAGATCGTGCGTGGCATCCCCAGCCACACCATCAGCCAGGGCCGGCTGGTGTGGGCCGACGGCGACCTGCGGGCCGAGCGCGGCGCCGGGCGCTACATCGAGCGGCCGGCCTACCCGGCGGTGTTCGACCTGCTGGGCAAGCGGGCCGAAGCCCACAGGCCCATTGCCGTCAAACGCTGAGATCAGGGGGCTCTGCCCCCTATCGCGAGCAAGCTCGCTCCTACAAGAACGCAGTCCCCTGTAGGAGCGAGCTTGCTCGCGATCCGGGCGCCCGCGCCCGGTTGAAAAAACAATGCCCGCCAGAGGCATTCGATAAAAAAACCTGAGGCCAAAACCGTGATCAAGACCTTGAACCACTTGCCCCACCCGACCCTGGACGGCGCCACCCTCGCCGAGCATTTCAGCGACCTGGCGCCACCCCTGACCCCACGCCAGGCGCAGCTGGAAGCCTCGCGCTGCCTGTACTGCTACGACGCACCCTGCGTCAGCGCCTGCCCCAGCGAGATCGACATTCCCTCGTTCATCCGCAATATCCACACCGACAACGTCCAGGGCGCGGCGCAGAAGATCCTGTCGGCGAACATCCTCGGCGGCAGCTGCGCCCGGGTCTGCCCCACCGAGGTCCTGTGCCAGCAGGCTTGCGTGCGCAACAACGCCCAGGAATGCGCGCCAGTGCTGATCGGCCAACTGCAGCGCTACGCCCTGGACAACGCGCAGTTCAGCCAGCATCCGTTCCAGCGCGCCGCCGCCACCGGCAAGCGCATTGCCGTGGTGGGCGCCGGCCCGGCCGGGTTGTCCTGCGCCCACCGCTGCGCCTTGCACGGCCATGAGGTGGTGATCTTCGAGGCGCGGGAAAAGGCCGGGGGGCTCAACGAATACGGGATCGCCAAGTACAAGCTGGTGGACGATTTCGCCCAGCGCGAACTGGACTTCCTGCTTGAAGTCGGCGGCATCGAGATCCGCCATGGCCAGGTACTGGGCGACAACCTCAGCCTGACCGAACTGCACCAAGAGTTCGACGCGGTGTTCCTCGGCCTCGGCCTGGCGGCCAGCAAGCGCCTGGGCCTGGAACACGAGGACGCGCCCGGACTGCTGGCGGCCACCGACTACATCCGCGAGCTGCGCCAGGCCGACGACCTTGGCCAGTTGCCCCTGGCCGAGCGCTGCATCGTCATCGGCGCCGGCAATACCGCCATCGACATGGCGGTGCAGATGGCCCGCCTCGGCGCCCGCGACGTCAACCTGGTGTACCGCCGTGGCGCCGCCGACATGGGCGCCACCGGCCATGAGCAGGACATCGCCAAGGCCAACCAGGTGCGGCTACTGACCTGGGCCGCGCCTGAACAGGTATTGCTGGATGAACAGGGCCGGGTGCTCGGCATGCGCTTCGCCCGCACCCAGCTGGTGGATGGCCGCCTGCAGACCACCGGCGAAACCTTCGAGCTGGCCGCCGACGCGATCTTCAAGGCCATCGGCCAGGGCTTGGACAGCGCCAGCCTGGGCGATCCGCTGGCCCGGGAGCTCAAGCGCAGCGGCGAACGCATCGCCGTGGATGAGCAGCTGCGCACCAGCATTCCCGGGGTCTACGCCGGTGGCGATTGCACCAGCCTCGGCCAGGATCTCACCGTCCAGGCCGTGCAGCACGGCAAGCTGGCCGCCGAGGCCATGCATGCCCAACTCATGCTCAACGTGGAGGCTGCGTGATGGCCGATCTGTCGATTGTATTCGCAGGAATCAAGGCGCCCAATCCGTTCTGGCTGGCCTCCGCGCCGCCCACCGACAAGGCCTACAACGTGGTCCGCGCCTTCGAGGCGGGCTGGGGCGGCGTGGTCTGGAAAACCCTCGGCGAAGACCCGGCGGCGGTCAATGTGTCGTCGCGCTACTCGGCGCATTTCGGCGCCAACCGCGAGGTACTGGGGATCAACAACATCGAGCTGATCACCGACCGTTCACTGGAGATCAATCTCCGGGAAATCACCCAGGTGAAGAAGGACTGGCCGGACCGGGCACTGATCGTCTCGCTGATGGTGCCTTGCGTCGAGGATTCGTGGAAACACATCCTGCCCCTGGTGGAGGCCACCGGCGCCGATGGCATCGAGCTGAACTTCGGCTGCCCCCACGGCATGCCGGAACGCGGCATGGGCGCGGCGGTGGGCCAGGTGCCGGAGTACGTCGAGCAGGTGACCCGCTGGTGCAAGACGTATTGCTCGCTGCCGGTGATCGTCAAGCTGACGCCAAACATCACCGACATCCGCCAGTCGGCCCGCGCCGCCCATCGTGGCGGGGCCGATGCGGTGTCGTTGATCAATACCATCAATTCCATCACCAGCGTCGACCTGGAACGCATGGTGGCGCACCCGATGGTGGGCAGCCAGAGCACCCACGGCGGCTACTGCGGCTCGGCGGTCAAGCCGATCGCCCTGAACATGGTGGCCGAGATCGCCCGCGACCCGCAGACCCGTGGCCTGCCAATCTGTGGCATCGGTGGTATCGGCAGCTGGCGCGATGCGGCGGAGTTCGTGGCCCTGGGCTGCGGCGCGGTGCAAGTGTGCACGGCGGCGATGCTCCATGGTTTTCGCATCGTCGAAGAGATGCAGGATGGTTTGTCGCGGTGGATGGACAGCCAGGGCTACCACAGCCTGCAGGACTTCTCCGGGCGCGCGGTGGGCAACACCACCGACTGGAAGTACCTGGACATCAACTACCAGGTGATTGCCCAGATCGACCAGCAGGCCTGCATCGGCTGTGGGCGTTGCCACATCGCCTGCGAAGACACCTCGCACCAGGCCATCGCCAGCCTCAGGCAAGCCGACGGAACCCATAAGTACCAGGTGATCGACGAAGAATGCGTGGGCTGCAACCTGTGCCAGATCACCTGCCCGGTGCAGGACTGCATCGAGATGGTGCCGCAGCAGACCGGCAAGCCATTCCTCGACTGGCTGCACGACCCCCGCAACCCCCATCGCGAAACCACCCTGTAGCCGCTGCTGAGCTTGCGAGGCTGCGCACGAGGACGCAGTCCTCGCAGGTCCCGGGTATGGCGGGCGCTACGCACCCGTACGCAGCCTCGCTGGCGCTCGACAGCGGCTACAGGCGGGTCAGGGTTCCAGGCCGATACCGCGCAGGGTCACGCTGGTGACGGTCTGCACCGCGCGTTCGAATTGCAGGTCCGACAGCGGCTGGTGGTCGTTGAGGATGTTCACCTGGTGATCGAAGTCGGCGTAATGCTGGGTCGAGGCCCAGATCATGTACAACAGCGCCGAGGGCTCCACCGGCAGGATCCGCCCGTCCTCGACCCATTGGCGGATCTTGGCTTCCTTCATCTTCGCCCAGTCGTACAGGCTCTCATCCAGGGCGCTGCCCAGGGTCGGCGCGCGGTGCATGATCTCGTTGGCCCAGACCTTGGAGCCATGGGGGCGACTGCGCGAATGCTGCATCTTGGCGCGGATGTAGCTGCTGAGCACCACCCGCGGGTCGTCGAACATCTCGAAGCACAGGGCGTCCTGCTTCCACACCTCGAGCAGGTCCAGCAGCACGGCGCTGTAGAGTTCGTGCTTGGTGCTGAAGTAGTAATGCAGGTTGGAACGCGGCAGTTGCACCTCTTCGGCGATGTCGGCCATGGCGGTCCCGGCATAACCCTTTTCGGCGAAGACTTTCTCGGCACCCAGGAGGATCTTCTCCACGTTGTTGCGACGAATCTCGATCTTGTGATTGCCCATGAGGGCTCCTACGAAAACAGTCTGCGGCAAGACTAGCACCCTGGTAAGAGCACTTCTAACTCCAGCACTGCCGAGAAAGCCGGCTTGCTTGCCCGCCTGAAACGGCGCGGATCACCCGCGCCATTGCCGCGACGGCACGAACGGGCATGCAAGCTGATGCGACACACCACCAGATCACTTTTTCGTGTTAAATCACGCCCTGGCTGGCCTGCCCTCCGACTGAATCAGCGGCTCTTTGCACAAACAGCCAGGGAATCCGGGGCCACAAGGCAAACCTTCATGCAGGAAGCTTCCTTGCGGAGAACTCATGGACGAATTCAAGCGCTTCAATTTCAATTTGAGTTTCGACCGGCAGAAAATCGCTCAAGTCCCGGAACAACTCCAGATCCAGAGAAGCCTTGGTTTCTTGCGGGAGATCGGCAGGATCGACCCTATCCTCAAGCGCTGGTTCTTGTGCGCTGACAGCCGGAACAAGGGCCAGGAGCATGACGTGCTGCTCGATGAAGCCAGCTTTGTCCGCGAAGTGCAGTCCTGGAAAGATGACGACTTCGCCATCAATGACATGAGCTTTGTGCTCTGGAATGGGATATCCAACCCGCTCGAGGGTGGGCTCTCACTCAAGTACCACGCCAGGGACAGAGGCTCGCTACCCACAGGCCTGGAGTTTTCCGATGCAGGGGCATTGGTCCGCTGCTTGCAAAATCCTCGGCAAGGTCTGGTGGAGCTGATCAGCACGGCGCTTGAGTTCTGGCCGGAGATCGCCTGGGGTGTCGTGGCCCCCAACGCTTACTACCGCCGGCAACGAGCCTTCGCGGACAGGCAAACCGTCGGCTGGATCGGCTACTGCCCCCAGCCCTTGCTGGCGCAGGACTTTCCCCTGGTGGATGAGCTGCGCGCAACCCCGGCCCAAGGCAGCATCATTGTGACGTGCCCCGGCGTCATGGATGAACACAATGCACAACACCTGCAGAAAACCGCAGCCACCGATACCAGGCTGGTTGAGCTGGGGCTCTTGCCAATGCGCCATTGAAGACAACCCCGGGCTTTCATCGGGCTGCCTGTTTGGGTAGGATCGGCCTCCCGCTCATTTGCAGCCGTCACTGCAGTGCTCCGTCCAAGCGTTAATTCGCGACACGGGCATACAGGTCTCTGCCCAAATGCCGGCCTTGCCCCACCGCCGGCCATCTAATCAGTTACCAAGATGGACCCTCCACATGAAAATTCGCCCTCGCGTCGCTGCGGACGACGCCTTGCTGACCGCGCTCTGGGAGCGTTCGGTTCGCGCCACCCATGACTTCATCAGCGAAGACGACATCCAGCGCCTCTACCCGCTGATACGCGACAGCTACCTGCCGGCCCTGCAAGTGCTGGTCTGGGAGAACCCCGATGCCACGCCCGGTGGCTTCATCGCCACCGGCGACGACACCGTGCAGATGCTGTTCATCGAGCCGGCCCAGCGCGGCCAGGGCATCGGCCGCCAGTTGCTGGATCAGGTCCGGCAACCGGGCCTGAAGGTCGATGTCAACGAGCAGAACCCCCAGGCCCACGGCTTCTACCGGCACTACGGTTTCGTCGATTACAGTCGCTCGGAAACCGATGGCGAAGGCAAGCCGTACCCCATCATCCACATGCAGTTGCAAGACGCTTGAACCGCGCCGGCGCCCGAGCGGCGCCGGCTCCTTCTTTTCCAGAGGCAATCTGCCATGTCGTTGAAAACACTCTGCACCACCTCCGCCCTCCTCGCCTGCCTGCTGGCCACCGGTTCGGCGCTGGCCCACGCCCACCTGAAAGACACCACGCCCGCCGCCGACAGCAGTGCCAGCGCCCCCAGCGAGCTGCGCCTGAAGTTCAGCGAGGGTGTGGAAGCGGCCTTCACCCAGGTCGAGCTGAGCAAGGACGGCACACCCGTCGCACTCAAGGGCCTGGCCACCGATGGCGCGGACAAGAAGACCCTGATCGTCACCCCTGCCAGCGCCCCCTTGCCGGCCGGCACCTACAAGGTGCAATGGCACGCGGTGTCGGTGGACACCCACAAGAGCGAAGGCAGCTACAGCTTCAAGGTAAGCCAGTAACCCGTGGCCTCATGGCTGGTGCTGTGCCGCTTCGTGCATTTCGCCGCGATCCTGACCCTGATCGGGGCCTGGGGCTTGCGTCCGTTGCTGCTGGACCGAGGCCATGAAGTCGTGCAGCAGCGGTTGGACCGCGTGGCTCGCTGGCTGACCCTGGTCGGGCTTGGCAGCGGGCTGGCCTGGTTGCTGCTGATCAGCGCCAGCATGGCCGGTTCCTGGTCCGCCGCGCTGAACCCGGCGACCGTAGCCCTGGTGCTGGGCAAGACGTTCTTCGGCCAGGTCTGGACCTGGCACCTGGCGCTCAACCTGTTGCTGCTGGGCCTGCTGTTGACGCCACTGGGCCGGTATCTGCCACTGCGCCTGGGGCTGGCCGCCCTGCTCCTGGCGACGCTGGCCCCGGTGGGCCATGGCGCGATGTTCGAGGGTCTCAAGGGGCAGTTGCTGATCCTCAACCAGATCGTCCACCTAAGCTGCGTCGGCCTGTGGCTGGGCGGGTTGCTGGTGCTGCTGATGGTCCTGCGCCAACCGCAGTCGTCCATGGAGCCGCTGCTGCGGCGCTTCAGCGGCGTGGGCTATGTGCTGGTGGCGGGCCTGTTGGCCAGCGGCCTGATCAATGTGCGGATGCTTACCGGGCAGTGGTGGCCGACCCCACTGTTCAGCGGCTTCGCCCTGGTGCTGCTGGTCAAGGCCTTGCTGGTGGGCGGCATGCTGGCTCTCGCGCTCCTCAACCGCCTGCGCATCCGGGGCTGCGACCAGCGCCTGGGCAGCCTGCGCCGTAGCGTGGGCCTGGAGTGGTCGCTGGGCATCGCGGCAGTGGCCGCCGTCGCCCTGCTGGGCACCCTGCCGCCATTGCAAACCGCCTGAACCACCTTGTGTAGCCGCCTGCGACCGGGTGCGCAGGCTCGACAGCGGCTATGGGGTTTGCCAATTTTTGCTAGCAGGGGCGGTGTCATCGGCGCTAGGTTGAGAAATCTTCTGCAACGCCAAGGGTGACGGCATGAACGATGAGCCCGGTGTAGAGAAAGCGGTGCGGGTACGGAGGCATTCGACCGGCGATATCGATGAGCTGGCCTCCAGCGTCCGCGGCTGGGATCAGCGCTACGATCAGCTCGGCCCTGGCCGTTACTGCGGCAACCTCACCGAGTGCTGGATCGACGATCTGCAGGTCATTCACGAACGCTCCAATCGATGCCTCCATCAGATGGGCTATGCCTGGAGCGGAGCGCGGGTGTTCGGCATTCCCATGGCACAGTCCGGAGCCGCGCGCTTCGGCACCCAGATCATCGAAGCCGATGCGCCGGTCACTCTCGGACCAGGGCAGGAGCTGGACTATCGCACCCCCTCAACGCTCGACGTGATGTCCATTGTGCTGAGCGCCGACACTCTCTCGCAGCTGTCACTCACCCTCGATGGTTTCGACCTGGAGTCCGCTCTTGGTGGCAGCCTTTGCCTGGCCAGCGACACTGCCGGGCTCATGGAGCTGCGGGCCCTGCTGCAGTCGCTGTCCCAGGTGCTCAAGCTCACCCCCGAACTGCTCGCCTATCCTGCCGTGCGCAAAGGCCTGCGCCATACATTGTTGACGTCGTTGCTGGGAGCCTTCTCGAACCAGGACAACAGGCACGAAAGCAATCAACGCACGCTCCAGCACAAGCTCATCGTCGAACGCGCCAAGCAATACATCTTCGAGACCCCCCAGGACCCCCTGACCATCGCCGAACTGTGCGCCATGATCGGCGTGAGCCGTCGTACCCTGCAGACGTGCTTCCAGAAGATCATGGGCACCAATCCCGTCCACTACCTGCGTGCAGTCCGCCTGAATCAGGTGCGACGCGCCCTCCGGCAAAGCACGGTCCACGAGCTGCAAGTCCAGGACATC
Organism: Pseudomonas sp. L5B5; assembly: GCF_020520285.1. NCBI lineage: Bacteria > Pseudomonadati > Pseudomonadota > Gammaproteobacteria > Pseudomonadales > Pseudomonadaceae > Pseudomonas > Pseudomonas sp. L5B5. Next base: position 1,448,241 of record NZ_CP084742.1, read on the forward strand.
GCCTGCAGCTGGGGCTTCTGGCACCTGAGCAGCTTCACCGCGGACTACAAGCGCATGTTCGGCGAGCTGCCTTCGCAAACCTTGCACAGATCCCGCTGAAACCGACGCAACGACAGCGCCTATCCTGCCGGATGCCCTTTGCCAAGGTTGCACAAACTTGCCGATATCCGCTAACGCCCGCTGGTGCTCCATTTCATGATGGGAAGCGTTTGCAGGACGAGTCTGCCCGCGCCCGGGGATCCGCTGGTGCACCAGTGCCAGCCAAGACTCCCGCGACCCCATGAGAACAACAAGGAGACTTGCATGGACACCGCCAATGAAGTTGTGCGCAAGGACTACCTGACACGAGTGGCACGCATGGCCCTGCCACGCTGGAACATTGCCCAGGATGCGCAGCTGCATCTGCTCAGTCTCTCGGAGAATGCCCTGTTTCTGGTGAGCGCCGGTCATCGCAGTTGGGTGTTGCGACTGCATCGTCAGAGTTATCACAACCTGGCCGCGGTTCGCTCCGAACTGGCCTGGATGCGAGCGCTGCGCAACGAAGCAGGGGTCGAAACCGCGATCGCCGTATCCGGCAGGGACCGCCACCTGGTGCAGCAGGTGACGGTCGAACCCGAAACAGAGCCCAGGATGCTGGTGCTGTTCGACTTCATCCCAGGCTCTGCGCCCGAGCCGGACAACCTGCTCGACGCCTTCGGGCAACTGGGGTCCATCACCGCGCGCATGCATCGACACTCACGGCAATGGCAACGCCCCGCGTTTTTCCAACGCCAGGTCTGGGATCACCAGGGGGCCTTCGGCGATACGCCGATCTGGGGCCATTGGCGATCAGGGTTCAACGCGCGTGAACCGGGACGTGCCATTCTCGAACAAGCCGAGCAACGGGTGCGCCAGCACCTTGAACGCTATGGCAAGGCGTCGGACCGCTTCGGACTCATCCATAGCGATTTTCGCTTGTCGAACCTGCTCTTCGACCACGGCCGGGCCAGGGTCCTGGATTTCGATGACAGCGGTTTCGGCTGGTACCTGTACGACCTTGCCTCCTCGGTGACCTTTCTGGAGAACCATCCGGATATCGAGAAGATCGTCGCTGCCTGGCTTGCCGGCTATCGCCAGGTCGAGCCATTGGGTGAGGAACATGTGGCGCTGATCCCGACCCTGATGATGTTCCGCATGCTGATCGTCATGGGCTGGGCTGGCTCGCACCCGCGCAGCGACCTCGCTCTGGAAATGCGGCAAAGGTATACCGCCAGCGCCGTCGATTTCGCCCGCCGATATCTCGCAGGCCAAGCCCTGCGCGGAATCTGACGGCCTCCGTTATGTTCATCGCTGGAGATCACCATGAGCGAAGATCCCGACCTGCTGGAACGTCGTCGCAAGACCATGGGTGCTGCGCCGTTGTTCTACGAGCAACCGCTGCACCTGGTCAGGGGAGAAGGCGTCTATCTCTATGGGCAAGATGGCAGGCGCTACCTGGACTGCTACAACAATGTCCCGGTGGTCGGGCATTGCCATCCTCGGGTCACCGAGGCCATCACCCGGCAGAACGGCACCCTCAACATCCATAGCCGCTATCTCAGCCAGGGGATCGTGGATTACTCGGAACGACTGCTCAAGACGTTTGCCAACGGCCTCGACCAGGTGCTCTACACCTGCTCGGGATCGGAAGCCAACGAACAGGCGTTGCGTATCGCCCGGATGCACGGCCCGGGCCGTGGCATCATCTGCAGCAGCCATGCCTACCACGGCAACACGGCAGCGCTGGAACAGGTCTCGCCCCTGATGCACCGCAACCGGCATTGCTTCGACGAAGTCAGGAACATTCCCTTTCCGCAGATCTATCGGCCCCTGGGCGGGCTGGTGGGCGAGGCGCTGATCCAGGCCTACCTGGCACAGATCGAGGATGAGATCGACAGCTTCGAAGCCACGGGGGTGGGCCTGGCCGGCATGATCTTCTGCCCGATCTTCGCCAACGAGGGCCTGCCACGGATTCCTGCTACCTTGCTCGAACGTGCCTGCGCCCTGATCCGGGACGCTGGCGGCCTGGTGATCATCGACGAAGTCCAGGCAGGTTTCGGACGTACTGGCAGCATGTGGGGCCACCAGGCCATGGGCATCACCGCCGATATCGTCACACTGGGCAAACCCATGGGCAACGGCTATCCGGTCGCTGCCCTGGTCAGCAGCGCCGAGTTGCTGGATGCCTTTCGCGACAAGACCTTCTACTTCAATACATTCGCCGCTTCGCCGACAGCGGCGGCCGCGGCGATGGCGGTCCTGGATGTGATCGACGACGAAGGCCTCATGGACAATGCGCGCAGCGTGGGCACGCTGATACGCCGGGGGTTGGCCGACCTTGCGCAAAAGCATGCGCTGATCGGTGACATCCGGGGCAAGGGATTATGGATCGGCCTGGAACTGGTATCGGATCAAGCCAGCCGGGAGCCGGCTACCTGGGAGGCCAGGCTGCTGGTCGAGGCCCTCAGGCAGCGGGGTATCCTGGTCAATCGGATCGGGCCGTTCGGCAATGTCCTGAAGATACGTCCGCCCCTGATCTTCAGCCAGGCTCATGCCCAAGCGCTGCTGACAGCCATCGAACAAAGCCTCGAGACCCTGGCCGACACTGGCCAGGGAGGCAAAAAAAACCTGTAGCCGCTGCCAAGCGCCAGCGCGGCTGTAACCGGGTGCGTAGCGCCCGCCAGGGGCCGATCTGGCGAGGACCGCGTCCGCGGGCGCAGCCTCGCAGGCTCGACTGCGGCTACAGGGGGTGGCGGTGGCGCAGGTAGTCGAGGACCGCGGCATGGTCGCCCACGAACTCGATGCGTGCGCCCTTGCTCTCGCGCTGGAAGGCGTACATCGGGTCGTAGTATTCGCTGAGCAGGCCTTGAATCCAGGCACGGTGCAGCTCCACCGTGCCACTGCGCTCCTGCTCGGCCAGGGCGTCTTGCATCAATGCCAGCAGTCGCTGGTGGCGTTCACCGCCCAAGCGCTTGTGGATCTTGTTCAGGCTTTCCAGCAGGCGCTCGGCGAATAGCGCGAAACCCGGCTCGCCATGCAGCGCCACGAACTCGGCGCCCAGGTCCACCACGTAGTCCTGGAGGATGCGCTGCACGCGCTGGTCCAGGCGGTCCTCCAGCCAGACCATGGGTGCCACCTGCATGCCCTGGTGCAACGCCAGCGGCAACGCGCAACTGCCGATCATGCGGTTCTCGTCCTCCAGGACAAACCCCTGCAAGCCGCGCTGGCGCTTCTTCAGCAGGTCCACCGCCAGGCGGTTCTCGAAATCGATATTGCTCGGCTGCCCGGTGGCACGCCGGCCGAAACTCGACCCCCGGTGGTTGGCATGGCCCTCCAGGTCCAGGGCGTTGTCCAGTTGCCCCAGCACCTGGGTCTTGCCGGTGCCGGTCATGCCGCCCAGCAGCACGAAGTCGCACTGCTGCATGGCCGTCTCCACGGTGTCCAGGAGAAAGCTGCGCATGGCCTTGTAGCCCCCGCCCACCCGCGGGTAATCGATACCGGCCTCGTCACGCAGCCACTGCTGGACGATCTGCGAGCGCAGGCCGCCGCGAAAGCAGTACAGCAGGCCATCGGGATGGGCCTTGGCGAAGTCGGCCCAGGCCTGGATACGCTCGGCCTTGACCATCCCGGACACCAACTGGTGCCCCAGGACGATCGCCGCCTCCTGGCCCTGCTGCTTGTAGCAGGTGCCGACCCGCTGGCGCTCCTGGTCGGTCATCAGCGGCAGGTTGAGCACCCCGGGGAAAGCGCCCTTGGTGAATTCGATCGGCGCACGGGTGTCCATCATCGGCCGGTCATTGAGGAAGATTTCGCGGTAATCGGTGTAGTCCCGGGACATCAGAACACCTCGACCGCGTGACTCTGTCGCTCGACCAGCTCGCCGATGGGCGCCAGGTCCAGGCCCAGCTCCGCCGCCAGGGCGAGGAATTCAGCATTGCCTTCAGGCGTCACCGCCACCAGCAGGCCACCGCTGGTCTGCGGATCGCACAGCACCCGCTTGTGCAGTTCCTGCACCCGCCCGACCTTGTCGGCGTAGCTGCTGTAGTTGCGCAGGGTGCCGCCAGGCACGCAGCCCAGGTCCAGGTAGTACTCCACCCCCGGCAGGCGTGGCACCCGGTCATAGTGGATGCGAGCCGTCAGGCCGCTGCCGTCGGCCATCTCCACCAGGTGCCCGAGCAGGCCGAAACCGGTGACATCGGTCATCGCGGTCACGCCTTCGAGCTTGCCGAACCGGCTGCCGGGCTGGTTCAGGGTGCACATCCAGTCGCGGGCCAGGCCGATGTCGGCTTCGCGCAGCTTGCCCTTCTTCTCGGCGGTGGTGAGCACGCCGATCCCCAGGGGTTTGGTCAGGTACAGCAGGCAGCCGGCGGTGGCGGTGTCGTTGCGTTTCATGAAGCGTTTTTCCACCAGGCCAGTCACTGCCAGGCCAAAGATCGGTTCAGGGGCATCGATGGAGTGGCCGCCGGCCAGGGGAATGCCAGCGGCATCACAGACCGCGCGCCCGCCGCGGATCACCTCACGGGCAATTTCCGGGGCCAGCACATTCACCGGCCAGCCGAGAATGGCGATGGCCATGAGAGGGTCGCCCCCCATCGCGTAGATGTCGCTGATGGCGTTGGTGGCGGCAATGCGCCCGAAGTCGAACGGATCGTCGACGATGGGCATGAAGAAATCGGTGGTGGAGACCACGCCGCGTTCGCCGTCGATCGCATAGACCGCCGCGTCATCGCGCGAGGCATTGCCGACCCACAGCTTGGGGTCGAGGTTCTGCGCCCCGCTGCCAGCCAGGATGACCTCCAGCACCTGGGGTGAGATCTTGCAGCCACAACCGGCTCCGTGGCTGTACTGGGTCAGGCGAATCGGCTCGCTCATGGGGCACCTCGTCAAGTCTGGGACGGGGATTCTAGCAGAGGGTTCAGGCCGACGGCCGTGGCGTGCCCTGGTGGAACAGCATCTGCCAGTGGCCTTCGCGCCAACGCCACAGCGAGCTGCGCCAGGCGCTGCTGGCCGGGCGCCCGGGCACTGCGGCGTTATGGCACAGGTACGTGGCCTGGGCCAGGTCGGCCGCCAGCAGCTGCACGGCAAACTGGCTGATACGCCGCTCGACGAACACCTGCTGCGGCAGGCTTTCCAGTACCTGGGCCTTGTCCCAGCGCCCGCCGCTGGCGCCGAACTCGAGGAACTCTTCGGCCAGCAGGGCATCCAGCGCCTCACGGTCGCCCCGTACATCGGCAGCTTGCAATTGGCGCTCGAGCAGCAGCAAGTGTTCGGACAGTTGCATGTTCCCCCCTGGTATTGGCGATGCCCGGACTGCGCACTCTAGCATCCAGGCCGCCCCTCGCATCGGCACCTGCACGGTGTTGGGGGACGAGCAAAAATCCCGGGCTTTGGTTAGGCTTGCATCGCCCTGCCGGGGTCGATTGTTCCACCTCACACACAAGCACCGCCCCTGGGCCCGCCCTCCCAGGCCAGGGAGCTGACGGAGCCCGCCATGAAGTTCAGCACCCAGTCCATTGCCCGCAAGCTCAAGTTCCACCAGTTGGTGGTCTTCGAGCAGGTGTTGAAAAGCGGCTCGCTGGTGCGGGCGTCCCAGGCCCTGAACCTGACACAACCGGCGGTGACCAAGATCATCCACGAACTGGAATCCTACTTCGAGGCGCCGCTGCTGGTGCGCAGCAATCGTGGGGTGACCGCCACCGAACTGGGCCACGTGGTGGTGCAGCGGGCCAAGTCCCTGCTGGCAGAACTGCGCGCCCTGACCGACGAGGTCAATGCCTTCCAGGAAGGCACCTCGGGGCATGTGATGGTGGGCACCCTGATCTCGGCCTCCACCTCGCTGCTGCCACGGGCCATTCAACTGCTCAAGCAGCGGGCTCCCGGCGTGCTGGTGTCGCTGCGAGTCGGCCAGATGGACCAGTTGTTCCCGGCGCTCGCGGTAGGTGATGTCGACCTGGTGGTAGGCCGGGTGCCCGACGACTGGCACTGGCGCAGCGAGGCCCTGGAGGTCGAAGTGCTGTACCGCGAAGACCTGAGCATCGTCGCCGGCGCCCGGCACCCGATGCATCGGCAGGCCCCGGTCAGCCTCCAGCAATTGCACGCCTACCCCTGGGTCCTGCCAACGCGCGACTCACTGCTGCGCCGCACCTCTGATCGACTGTTTGCCGACAATGGACTGTCGACCCCGGACAACGTCGCCGAGTCGCTGTCGATCCTGACCAACATCACGCTGATGCAGGACCAGCGCACCGTGGCGCTGATGCCCTTCGAAGCCTCCCGGCAGTTCATCCAGGCCGGCATGCTCAAGGCCTTCGATCTGGGGACCGCGCTGCAGTTCGGCGACATCGGCTGCTTCAGTTCCGCCCAGCGCAACCTGGGGCCTGCCGCCCGGCTGTTTCGCGAATGCCTGGACCAGGCGCGAAACGAATCCATCACCGAAGAATCTCCGGCATGATCCGCGCCATGTATTCCAAAAACCAATACCAAACCCGTTAATTTTGATTATTCACTAATACCTAGTCTTCCTACACTCGCCCCGAAACCCCTGTTTCGGAGGCTCATGTGTCCACTCCCCTGCTGCGCCATTTCATCGACGGCGAGTTTGTCGCCAGTACCAAGACCTTTGCCAACATCTCCCCCCTGGACGGTCGGTTGCTGGGCCAGGTCTGCGAAGCCGACCAGCCCCTGGTCGAACGAGCGGTAGCCGCTGCCAAGGCCGCGCAAGCGGGCCCCTGGGCCGACTGCAGCACCAGCCAGCGCGCCGATATGCTGCTGAACATCGCCAAGGGTATCGAGCGACGCTTCGAGGCGTTCGTCGCGGCCGAAGTGGCCGATACCGGGCGCCCGGTGCAGCAGGCACGAACCCTGGACGTGGCACGGGCGGTGCAGAACTTTCGCACCTTCGCCGAACTGCTGCGCCAGTCCGGTGGCGAGTTCTTCGAGATGCGTGGCGCCGATGGCAATGATGTCTTCAGCTATAGCGTACGCAAGCCCCATGGTGTGGTAGCGATCATTTCACCCTGGAACCTGCCGCTGTTGCTGCTGACCTGGAAAGTCGCCCCCGCCCTGGCCTGCGGCAACTCGGTGGTAGTCAAGCCCTCGGAAGAGACCCCGTCCTCCGCCACCCTGCTGGCCGAGGTGATGCAGGAGGCCGGGATCCCGGCCGGGGTCTTCAACCTGGTACACGGTTTCGGCCCGAATTCGGCTGGAGAATTCCTCACCACCCACCGTGACGTCGACGCCATCACCTTCACCGGCGAATCCCGTACCGGCGCCACCATCATGAAAGCCGCCGCCGAAGGCGTGCGCGAGGTGTCCTTCGAGCTGGGAGGCAAGAACGCCGCCGTGGTCTTCGCCGACTGCGATTTCGAGGCCGCGGTGGCCGGGGTACTGCGCTCCAGCTTCACCAACTCCGGGCAGGTGTGCCTGTGCTCGGAACGGGTCTACGTCGAGCGGCCGATCTATCAGCGCTTCGTCGCCGCCCTCAAGGCCGGGGCCGAACAGCTGAAGATCGGTTATCCGGACGAAGACGGGGTGAACATGGGTTCGCTGATCTCCCACAAGCACCGGGACAAGGTCCTGGGCTACTTCCAGCTGGCCCTGGAGGAAGGCGCAACCCTGGTCAGCGGCGGCGGCATTCCACAGTTCGGCGATGCCCGGGACCAGGGCGCCTACGTCCAGCCCACCCTCTGGACCGACCTGCCAGACCACGCCCGCTGCCTGCGCGAGGAAATATTCGGCCCGGTCTGCCACATCGCCCCGTTCGACACCGAGGAAGAAGTCCTGCGCCGGGTCAATGACTCGGCCTACGGCCTGGCCACGGCCCTGTGGACCCGCGACCTGAAGCGCGCCCACCAGCTGTCGCGGCGTTTCCACGTAGGCATGGTGTGGGTCAACACCTGGTTCCTGCGCGACCTGCGCACCCCGTTCGGCGGCACAAGGCTTTCGGGCCTGGGCCGCGAGGGTGGTCGCCACTCCCTGGATTTCTACTCCGAGATCACCACCATCTGCGTCAACCCCTGAGGACCTCGACATGCATGCAGACCTCATCGAAGCGGCGCACCGCTTGCGCCAGGCCCAGCTCGACGGACAGCCCTGCGCTCCGGTGCGCGAGCTGATCGCCCGGGCCCGGGCCGAACAGCCGCATACCTCCCTGGCCGACCTGGCCTACCAGGTGCAGCACTACAACACCCTCGCGGCCATCGATGCCGGACGGCGTCCGGTGGGCCACAAGGTCGGCCTGACCTCCCGCGCCGTGCAGCAGCAGCTGGGGGTGGGCCAGCCGGACTTCGGCCAGCTGTTCGCCGACATGGCCCGGGGCGACGGCCAGCCCATCGCCTGGAACGACACCTGCCAGCCCAAGGTCGAGGCCGAGATCGTCCTGGTGCTGGAACACGACCTGCCCCATGAACGCCACACCCTGGCCGACCTGATCCGCGCCACCGCGTTCGCCCTGCCAGCCATCGAGATCGTCGGCAGCCGCATCGCCCAGTGGGACATCCAGTTGAGCGACACCATCGCCGACAACGCCTCCAGCGGGCTGTTCGTCCTCGGCGGTTGCCCGGTGCCCCTGGATCGCCTCGACCTGGTGCGCTGCGGCATGAGCCTGAGTCGAGGCGGCGAGCCGGTGTCGCTGGGCGCCGGCGCCGCCTGCCTAGACAACCCATTGAATGCAGCCCTGTGGCTGGCCGACACCCTGGCCCGCCTGGGCACGCCGCTGCGGGCCGGCGACATCCTCCTTACTGGCGCCCTGGGGCCCATGGTCGCGGTGCGACCGGGAGATCGCTTCACCGCGCATATCCAGGGCCTGGGCAGCGTCAGTGCTGCCTTCGCCAGCCCCCAATAGACCGGAGCCACTCATGAACAGAACCCTCAAGGCCGCGATCATCGGCTCGGGCAATATCGGCACCGACCTGATGCTCAAGATCCTGCGCCAGGCCCGTTACCTGCAACTGACCGCCATGGTCGGCATCGACTCCGCCTCCGACGGCCTGGAGCGGGCCCGGCGCCTGGGCGTGGCCACCACCCACGAAGGGGTCGAAGGCCTGCTGCGCATGGCCGAGTTCGCCAGCATCGACATCGTCTTCGACGCCACCTCGGCCATCGCCCATCCGCACCACGAGGCTGTACTGCGCCGGGCCAGGCCGGGCATCCGCCTGATCGACCTGACCCCGGCGGCCATCGGCCCCTACTGCATCCCCGTGGTCAACCTGGAACAGCACCTGGACAGCCTCAACCTGAACATGGTGACCTGCGGTGGCCAGGCCACCATTCCCATGGTCGCGGCGGTCTCCCGGGTGGCGCCGGTGCACTACGCCGAGATCGTCGCCTCGATTGCCAGCAAATCCGCCGGGCCCGGCACCCGGGCCAACATCGACGAGTTCACCGAGACCACCCGCCGCGCCATCGAGACCCTTGGCGGCGCTACCCGGGGCAAGGCCATCATCGTCATGAATCCGGCCGAACCGCCGTTGATCATGCGCGACACCGTGCTGGTGCTCTCGGGCGCCGCCGATCAGCAGGAGGTCGCCGCCTCCATTACCACCATGGCCGAAGCCGTGCAGGCCTATGTGCCCGGCTACCGGCTCAAGCAGCAGGTGCAGTTCGACCTGGTGCCGCCCTCCGCACCATTGCTGATCCCCGGCCTCGGGCGTTTCAGCGGGCTCAAGACCTCGGTGTTCCTCGAAGTCGAGGGCGCCGCCCATTACCTGCCGGCCTACGCCGGCAACCTCGACATCATGACCTGCGCCGCGCTGGCCACCGCCGAGCGCATGGCCCAATCGCTGCTGAACAACTGAAGGAGCTTCGCCATGACCTCCACCCCCGGCAACAAGCTCTACATCTCGGATGTGACCCTGCGTGACGGCATGCACGCGATCCGCCACCAGTACAGCCTGGACCAGGTCCAGGCCATAGCCCGGGCCCTGGACGCGGCCCGGGTCGACAGCATCGAGGTGGCCCACGGCGACGGCCTGCAAGGCTCCAGCTTCAACTATGGCTTCGGCGCCCACACCGACCTGGAATGGATCGAGGCGGTGGCCGATGTGCTGCAGCACGCCCGCATCGCCACCCTGCTGCTACCCGGCATCGGCACCGTGCACGACCTCAAGGCGGCTTACCAGGCGGGTGCCCGGGTGGTGCGGGTGGCGACCCATTGCACCGAGGCCGACGTCTCGCGCCAGCACATCGAATGCGCCCGGGAGCTGGGCATGGACACTGTCGGGTTCCTGATGATGAGCCACATGACCAGCCCGGAAAACCTCGCGCTCCAGGCCCGGAAAATGGAAAGCTACGGCGCCACCTGCGTCTACGTGGTGGACTCGGGCGGAGCCATGAGCATGCAGGACATCCGCCTGCGCTTTCGCGCCCTCAAGGCCGCGCTCAAGCCGGACACCGCCACCGGCATGCACGCCCATCACAACCTCGGCCTGGGGGTGGCCAACTCCCTGGTGGCGGTGGAGGAAGGTTGCCAGCGCATCGACGCCAGCCTTGCCGGCATGGGCGCGGGGGCCGGCAACGCGCCGCTGGAAGTGTTCATCGCCGCCGCCGACAAGCTCGGCTGGCACCACGGCACCGACCTGTACCGGCTGATGGACGCGGCCGACGATCTGGTTCGACCGCTGCAGGACCGACCGGTGCGGGTCGACCGCGAAACCCTGGCCCTGGGTTATGCCGGGGTCTACTCCAGCTTCCTGCGCCACGCCGAAGTGGCCGCCCGCAAGTACCAGCTCAAGACCGTCGACATCCTGGTCGAACTGGGCCGCCGACGCATGGTCGGCGGCCAGGAAGACATGATCGTCGACGTTGCCCTCGACCTGCTCGCCGCCCGGGAGTCCCGCCCATGAGCCTCGACCTCGAACCCATCGCCCACGCCCTCGACCAGGCGGCGCGCACTGCCCGCGCCCTGCCCCAGTTCAGTCAGCACACCCCGTTCGACCTTGCACAGGCCTATCGGATCCAGCGCGCGTCCATGGCCCGCCGCTACGCCGACGGTGAACGCATGATCGGCCTCAAGCTGGGTTTCACCAGCCGGGCCAAGATGATCCAGATGGGCGTAGACAGCCTGATCTGGGGCTGGCTCACCGACGCCATGCTGGAAGAAGATGGCGGCACCCTGGACCTCGATCGTTACATCCATCCCCGAGCCGAACCGGAACTGTGCTTCCTGACCCGCCGCATCATCGACCGCCCCCTGACCCAGCTCGAAGCCGTGGACTATCTGGAGGCCGTGGCCCCGGCCATCGAGATCATCGACTCGCGGTACGAAGCATTCAGGTTCAGCCTGGAAGACGTGGTCGCGGACAACTGCTCGTCGGCCGGGCTGGTGGTCGGTCCCTGGTCCCGGGATTTCTCCACCCTGGCCAATGCCGGGGTGCTCATGCGCCTGGACGGCGCGCTGGTGGAGGCCGGTTCCACCGCGGCGATCCTCGGTCATCCGCTGCGCAGCGTGGTGCAGGCCTCGCACCTGCTGGCCCGGGATGGAATCAGCCTGCCCGCCGGCAGCCTGATCATGGCCGGGGCCGCCACCGCCGCCGTGCCCCTGTCCGCCGGGAACCATCTGCAGGTCGAGATCGCCGGCTACGGTGAATGCGCCTTCCACTGCCGCGACCAGTCCCGGGGAGAACGGCCATGACAGACAACCGCGCAACCCTGGTGCCCGGCAAGGCCCAGCCCCGGGGCCGCTTCCCCCATATCAAGCGCGCCGGCGATCTGCTGTTCGTTTCCGGCACCAGCTCACGACGCCCGGACAACAGCTTCGAAGGCGTCGAGGTCGATGCCCTGGGCACCACGGCGCTGGACATCCGGGCCCAGACCCGTGCCGTGATCGAGAACATCCGCGATATTCTCGCCAGCGAAGACGCCGGCCTGGAGGACCTGGTGGAAATCAGCGCATTCCTGGTGGATATGAATGACTTCGGGCCCTACAACCAAGTCTACGCGCAGTACTTCGACGAGCAGGGTCCGACCCGTACCACCGTGGCCGTGCATCAACTGCCGCATCCGCACCTGCGCATCGAAATCAAGGCGGTGGCCTACGCCCCGCTCAATCGCCGAGAACAATAACAATGAGCAAGCATCACTACAGCGCACCACTGAATTTCAACCGTTGGCTCGAAGAACACGCCCACTTGCTGCAACCACCGGTGGGCAATCGCCAGATCTGGCAAGACGCCGATTTCATGGTCACGGTGGTCGGTGGCCCGAACCAGCGCACCGACTTCCATGACGACCCCCTGGAGGAGTTCTTCTACCAGTTCAAGGGCAATGCCTACCTGAACATCTGGGACCGCGGCCGCTACGAGCGCGTCGACCTGCGTGAAGGTGACATCTACCTGATGGCGCCCCACGTCATCCATTCCCCCCAGCGCCCGGAGCCCGGCAGCCTGTGCCTGGTACTGGAGCGCCGACGGCCGCAGGGAATGCTCGATGCCCTGCAATGGTCCTGCGCCAGTTGCGGCACGCTGATCCAGCGCCATGAGCTGCAACTGCACAGCATCGTCGATGACCTGCCGCCGATCTACGAAACCTTCTACGCCACCAGCGACCCAGAACGGCGTTGCACTGGCTGTGGCGAAATCCATCCGGGCCGCGACTGGCAGACCTGGCACCGAACTCTCAAGACGGCGACCTCCTCATGAAAATCGATATGCATTCGCACTTCTTCCCCGCGATCACCCGGGACGAGGCCGAGCACCTTGACCCGGTGCGTGCCCCCTGGCTGTACAAGGACGGTGCCAAGGGCCAGATCATGGTTGGCGACAAGCCCTTTCGCCCGGTGCACGACGTGCTCTGGGACCCGGCCCGCCGCATCGAACACCTGGATGAGCAGGGCCTGGACGTGCAGATCATGTGCGCCACTCCGGTGATGTTCGGCTACGACGCACCGATCGAACGGGCCGTGCCCTGGGCACAACGCATGAACGATCGGGCCATGCAGATGACCGCCGGCCACGAGTCCCGGCTCAAGGTCCTGGCCCAGGTCCCCCTGCAGGACCTGGAGGCAGCCTGCGCCGAAGCCAGCCGGGCACGCGCCATCGGTCATGTCGGCGTGCAGATCGGCAATCACGTGGGCAATCGCGACCTGGATCACGACCAGTTGGTGGCCTTCCTCGATCACTGCGGGCGCAACGACATTCCGGTACTGGTCCATCCCTGGGACATGATGGGCGGCGAACGCATGCGCAAATGGATGTTGCCGTGGCTGGTGGCGATGCCGGCGGAAACCCAGCTGGGGATCCTCTCGCTGATTCTCTCCGGGGCCTTCGAACGCCTGCCCGCATCCCTGCGCATCTGTTTTGCCCATGGCGGCGGCGGTTTTGCCTTTCTCCTGGGGCGAGTGGACAACGCCTGGCGCCATCGCGATATCGTCCGCGAGAACTGCCCGCAATTGCCGTCGAGCTACGTCAAGCGCTTCTTCGTCGATTCCGCGGTGTTCGATCCCGGGGCCCTGAAGCTGCTGGTACAGGTCATGGGCAGCGAACGGGTCATGCTCGGCTCCGACTCGCCCTTCCCACTGGGCGAACAACGTATCGGCAGCGGCGTGGCCGAGCACGACGAACTGGCGCAGAGCGATAAATCACGGATTCTGGGTAGCAATGCCCAGGACTTCTTCAACCTTCACTGAACCTCCATTCCCCTCGCCACCCACCTCGCGGCACCGGCAATCGTGGTCATCCGGCGGGCTCCCCACGCCCGCCAGAAACAAAACCCATAAGGAGCCACCATGTACGAGCGTACGCAAAACCTCACTGAACTCATCGACCGCAGCCCGCTGTCACTCCTGCAGATACGCGTGCTGTTGCTGTGTTTCCTGATTGTCCTGCTGGACGGTTTCGACACCGCCGCCATCGGTTACATCGCCCCGGAGCTGATCCACAGCTGGAACATCGAACGGGCACAACTGGCGCCAGTCTTTGGCGCGGGCCTGTTCGGCATGCTTCTGGGGAGTTTCTGTTTCGGCCCCCTGGCCGACCGCCATGGACGCAAGATCGTGCTGCTGAGCTGCGTCCTGATCTTTGCCCTGGGCACCCTGGCATCGGCACTGGCACCGAACATCGAAGTGCTGGGCATCCTGCGCTTCGTCACCGGCATCGGCCTGGGAGGCGTACTGCCCAACTGCATCACCCTGAGCTCGGAATACTCGCCGGCGCGGCGGCGCATGCTGCTGGTGACCCTGAGCTATTGCGGCTTCACCCTGGGCCTGGCCCTGGGCGGTGGCGTGGCCGCCGCGCTGCTCCCCCGGGTGGGCTGGCAGGGCCTGCTGCTGATGGGAGGCCTGGCGCCCTTGCTGCTGTTGCCGGTGCTCTACCTGGCCCTGCCGGAGTCGGTGTGCTTCATGGCCAACAGTCCACGCCACGCCGCCGCCCTGCGCGGGGTCGTCAGCCAGATCAGCGGCCGGACTGACTGGGAACGGGTGCGACTGGTCGGCGACGCCGGTGAGGCGGGCGCACGCGCTGCGTTCTCGGCGCTGTTCAGCCCGGGCCAGTTGGCCCGGACCCTGCTGCTGTGGCTGACCTTCTTCTGCTGCCTGTTCGTGTTCTACCTGCTGACCAACTGGCTGCCCACCGTGCTCCGGGCCAGCGGCTACGACACCGGCGGCGCGGCGCAGATCAGCGCGATGGTTCCCCTGGGTGGAGTGCTGGGCGGGATCGCCATGGCCCTGCTGATGGACCGTATCGGCGCCCTGCGCATCCTGCCCTGGCTGTGCCTGGTCGCGGCTGCCGCCCTGGCCCTGACGGGCAGCCAACTGCACAGCGCGACCGGCACCCTGGTCATCGTGTTCCTCGCAGGTTTCAGCCTGACCGGCACCCTGAACAACCTCAGCGTGGTGGCGGCTACCCTTTACCCCACCGCCTCCCGGGCCACCGGCGTGGCCTGGGCCCTGGCGGCCGGGCGTGGGGGATCGATTGCCGGCTCGATGCTGGGGGGCTGGATCTTCGGCAACGCCGGGGGCCTGGAGCACTTCTTCCTGTGGATTGCCGTTCCGGTGCTGTTGGCCGGGTTGGCCTTGGGGCTGATGAACCGCACTCGGCAAAGGTCGCAGACCGAGGTCGAGCCCGCCGCTTGAATCAAGGCTCTGCGACTCGGACGGGCCGCCAGAGCATCGAAGAAAGCCGCGGCAATCCCCTAGGCCGTCGCTGCGGCATCGACTCCAGGAGCCGACGATGCCGCGCCGGCGCGAGGCCACGGTATTGGGCGTTTCAAGTGTGTCTTCAGAAGATCTCGATCGGGTAGTCGGTGATCAGCCGGAACTCATCGATATTGCCCTCGCCCTGGGCCACATTCGCCCTGTGCCAGGTCTGGCGCAGGCGCAGACTCAGGTCCTTCCAGGGACCGGTCTGCACCACATAACGCGCTTCGACGTTGATCTCCCGGTGTACCCCATCCTTGCCATACATCCCGGCGTAGGCGCTACCGGCCGGGGTGTGCGTGCCATCGATTCCGGAGCCCCGCAGGTAGCGGGCCATCAGGTTCAGGCCCGGCACCCCATAGCCAGCCACGGACAGGTCATAACGCAGTTGCCAGGAGCGCTCGTTGGGCCCATTGAAGTCCGAGTACTGCACCGAGTTGGGCAGGTAGATCGAGGCGCCCTGGTCGCGGCCGTTGCGACCGTTGCGGTCCAGGTCACCGACGCCCAGGTAGTCGAACGGGGTGTTGCCGTCGACGTTCTGCAAGGCCAGGGTCACACGGTGGGCGCCCAGGCCATAGAACACCGAAGCGCCGAGGGTAGTGTTGTCGATGGCCCCGGCCTTGGCCCGGCCCGTATCCAGGGTGCGATACAGGTTGAGGTCGAAGCCGGCGTGCCTGCCCTCCCCCCAGTCGGTACGGCCATTGAAATTGGCGTAGTACTGGTTCCAGATGTCCTGGAAACGCGCGGCATAGAGGCTGGCACCCAGGTCCTGGGTGAACTGGTACTGGCCACCGGCGTAGTCCACCGAGGGCGTGGTCGTGCCGGCATAGAAGGCCCACAGATCACCGTTGCCGTTGGTGGTGACGTGTCCGGTGGCGGAGGTGAAGTGCCCAACCTGCAACTTGAGCCTGTCCAGTTCCTGGCTATCCAGGGCAAAACCGGTGGCGGTTTCCGGGATCAGACGGTTGTGGCCAACGGCGAACACCGGGGTGTCCACTGACTGCTCGCCGTAACGCAGCACACTGTTGGAGAGCTTGATCTTGAGTGCCGCACCGGCCTTGGCGTATTCGTCCGCCGGCTTGCCGTTGTCGTGAATCGGCAAGTTGTAGGTGCCCGTCTTGCCGCCTGAGGCATCCAGCTTGAGCCCCAGGAAGGCGAAGGCCTCCACGCCTACGCCGACAGTGCCCTGGGTAAATCCCGAACTGAAGCGTCCGATGAAGCCCTGGGTCCAGTCCTTGCGGTCGGCGCGACCGTCCTGGATGCTGCGGTTCAGGTAGTAATTGCGGGCCAGGACACTCAAGTGACTGTCCTCGATGAATCCGGACTCGGCGGCCTGGGTGGTCCAGGGCACGCAACCCAGCAGCGGCAACAGCAACGGCGATAAGGAACGCGAGACAGAGGGCATGGCAGAACCTCGGGTGATTTATTGTTCTTGTCGTGGGTCATGCAGGGGACAGCCGTCCACGCCTGCGGTGGTCATCGGGCCACAGGAAGCGGACGAGCTTGGGAACGGCGGGCTCTGTGCAAGCCCGCTTCACGTCGTCACTGCTGCAGGCCGCGCACGGCCTGCAGGAACGCCAGGGTTAGCGGGCCGTGCGCAACCTCGCAGGCCCGCCAGCGACTACAAGAGCGCGCCCGCTCAGGGTTGTCGCAGCGGCAGCGGCTTGGGGGCTTCGGCGTCAAGCGCGCGCTTGCCACGAAACCGCAGGTAATAGATCGACAGGATCACCCCCAGGAAGGGCAACCCGCAGACCAGGGTCAGGAAGAACTGTTCGGTGAACAAGGTGGTGACCATTACCGCCAGCATCAGCACCAGGCCGCCAAGGCTGGTCCAGGGATAGCCCCAGAGCTTGAAGGCCAGGGGTTCGCTGCCCTGCTGGCGACGGAAGAACAAGTGGGTGAGAAAGATCCCGGCCCAGGTGAACATGGCGCCGAACATCGCGATCGACATCATCAGGGTGAAGGCTTGTTCGGCGTAGGCCAGGTACAGCAAGGTGGCCAGGGCAATGCCCAGGGAGGACAGCAGCAGCGCCGCCAATGGCACGCCATTGCGACTCAAGCGACCCAGCATCGCTGGCGCCTGGCCTGCCCGGGACAGGCTGAACATCAGCCGAGTGGTGATGTACAACTGGCTGTTCATCGCCGACAGCGCCGCCACCAGGATCACCGCATTGATCACCCCGCTGGCATAAGGAATGCCACTGGCCGCCATGACCATGACAAAGGGACTTTCCCCGCCCGTGTTGCGGGCCCATGGCACGATGGCCAGGACCAGGGCGATGGTCAGCAGGTAGAACACCACCAGGCGCACCACGGTGATGCGAAACGCCCGGGTCACTGCCCGCTCGGGGTCCTTGGCCTCGCCCGCCGCCACCGCGATCATCTCGATGCTCAGGTAACTGAAGAAGGCCACGATCACCGCCACCCAGGTGCCCCAGACACCATTGGGAAAGAACCCACGGTCATTGCTGTAGTTGGCCAGGCCGATGCCCGAGTCCATGGGCGCGTCATACACCACCCAGGCCCCCAGCAGGATGAAGGCGACGATGGCGCACAGCTTGAGCAGCGAGAACAGGTACTCGATGCTGCCGAACACCTTGACGCTCAAGGCATTGGCCAGGATCAGCGCCAGGGAGAAACCGACCATCCAGTAGCCTCCCGGCACCTCTGGATACCAGAACTTCATGTACATCGCCGCAGCGGTAATCTCGGTGCCCACGGCGAACACGATGGACGCCCAGTAGGCGTAGCGCAGGGCAAAACCGAACCAGGGCGCCACATAGAACTCGGCGAACGAACCGAACGACCCGGACGTCGGATGGCGCACGGTCATTTCCGCCAGGCAGCCCATCAGCAGCAACGCAATCAGCGCGCCGATGCCATAGCTCACCAGCACGCTGGGCCCGGCGAAACCGATGGCAAAACTGCTGCCCAGGAACAGCCCGGTGCCGATGGCCCCGCCAATGGCGATCATCGATAGCTGGCTGCTGCTCAAGGTCTGCTTGAGGCCTTTCTCTCGGTCTGCCACTTGTTTGAAGGTGTGTGTTGTTTTTGTCATGACACGCTTGCTCCAAGGCTAGGCACTGAGGTTCAGGTCACCGATTTACGGGCCAGGAACTGCGGCTGGTCCCACTCGCCGCTCACCAGGATTTCCCGCAGTGCGCTCACGCACTCCCACACCTCCCGATAGCGGTTGTACAGCGGCGCAAAGCCGAAACGCAGGATGTCCGGTGCCCGGAAGTCACCGACGATGCCCCGGGCGATCAGGGCCTGCATGACCGGATAGGCCTGGGGGTGGCTCAGGGAGACCTGGCTGCCACGCTGCTCGGCCTGCCTTGGGCTGCACAGCGTTACGCCAAGCCCCTGCAACTGCTGGTCGCAGAGGCTGATGAACAGTTCGGTCAGGGCCACGCTCTTGGCGCGCAACGCCTGCAGGTCGACCCCATCGAACGCTTCCAGGGCCGCCTCCAGGGCCAGCACTCCAAGCTGTGGCGCCGTGCCCACCAGCATCCTGTCCAGGGTCGGGTGCGGCTGGTACTCAGGGGTGAAATCGAAGGGTCTGGCATGGCCATGCCAACCTGTCAGCGGTTGGCGCAGATGCGGGATATGGCGTTCGGCAACAAAGACGAACGCTGGAGCACCGGGTCCGCCATTGAGGTACTTGTAGCCGCAACCCACGGCAAAATCGGCACCCGCCGCATTCAGTTGGACCGGCATGGCTCCGGCGGAATGGCACAGGTCCCAGACCACCAGCACCCCCAGCTCATGGGCCCGGGCGGTAATGGCCGCCATATCGTAGCGGCGGCCGGACTTGAAGTTGACATGGGTCAGCGAGAGCACGGCCACCTCTTCACTCAGCGCCTCCATGACCTGCTCTGGATCGACGCACTGCAACAGGCAGCCGGTCAGTTCCGAAACACCCTGGGCGATGTAGACGTCAGTGGGGAAATTGCCGTTTTCCGCCAGGATCAGCCGACGTTGCGGCTGCATGCGCAAGGCCGCGACCAGCACCTTGAACAGGTTGATCGAGGTCGAGTCGGCCACGATCACTTCATGCTCCCGGGCGCCAATCAGGTGCGCGATGCGTGCGCCGGTACGTTGCGGCGCGGGGTACCAGTCGGCATCGTTCCAGGAATTGATCAGTCCCTGGGCCCACTCCTCCTTGAGGACACGCTCGATTCGCGCGGGCACATGGGCTGGCATTGCCCCCAGGGAATTGCCGTCCAGGTAGATCTTGTGTTGCGGCAAGGCAAAGCGCTGGCGACAAAAAGCCAGTGGGTCGGACGCGTCCAACTGCTGGACCTGGTCCAGGCTACAGGGCGTGGAACTGCTCATGACTATCCCTCGGCATTTATTGTTGTGGCGCCGGGACGGCGACAACGGCCGTCAGGCTGCCCAGATCCTAGCCAGGGTCGTCATTACTGGATAATAGAAAAGATGCCGGCGTGTATTCCGTAAGGTAATGGCCAGCCCACTGCGACTCTCCGTTACAAACGGGCCCCTACCCAGGCGGCCTGGCGTTCGCCGACCGGCGTCGGCACGGCTATCGCGGGCGCCGTATGGGAGGGGTGAGGCATAAAAAAAGCCGCCCATGCGGGCGGCTGCAATCCCTGGTCCGAGTCAGAAACCGAGGGTGAAGTTGAGGGTCATGGCATGGTCCCTGGTTTGCCCGGACACCTGTCCCGAGTAACCGATGCCCAACTTGCCGGCCGGGGTGACCTGGTAGTCCAGGCCCGCCTCCAGCAGGGCGCTGTCCTTGGCGATCGGCACGCCCTGGGTAGTGAACGAAGTGCCGCCATCGATGAAGGTCAGGTCGGCATCGGGCTTGGTGTCGCCGTAGGCATGGCGCCAGCCCAGGGCTACTCGTGGGGTGAGCTGCTGGCCGTTACCCAGGGTGATGCGCTTGCCAGCCCGTACGCCGACGGTGGAGAAGGTCACGTCCTGGCTGGACTTGGCCTTGAGCGCCGCAGCGCCGCCCTTTTCCTTGCCGGTGTTGCTGTCGTAGTTGACGTAGGACAGCCCCACGAACGGTTCCAGGGCCACACCCGCGGTGTCCATGGCATAACCGACCTCACCGAACACCTGGGCGCTACGGGCGTTGTAGTGGGCCTTGAGCCGGTCGCTGTAGCTGCCGACATTGACGTCGCGCTTGGTCTCGATCCGGTGCCAGCTGTACGCCGCCCCCAAACGCACGGCCACGGCGTCGAACTGGGAGTTGAGGTAGGCGCCCAGGTGAGTGCTGTCGACCTTGGCATCGGACTGTCGCCGATGGGCCGAAAGGTCGCTGCGGGTGTAGCCGGCAGCCACCCCGGCACGCCAGGTGTCGTCCAGTTGGCGGTCGCTGCCGAGCATGAAGCCCGACAGGTTGCGGTCCAGCTTGGCGGTATTGCTGTTGCCGGCCATCTCGCCCCAGGTGCCGAGCACGCGCATCCAGCCGACCATTTCGCCATGACAGCCACTGCTGCTCAGGCGGTTCTCGCGGCTGGCCAGGACCTGCCGCGGGTCATCCTCGCCACTGCCGCAGCCAGGCTGGCGCATCCGGTCGTTGAGGGCATCGCGCACATACCGCGAGTCCTCCAGCAAGGCACTGACGGTGCTGGCGTGGATCTCCCCGGACAGGCTGTTGAACGCATCCACTGCCCCGGCGCGATCGAGACCGAGGATCTGGTTGTTCAACTGGTCGGCCGGGTCGTCGTCATCTCCCGAATAGGCGCCCAGGGCCGCCGCCACCGCGCGCTGGTTGGACGTCTGGGCGACGTCGACGAAGCTGGTCTGGTTGCGGTTGACGTTCAGGTCCACCTGGTTGGCGCCATACACCAGCGAGGTGTCGAAGAACACCAGCTGCGGCAGGTTGCTGCTGCTAAAGGTGCCCGTGATGCCGCCGCCGGCGTTGATCAGCGAGTAGCTGGTGCTGGCGGCGCCGTAGTTCAGGCCGGTGACTTGCAGGTTGCCCGCCAGGTTGGCGCTGCCACCCACTTGCAACGCCGGGCTCGTGGCCGAGGTCGGTGTCAGTTGCAGGGTTCCGGTGCTGCCGTTGCTGAAGTTGCCGGTGACCGCCAGCTTGCCGATCGGCCCGCCGGAGCTCACCAGGCCATTGTTGACCAGGGCACCGACACTGCCATTGCCTTGCAAGGCGGCGCCGTTGCTGACCACTACCTGGCCGGCCAGCGAGGCCGGGGCTGAACCGATCTGCACGGTGCCCTGCTCCACTGCCAGGGTGCCGCTGAACGGCTGGGTGCCGTCGATCAGCAGCAGCCCCGCGCCTTGCTTGACCACGGTGCCGGTGCCACTGAGCACGCCATTGAGCACGCCATTGCTGTTCTGCAGGAACAGCATCCGCGCGTTGACCAGCATCCGGCCCTGCAGGCTGGTGGTGTTGCCCGCCAGGGTGCCGCCACTGACGGTAGTGCCGCCGGTGTAGGTGTTGGCGCCAGTCAGCAGCAGCACCCCGGCATCGGTCTTCTCGATACCGCCACTGCCCACCAGCGGCGCGTCGATCTGGGTGGTCACGCCGCCATTGATCCGTACCTTGGCCAGGCTGCCGTCGCTACCATTGATGGGGCTCAGGCTGCCGTTGCTGCCGGCGACGAAGTTGTAGCCGTTGTCCAGAACCTGCAAGCCGGTGAAGCTCTGGTTGCCCTCCACAGTCACAGTGCCGCCCTGACCGCCAAAGATCACGAACTGGTTGCCCGCGCCCTGGGTCTGGGTACCGGTGGGGTCGGTCCAGTTGGTCGAGCCACCCCAGGTTCCGCTGCCGCCGGTGATGCTGCCGTTGGCCGTGGTCTGGCCACCGTTCCAGAACTGCACCTGGCCGGGAGCGCCCTGCACCAGCAGGTTGACCTGATTGGCCAGGGCCGTTTGCAGGCTCAGCGCACCGGGCAGGACGCTGCCCGGCAGGCTGCCGTAGCTCAGCCCGTTGTTGGTCAGGGTGCCGCCGTAGCGGAACAGCTGGTAGACCCCCACGCCGAAGCCCCCGGCGTCGGTGATGTTCAAGGTGCCGTCCAGGGTCAGGTCTCCCGCCACATTGACCACTGTCGTGGAGCCAGTGGCCTGCCCGAGGGTGAAGTCCAGGCTGGTCCCGGAAGACAGCCCCAGGCCGCCCACCGACAGCGGCGTGGCACTGCCGCCGGCCTTGAGGCTGGCGCCATCGTCAAGCTGCAGGGTGCCGCCCAGCTGGCCGCTGCCGCCAATGCTGGCGCCGTTGGCCACCTGCACAGAGCTGCTGGCCAGGCTGCCATCAACCAGCAGCGAGCCGGCCTGGACCTGGGTGGTGCCGGTAAAGCTGTTGTTGCCGGTCAGCAGCAGCGTACCGCTGCCCTGCTTGACCAGGGTGCCATTGCCACTGAGGTTGCCAGCGTAGGTGCCATTGCTGTTCTGCTGGAACATCAGCGCGGCGTTGTTGAGGATCGAACCTTGCAGGCTGCCGGCATCGCCCCGGGTAGTGCCCGCGCTCAGGGTGGTGCCGCCGCTGTAGGTGTTGGCGCCACTGAGCAGCAAGTCGCCGGCGCCGCTCTTGACCAGCGAGCCATTGCCGCCGATCGCGCCGCTGAGGGTCAGGGCCTGCTGGTTGGCCAGGTTCAGCTGGGCGCCCAGGGTGATGGCGTTGGCCAGTTGCAGGGCTGTCGGACTGTCGAGCTGGGCATTGCCGCCCACCGCCAGGACGCCGCTGCCCAGGGCGCTGTTGTTGCCCAGGACCAGTTGCCCGGCGTTGAGGACGGTGCCGCCCTGATAGGTGTTGGCGCCATTGAGGGTCAGGCTGGCATTGCCATTCTTGACCAGGCTGCCACTGCCACCGACCACCCCGCCCAGGGTCAGGGCGTTGGAGCCGGCGATGTTCAGTGCGCCGCCCAAGGTCACGGCATTGCCCAGGCTGACCGCGCCGTTGCTGTCCAGGGTGGTGCCGTTGGCGGTGCCCAGGGCGCCGCTGCCCAGGGCACTGTTGTTGCCTACTACCAGCGTGCCGCCCTGCAAGGAAGTGCCGCCGCTGTAGCTGTTGGCGCCATTGAGTACCAGGGTGCCGCTGTCGAGCTTGGCCAGGGTGCCGGCACCCGTGAGCGCCACGCCCAGGGTGGCAGTGGCGTTGGGATCGACCCGCACTGCGGTATTGCCGGTGCCACCATTGACCAGGTTCAGCGCCCCGCCCGCGCCGCCCACCAGGTTGTAGCCGTCGGTGACGAACTGCATGCCGGTGAGATTCTGGGTGCCGTTCACCGTCACGGTGCCGGCATTGCCTTGGAACACCGCGAAGCTGCTGCCCCAGGCCTGGTTCAGGCTGCCATCCACCGAGGTCCAGTTGCTGGTGCCGCTGCCCCAGGTGCCGGAACCGCCCTCGATCACCCCGTTGCCCACGGTCTGCGAGCCGTCCCAGAACAGCACGGTGGTATTGGGCGCACTGACCAGCAGGTTGACCTGGTTGCCCACCGCAGTCTGCAGTTGCAGGTCGCCCGGGACCACGCTGCCCGGCAAGGTGCCGAGGTTCAGGCCGTTGTCGGTCAGGGCCCCGTTGTAGTTGATCAGGCGATAGACGCCGCTGCCGAAGCCGCCGATATCGCTGACGCTCAGGGTGCCGTCCAGGGTCAGGTTGCCGCCGACGTTCACCAGGGCGTTGCCGCCACCATTGACCGGCACGCCGAGGCCCACGTCCAGATTGGCGTTGGCGCCCAGCACCAGCGAACCCACCGACAGGGTATTGCCCGAGCTCAAGGCCAGGTGCCCGCCATCGGTGACGTTGAGCGCGCCGCCCAGGCTGCCGTTACCGGCCAGGGTCGCGCCGCTGTTGACCGTGACCGTGGCACTGGCCAGCGAGCCACTGAGGTTCAACGTGCCGCCATTGACCTGGGTGTTGCCGCTCAGGGCACTGTTGCCGGTGAGATTGAGCGTGCCGCTGCCGACCTTGATCAATTCGCCGCTGCCGCCCAGGCTGCCGGCGAAGGTGCCGCCCAGGTTGGTGCCTCCCAGGGTCAGGGCCGTGCCGCTGCCAAGGGTCACCGCGCCGCTGCCACTGAGGCTGGCGAGACTGGCCGAGGCGCCAAGGTCGAGGTTGGCACCTGTGCCGAGATTGACCCCGGCATTGCTGCCCAGGGCCCCGCTGCCCTGGGTGATCAGGCTGCCGGACAGCACATCGAACAGGCCGCTGAAGCTGTTGTTGCCATTCAGGGTCAGGTTGGCCGCACCGCTCTTGGTCAAGGTCCCGGTGCCGGCGATGACGCCGCCCAGGGTCAGGTCGTTGTTGCCCGCCAGGGTCAGCCCGGCATTGACGTTCAGGTTGTTGTTCAGCACCAGCGGCGCAGTGTTGGCCAGGGTCGCCGTGCCACCCACGGTGAGCGCCCCGCTGCCCAGGGCTGCGGCCTGGGCCAGGGTCAGGGTGCCGGCGTTGAGCAAGGTGCCGCCCTGGTAGGTGTTGACGCCGCCCAGGGTCAGGTTGCCCGCACCGTTCTTGATCAACTGGCCGGTGCCGCCGACGACCCCGCCCAGGGTCAGATCGTTGCTGCCGGCCAGGGTCAGGTTGGCATTGAGCGTCATGGCATTGGCCAGGGTCAGCGCGCTGTTGCCATCCAGGGTGGCGGCGCCGCCGACCGTCAACGCGCCCAGGCCCAGGGCCCCGTTGTTGCCCAGGGTCAGGGTCCCGGCATTGAGCAGGGTGCCGCCGCTGAAACCGTTGTTGGCATTCAGGGTCAGGTTGGCCGCGCCGTTCTTGGTCAGGCTGCCCGCGCCATTGACCAGGCCGCCCAGGGTCAGGTCGGCGCTGCCGCCGATGCCCAGGTTGCCGGCCAGGTTGAGGACATTCGCCACGCTGACCGCGGTGCTGGCATCCAGTGTGGTGCCCGCCGCCGCGTTCAATGCACCACCGCCCAGTGCGGTGTTGCTGGCCAGGATCAGGCCACCGGCATTGAGTGCGGTCGGCCCCAGGTAGGTGTTGTTGCCACCCAGGGTCAGGCTCGCGCTGCCGTTCTTGACCAGGCTGCCGCTGCCACCGATCGTGCCCCCCAGGGTCAGGGCGTTGGAACCGGCGATGTTCAGTGCGCCGCCGAGGGTCACGGCATTGCCCAGGGTGACCGCGCCGTTGCTGTCCAGGGTGGTGCCGTTGGCGGTGCTCAGGGCACCGCTGCCCAGGGCGTTGTTGTTGCCCACCACCAGGGTGCCGCCCTGCAACGAGGTGCCGCCGCTATAGCCGTTGGTGCCATTGAGCACCAGGGTGCCGCCGTCGAGCTTGGCCAGGGTGCCGCTGCCGTTGATCGCCACGCCAACGGTGGCGGTCACTGCCGGGTCGACGCGGATCGCGGTGTTGCCACCGCTGCCATTGACCGCCGTCAGCGAACCACCAACGCCACCCACCAGGTTGTAGCCGTTGGTGACGAACTGCAGACCGGTGAAACTCTGTGGCCCGGCCACGGTGACAGTGCCCGCCGCCCCCTGGAACACCGCGAAGTCGCTGCCCCAGGTCTGGTTGAGGGAGCCGTTGACCGATGTCCAGTTGGTGCCGAGCGAATCCCAGGTGCCGCTGCCACCCTCGACCACGCCATTGGCGGTGGTCTGGCTGCCATCCCAGAAACGGATGTTGCTGCCGGTGCCCGACACCAGCAGGTTGATCTGGTTGCCGACGCTGGTCTGCACCACCAGGTCGCCGAGGTTGAAGCCCACCGGCACGCTGGCCACGTTCAGTCCCAGGTCCACCAGGCTGCCGGTGTAGTTGATCAGGCGATAGACGCCGACGCCAAAGCCACCGGCATCGCTGACATTGAGCTGGCCGCCCAGGGTCAGGTTGCCACCGACATTGAGCAGTGAGGTGGTGGACGGCGCGCCGAGGTTGGCATCCAGGTTGGCGCCGCTGTTGAGCACCAGCGACCCCACCGACAAGGCACTGCCCGAGTTCAGCGCCAGGTGCCCGCCGGAAGCCACGTCCAGTGCTCCCAGCAGCGAACCGCCGCCGGTCAGGGTCGCACCGCTGGCAACGTTGACCGTAGCGCTGGCCAGGGAGCCATCGACCTTCAGGGTGCCGCCGCTGACCAGGCTGTTGCCGGTCAGGCCATTGATGCCTCCGAGGGTCAAGGTGCCGCTGCCGGTCTTGATCAACTGTCCGTTGCCGCTGAGGTCGCCGCTGAACAGTGAACTGGCGTTGCCGGCACCGACACTCAGTGCCACCCCGGGGCTGAGCTGCACCGAACCGCTGCCGGTCAGCCCGCCGAGGCTGGCACTGGCTCCCAGGTTGAGGCTCGCACCAGCGCCGACGCTGGCGCCGGAACTGTTGCCTAGGGCGCCGCTGGAAAGTGTGGTCACACTGCCGGCCAGCACGTTCAGCGGGCCGGTGAAGGTGTTGGTACCGCTCAGGCTGAGGTCGCTCAGGCCGTTCTTGATCAGCCCGCCGCTGCCGTCGATCACCCCGCCCAGGGTCAGGTTGTTGTTGCCGGCCAGGGTCAGGTCGGCGTTGAGGGTCAGGTTGTTGCCCAAAGACAGCGGCGTGCTGTTGTCCAGGGTCGCGGCGGCACCGACGGTCAGCGCGCCACTGCCCAGGGCCCCGCTGTTGCCCAGGGTCAGGGTACCGGCGTTGAGCAAGGTGCCGCCCTGATAGGTGTTGATGCCGTTCAGAGTGAGGTTGGTGGCGCCATTCTTGATCAGTTGCCCAGTGCCGCCGATGACCCCGCCCAGGGTCAGGTCGTTGCTGCCGGCCAGGGTCAGGTTGGCATTGAGGGTCAGGTTGTTGCCCAGGCTGACGCCCGCGGCGCTGTCCAGGGTCGCGGCGCCGCCAACGGTCAGTGCACCGCTGCCCAGTACGCCGCTGTTGCCCAGGGTCAGGGTCCCGGCATTGAGTGTGACACCGCCGAGGAAGGCATTGAGACCGTCCAGGGTCAGGTTGGCGGCCCCGTTCTTGACCAGGCTGCCCACGCCATTGATCGCCCCGGCCAGGGTCAGGTCGGCGCTGCCGCCGATGTTCACCCCGCCGCCCAGGTTCAGCTGGTTGCCCAGGGTCAAGGCGCTGCTGCTGTCCAGGGTGGTGCCCGCGGCGGCATTCAGAGCACCGCCGCCCAGCGCATTGGCATTGCCGACGATCAGCCGGCCGCTGTTCAGGGCGGTATTGCCCAGGTAGGCATTGGCACCGTTGAGGATCAGGTCGGCACTGCCATTCTTGATCAGGCCGCCGAGCCCGCCGATCACCCCGCCCAGGGTCAGGGCATTGCTGCCGGCGATCGTCAGGTTGCCCCCCAGGTTCACCGCGTTGCCCACACTCACCGCGGTACTGGCATCCAGGCTGGTGCCGTTGGCGGCATTCAGCGCACCGCTGCCCAGGGCGCCGTCGGCTCCCAGGATCAGTGTGCCGCCATTGAGCGCGGTGTCGCCCAGGTAGGTGTTGGTGCCGCTCAAGGTCAGGCTGGAACTGCCGCTCTTGATCAGCCCGGCGCCGCCGCCGATGGTGCCTCCCAGGCTCAGGGCATTGCTGCCGTCCACGGTCAGGTCGGCGTTGAGGTTGATGGCATTGCCGATGCTCAGGGCACTGCCGGCATTCAGCGAACTGACGCCGCCGACGGTCAAGGCGCCGCTGCCCAGGGCCGTGGCACTGCCCAGGGTCAGGCTGCCAGCGTTGAGCAAGGTGCCGCCCTGGTAACTGTTGTTGCCGTTGAGCGTCAGGTTGGCGCCACCGTTCTTGACCAGGCCAAAGGTGCCGCTGATGTCGCCATCCAGGATCAAGGGGTTGAGCCCGTCCAGGGTCAGGTCGGCGTTGAGCACGATGGCATTGAGCAGGTCCAGGCTGGTGCTGGCCCCCAGGTTCGCCGCGCCCCCCACGGTCAAGGCGCCGCTGCCCAGGGCACCGCTGTTGCCCAGGGTCAGGGTCCCGCCGTTGAGCAAGGTGCCACCCTGGTAGGTGTTGCTGCCATTGAGGGTCAGGCCGGCCGTGCCGTTCTTGGTCAGCCCGCCAGTGCCGGTGACGGTGCCGCCCAGGGTCAGCGCATTGCTGCCGGCCAGGTTGAGGTTGCCGGCCAGGTTCAGGGTGTTGCCCAGTGATACCGCGGTACTGCTGTCCAGGGTGGTGCCGCCTGCGACATTGAGTACGCCCAGGCCCAGGGCCAGGTTGCTACCCAGGATCAGCGAGCCGGCATTGAGGTTGGTATTGCCCAGGTAGCCGTTGTTGCCGGACAGGGTCAGGCTCGCCCCACCGTTCTTGACCAGCCCGCCGATTCCGTTGATCTGCCCGGACAGGCCCAGGTTCTGGCTGCCGCCCAGATTCAGGTTGCCCGCCAGGTTCAGGTTGTTGGCCAGGCTCAGCGCGGTATTGGCGTCCAGGGTGGTGCCGGCCGCGGCGTTGAGGGTGCCGCTGCCCAGGGCGCCGGCATTCCCGACGATCAGCGTGCCGGCATTGAGAGCGGTGTTGCCCAGGTAGGCATTGGCACCATTGAGGACCAGGTTGGCGCTGCCATTCTTGATCAGGCCGCCAGCGCCGCTGATGATGCCGCCCAGGGTCAGGGCATTGCTGCCACCCAGCGTGAGGTTGCCACCCAGGGCCAGGGAGTTGCCCAGGTTGATGGCAGTACTGGCGTCCAGGGTGGTGCCGCCGGCTGCGCTGAGCACGCCGCTGCCCAGGGCATTGTCGTTGCCCAGCACCAGGCTGCCACTGTTGAGGCTGGTGGTGCCGCTGAAGCCCGCGTTGTTGCCGCTCAGGGTCAGGCTGCCACTGCCGCCCTTGGTCAACCCGGCGCTGCCGCTGAGGATGCCGGACAAGGTCAGAGCGCCGACGCCACTGGTGCTCAACGCATTGTTCAGGACAAAGGCGTTGTTCAGGTTGATGGTGCCCGGGGTGCTCAAGCTGGCCGCGCCGCCCAGGCTCACGGTGGAACCGCCGAAGGCCAGGTTGTTGCCCAGCTGGACCGTACCGGCATTGAGGGTGGTGCTGCCGGTGTAGGTGTTGGCGCCATTGAGGCTCAACTGCCCGGTGCCGGACTTGACCAGCCCGCCCCCACCGGAGATCACCCCGGCCAGGGTGGTGTCGTTGCTGCCCTGGAGGGTCAGGCCGCCCGCGCCGAGGCTGATCAGGTTGTTCAGGGTCAGGCCGGCGCTGCTGGCCTGCAGCACGCCTCCGTTGGAGGTCAACAGGCCGCTGCCGAAGGTGGCGCTGTTGTTGTACAGGGCTACCCCGCCATTGAGCGTGGTGTTGCCACTCACCACCGGCCCCTGCAGGGTCCAGGTGCCGCTGTTGAGGGTCAGGTTGTTGAAGTTGATGTAGTTGGCACTGGAGACGGTGCCGCTGCCGGTAACGCCGCCGCCCACCCCCAGGGTGTTCTGCAGCAACAGGGTATTGGTGCCACCGGAGCCACCATCGATCTGCCCGGTGGGCGCGAACGTCAGGTCGACCCCCAGCAGGCCGCCCAGGCTGATGCCGATCCCGCCGCCACTGCTGACCGAGGAGCCGGTCACCGCGGTGAAGGTGTTGGTGCTGCCGGCCCCCAGGGAGACACCGCCACTGATCAGCCCGGTATTGGTGAAATTGTTGCCGCCTGCCGAGGCCTGGAACGCCACCCGGCCCACCAGGGTGCCGTTGTTGGTCATGTTGACCTGGGAACCGCCCCGGACCGCCACCACTGGCGCGTCGGAGGACAGCAGGGTCAGGCCCAGCAAGGCCGAGGTGCCGATGCTGCCGTTGTTGACGATGGTGGTACTGCCGCCTGCGCCGTTGTTGATATTCAGCGCCATGCCGTTGAGCGTGCCCAGGTTCAGGCCGAGAATGCCCGAGGTGCCGTTGAGGGTGCCGCTGGCGGCGTTGTTGATGTTCACCGTCGCGGCGCTGCCGTTGCCGATCACCGCGCCGTTGCTGAGCAGGGTCACCAGGCCGAGCAGGGACGGGTCGATGGTGCCGCTGTTGTTCAGCGTGACGTTGTGGCCGGTGAGGCTCATCGCCGTGCCGCCAAGCAGCGAGTTGAAGGTTGCGCCACTGCTGACGTTGACCGTCAGGTCGTCGGCCGAGGTGGCGAAGGCGTTGGTGAGGATCGCCGTGGCATTGCCGCTGCAGGTGACGATGCTGCCGGCCGTGGGGTTGGCCGGCGAGCAGGCGGCCATGGCAGCCGGGCTGGCCAGCCCCCACAGCAGGCCCGCCAGGCCCAGGCGAATCGCCAGGGGCAAAGGCGAAAGACTGGCGAACATATCCCTGGCATGACGTGCGCTCACGTGCGGCTCCTTCCTTGAGAGCAGGTTTGAAACTCGTAAAACGCGTACTACCCGGAAGCGCTGGATTCCTTTACTGCCCGCATCTACGCGATAAAACCTGACCGTTGGTTAAATTTCCCTGGCTGAAACCTAGACGAGCTTCAAAGGCTTGCCCAACCCTGGCGCACCATCAAATAGCATTAATACCTTGGTAATAAACTTCAGCCAATTTCGCCTAAGAAGCGGCAATCCGTATAGATAAACCGCGATAAGCCGTGTTCTGAAAAATTTACAGGACACATTCACCCATCAATCTGCACGCTTTCAGTGCACGTTCCTGTCCCGCCCTTACTGCCGACCCAGCCCTGCATGATCCTGCGACAGGGCAAGTTGGTACGGCACATGCAAACGTTTGCGCCACGGGTTTACCGGCTGTTCGCCGATGATCACCTGGACTCGCCCCCACTCCAGCACGAACAAGGATTTTCAATGCTCGTCACCTCCAGGCGCGTTGCGCCGCCACCTCAGCGCGCTGTTTCCCTGCTACTGGGCATCGTTACCGGATTACTCAGCCCTGCCCTGCTGGCCCAGCCCGCCACCGCGGATGATTCGGCCCAGGGCGAAAGCCTCAGCAAGGATGTGCAGCCGGCCAAGCCCGGTGCCTACCTCTCGGACTGGTACAACCAGGACCTGATGCTGATCGGCAGCAAGGACATCAGCTTCGGCCCGCGCCCGGCGGACGACGTCTACCTGGAATACGAGTACTTCGGGCGCAAGGGGCCGTTCGAACTCTACGGCTACATCGACCTGCCGAAGATCCTCGATATCGGCAACAGCCACGACAAGGGCATCTGGGATCATGGCTCGCCCCTGTTCATGGAACATGAACCGCGCATCTCCATCGATTACCTGGCCGGCCGCAGCCTGGCCATCGGCCCGATCAAGGAGTGGTACATAGCCTTCGACTGGATCTACGACCACGGCAGCCGCACCGCCAACCGCGCCAACACCCTGTACAGCGGCCTGGGCACCGACATCGACACCCATTCGCGGGTCAACCTGTCCGCCAACTTCTATGGCCGCTACCAATGGGAGAACTATGGCGCCAGCAACGAATACTCCTGGGACGGCTACCGCGCCCAGCTCAAGTACATCGTGCCCATCGACAGCTTCAGCAACGGCGCATCGCTGACCTACATCGGCTTCACCAATTTCGATTTCGGCTCCGACCTGCACAAGGACAACCCGGCCCGCACGGCCAACGCCACGGTGGCCACCAACGTGCTGCTATACGCCTTCACCCACCTGCGCTTCACTCTGGTGGGCCGCTACTTCCACAACGGCGGCAATTGGGAGGACGGCAGCGTGCTGAATTTCGGTGATGGCGAATTCCGCGCCCGCTCCAACGGCTGGGGTTACTACGCCGGGGTTGGCTACCAGTTTTAGCGACAGCGGCAAGTTTCAAGCTACAAGCAGCAAGATCACAACGGTGCAACCTGGATCGAGCAGGATAAGCGCCGGTCAACGGCAATCATGGAGGTGTTATGCGTGGCATGCAGAAAGTGTCGTGGGTAGTGGGGCTTGGGGCGCTGCTGGTCGGCGGGGCCTGGGCCAATGAGGCGCCGATCAAGCCCAAGGTGGTGCTGATCAGCATGTTCGCCCCCGAGGCGCAGAACTGGATCGAGCGCCTGGAACTCAAGCACAAGGTCCGGGTGCCAGGGCTGGCAGGGGAATATCCGGACATCAGTTGCAGCAAAGACCGGCAGGTGTGCCTGCTGACCACCGGCATGGGCCAGACCAACGCTGCCGCCTCGACCCTGGCCCTGGCGATGTCGCCAAAGTTCGACCTGCGCAAGAGCTATTTCCTGATCGCCGGGATCGCCGGCATCAGTCCGCACCAGGGCACCATCGGTACCACCGCCTGGGCCCATTACCTGGTGGAGTTCGGCACCCAGTGGGAGCTCGACTCGCGCGATGCGCCCAAGGACTGGCCCACTGGCTACCTGGGAATCAACACCAAGGGGCCCAACGAGAAACCGCCCCTGGACTACAAGACCGAAGTGTTCGAGCTCAATCCGCAACTCCAGGCCAAGGCTTTTGCCCTGAGCCAGCAGGTGACCTTGAGCGAAAGCAAGGAGTCGGCGGCCTGGCGCCTGAAGTACCCCCAGGCCCCGGCCAACCAGCCGCCAGTGGTCACCCGCTGCGACACCCTGGCGGGTAACACCTGGTTCTCCGGGACACGGCTGAGCGAGCGGGCCGAGGTCTGGACCCGATTGCTGACCGACAACAAGGGCGTGTACTGCACCACCCAGCAGGAAGACAACTCCACCTACGAGGCCTTGTTGCGGGCCAGCCGCGAAGGCCTGGTGGATGTCCAGCGCCTGGCGGTACTACGCGCCGGTTCCGATTTCGACCGCCCGGCGCCGGGGGGAAGCGAAGTGGACAACCTGCTCAAGTACGCCGACCAGGGCGGTTTCGTACCCGCCCTGGAAAACCTCTACCGGGCCGGCAACCCGCTGGTACAGGACATCCTCAAAAACTGGTCGGCCTGGGAAAAAGGCATCCCGCAATGATCCCGTGATCGGCCCCACCCAAACCTGTAGCCGCTGCTGAGCTCGCGAAGCTGCGCCAAGGCCCGCAGGGCCTTCACCATCCGCGATCCCTCGCGGCCCTGCGGGCCGTTCGGCAGCGACTGCACCAAGCCAAACCTGTAGCAGCTGCCGAGCTTGCGAAGCTGCGCCAAGGCCCGCAGGGCCTTCAGCAATCCCCCCGACCCTGCCCGCCTCAAGGCATCAGGACCACCTTGTCGCCGCCGCCCTGGTTGATTTCGGCATAACGCTCAAGCCCCTGCTCCAGCGGCGACTCCAGCAACCCCTCGGGCAATGGCAGCAATCCTTGATCGAAATAGCGGCCGAACTGCTCCAGCATCGCCGCACACTCCTCGACGCCATACAACAGCGAATTGATCCCCACCACCGAGCCACCCTTGCGGTACAGGGCCAGGGCCGGCAACTGCACATGGCCATCCACCGGCGCGGCGATGATGGCAATGCGACCGAACGCAGCCAGGGCCGGCACCGCCGCCGGCAACCAGAAACCGGTGGTATCGAAGATCACCTCGGCGCCACCGGGGTACCGCTCGCCCACCTGGGCCGCCAGGTGGTCCGGCTGCGCCAGTGGCAACGCCGGATAGCCCTGGGATTCCAGCGCCTGCACCTGTCCGGGCCGGCGCGCCGCCGCCAGTATCTGCGCCCCGCGCACCTTGGCCAGGGCCAGGGCTGCGGTGGCCACCGCTCCGCCACCGATCACCAGCAGCCGCGTACCCGCCATCACACCACTGCGCTCCAGGGCATCCCAGGCCGTGGTATAGGGCACGCCGAGGCTGGCGGCCTGGGCGAAGCTCAGGTGCCTGGGCTTGAGTGCCACGCCCTTGGCCGACAGCACCACGTACTGGGCATGGCTGCCGTCGGCGAAAAAGCCCAGGTCCCTGCCGGTGCCCCAGACCTCTTGCCCGATCATCTGCGCCGGCCCCTGCTCCACCACCCCGGCGAAATCCCGTCCGGGAATCCGTGGCAGCGTGGTATAGGGAAAACGCCCGAGGACATTCTTCACATCGCTGGGGTTCAGGCCAGCCGCCTTGATCCTTACCAGCACCTGGCCGGGTCCGGGCACCGGCGTCGGTACCTCCACCAGTTGCAGGGCCGCGAGGTCGCCGGTGGCGGAAAATTGCAGTGCTTTCATCAAGGGCTCCAAGAGTCAGGAAAAATCGAAGGTCAGTGCTCAGGACAGCCACTGGCTGACCAGCTGGCGGCCCAGAGGCCACAACTGTTCGCCACCGAGCATGCCCAGCAGGCCCACCAGGGCGATGGCCGGCGGCGCTGGCGAGCGCACCTGCAAGGCGCCGTAAAGCAGCCCGACCAGCAGGCCGGCCGCCAGGGAAATCAGGTAGTTCATGGTTCACTCCGTGGGGCCGTGGTGTTTTCAGGGTCGCAGGAGGTTCTGCGACAGCGCGGGGACGCGGGCCACGGGCAGGCTCGTGATCACTGCAAGTCCTGCGGGCCTCGTCGCAGCCTCGCAGGATCGACGACGGCTACAGCCATGGAGGGGATTCTAGGGAGTGAAGGCCCGGGGCATCGGCCAAGTGCTTCGGGTTATCGGCCAAGTCAGGCCAGGGGCTCGCCGGCGACGTACTGGGACGGCGCGACACCCAGCTCGCGACGGAACATGTCGCTGAAGCTGCTGGGGGAATACCCCAGCTCCCGGGCGATCCGGCTGACCGGCACGCCCTGGATCAGTTCAGCCGCGGCGGTGGCCAGTTGCACCTGGCGTCGCCACTCGGCGAAACCCAGGCCCAGGCGTTCCTTGAACAACCGCGCCAGGGTACGCACGCTGGCCCCGGCCGCTTCGGCGTGCTGCTCGAAGGAAATGTCCAGGGACGGCGCCGCCATCACCGCCTGGCACAGGCTACCCAGGCGCCGGTCGGCGGCATCGGGCAAGACAATCTTCAACTGTGAGCGCCGGGCCCGCCGCAGTTCCAGCAAGGCCAGGCCCACCAGGGCCTCGTAGTAGTCCGGTTGCGGCGGATCGAGCTCCACCAGGCGCACGATCAACTCGCGCAACAGGCTGTCCACCTGCAATACCTGGACGCTGGCATCCAGGGTCGCCGCCAGGGAGGGCCGCAGGTAGATGTTGCGCATCTGCAGGTCACTGACCACGCGAATGCCATGCACCACGCCGGGCGGCAGCCAGACCGCCCGCTGCGGCGGCACCACCAGCGCCTCATGGGGTGTCTCGACCCACATCACTCCGCTCATGGCATACAGCAACTGGCCCCAGTCATGCTCGTGGGGTTCGATGAACAGCCCGCGCGGATAGGTGCGGGCCAGCGGCTGCACGGGAATCGCAGTGTCGGTCAGGTCGGGGGGTGCGGCTAGGGCCATGGCAAGGTCGCGGCGGGACGGCGGGCCTCCATGGTAACCAGCCACCGAAATGGCCGCCAGCATCCTCCGGGCCGGATCACCCCTTCAAAACGAGACTCACGCTCGCCGTGTCCATCCATTCGGATGGTCTGCCGGCGATCCCCCGACCGTTGATGCCTCGGCCAAGCAATTGGAGTGAATTTTTCCGCCCCCGGGCGATCACTTCAATGATCACAGGGAGGAATCAAGGCTTTATGAACAACGCAAAACTCTTCGTCATCGAGTACACCCTGCACGGCACCCCCAAGTCCTTCATCATCCGCCAGGAGAAGATGGACAACGCCGAGGCCTGGCACTGGGCCAGTTGCGATGCCGGGGTGGGCCGCATAGGTCGGTTCGGCCGCGAGCAAGTGAAGAAGACCAGCCGGCCCATGGCGGAAAAGTTCGGTATCCAGAACGTCACCTGGCGCCCGTCGGTCTAGGCCCCACGCGCATGGCGCCGCCCGGCGCCATGCGTCCCATGCTAATCCCAGCCCTGCAGGCGCAGGGTCGCCCGTACCAGTCGCTGCTCTTCGTCTTCGATCTCCTGCAGGTTGCGGGCAATGCCCTGGATATGCGCCAGGGCAGCCTTGCGCGCCTGCTCCGGCAAACGGCCGGTCACGGCGTTGTACAAGCGCGCATGCTGGCGATCGATCTGACGCTTGGGCAAGGGTCGGTGATAGAGGTTGTTGACCGAGGCAAACACCGAATTGAGCAGCAGGCCATTGAGCGAACCCAGGGTCTGCACCAGCACGGGATTGTGCGAAGCCTCACAGATGGCCAGGTGGAAGGCATGGTCCAGGCGCGCCTGGGCTGCGGGCTCCAGCGCCTGGTGCTGGGCGTCCAGCAGGGCCTGGTAGCTGCGACCGATCAGCACGAAATCCGCCTCGGTACCACGCAGCGCCGCCAGCCGCGCCGACTCGCCTTCCAGCAGGGCGCGCACTTCCAGCAGGTCGTAGAGGGTGCGTGGCTGGGAGCTGAACAGGTGCAGCAACGGCGATTGCGCTGCCGGAGCCGACAGTTGTGCCACCTGGGAGCCACGGCCCTGAACGGTGTCGATGATGCCCCGGGCGCGCAACAGCTTCAGGCCCTCGCGCAGGGCCGTGCGCGACACACCCAGCTTGACCGTCAGGCGCCGCTCCGAAGGCAGCATCTGGCCGGTCTTGAACACCCCGTCGACAATCAGCCGCTCGATCCGCGCACAGACCACGTCGGCCACCTGCAAACGCCGCCCCGCGGCTGGATCCTGCATCTCGCCTCCTGCTGGTATGACCAGTTACAAAGGGTTGT
This sequence comes from Pseudomonas sp. L5B5, assembly GCF_020520285.1. Lineage (NCBI taxonomy): Bacteria > Pseudomonadati > Pseudomonadota > Gammaproteobacteria > Pseudomonadales > Pseudomonadaceae > Pseudomonas > Pseudomonas sp. L5B5. The sequence goes on from NZ_CP084742.1 coordinate 1,484,766, forward strand.
TCAGATGGTTTCAATCCTGACTACAAGCAATTGAAATCAATCAGATTTATTGAAACCTGCGGTAACTATCGAAAAACAAAGTGGTTCGACCACTGCCGGCGCACATGGACACTAAGGCGCCCCGGGCCAATGATGCAAGGCATGCGTGATGCAGTCGCGACCTGATAACAACGACACAAGGTCATTCGCCGCCCATGACGATTCTCTATGATGAACGCCTCGACGGCGCCCTGCCCGAGGTCGACCGCCAGGGCCTGATCCAGGCCCTGCGCAGCCAGTTGCCGGACCTGGAACTGCTGGACCGCCAAGAGCAGCTCAACCCCTACGAATGCGACGGCCTGAGCGCCTACCGCAGCACGCCGATGCTGGTGGCCCTGCCCCGACGCCTGGACCAGGTGCAACGGATCTTGCAGATCTGCCACGCACAGCGCGTGCCGGTGGTGGCCCGGGGCGCCGGCACCGGCTTGTCCGGCGGCGCCCTGCCCCTGGAAAAGGGCCTGCTGCTGGTGATGGCGCGCTTCAAGGACATCCTGCAGGTCGATCCCGCCGCTCGCCGCGCCCGGCTCCAGCCCGGGGTGCGCAACCTGGCGATCTCCCAGGCCGCAGCGCCCTTCGACCTGTACTACGCCCCCGACCCGTCATCGCAGATCGCCTGCTCCATCGGCGGCAATGTCGCGGAAAACGCCGGTGGCGTGCATTGCCTGAAGTACGGCCTGACCGTGCACAACCTGCTGCAGGTGCAGATGCTCACCGTCGAGGGCCAACCCCTGACCCTGGGCAGCGAGGCCCTCGATTCGCCAGGCTTCGACCTGCTGGCGCTGTTCACCGGCTCCGAGGGCCTGCTGGGGGTGATCACCGAGGTCACGGTCAAGCTGCTGCCCAAGCCGCAGGTCGCCAAGGTGCTGCTGGCCGCCTTCGACTCGGTGGAGCACGCCGGCCAGGCCGTGGCGGCGATCATCGCGGCGGGGATCATCCCCGGCGGCCTGGAGATGATGGACAACCTGGCGATCCGTGCCGCCGAGGACTTCATCCACGCCGGCTACCCGGTACAAGCCCAGGCCATGCTGCTGTGCGAGCTGGACGGGGTCGAGGCCGATGTCCATGACGACTGCGAACGGGTGCGCCAGCTGTTGCTGCAGTCCGGCGCCAGCGAGGTGCGCCTGGCCCGCGACGAAGCCGAGCGGGTGCGGTTCTGGGCCGGTCGCAAGAATGCCTTCCCGGCGGTGGGCCGGCTATCGCCGGACTACTACTGCATGGACGGCACCATCCCTCGACGCCAGTTGCCCGCCGTGCTGCAGGGCATCGCCCGGCTGGCCGCCGAGCATCAGTTGCGGGTGGCCAACGTATTCCATGCCGGCGACGGCAACATGCACCCGCTGATCCTGTTCGACGCCAACCAGCCCGGGGAACTCGAACGCGCCGAAGCCCTGGGCGGCAAGATCCTCGAACTGTGCGTGGCAGTGGGTGGCAGCATCACCGGCGAACACGGGGTGGGCCGGGAGAAGATCAACCAGATGTGCGTGCAGTTCAACGGCGACGAGTTGAGCCTGTTCCATGGGGTCAAGCGCGCCTTCGATCCCGACGGCCTGCTCAACCCCGGCAAGAACATCCCGACCTTGCACCGCTGCGCCGAATTCGGCGCCATGCACATTCACCACGGGCAACTGCCCTTCCCCGAGCTGGAGCGCTTCTGATGGTCACCGCCACCGTTTTCGACGCCAGCGAGGCCCTGCTGGACCAGGTGCGCCAGGCCCTGGGCAACGGCACGCCGTTGCGCATCCAGGGCTCCAACAGCAAGGCCTTCCTGGGCCGCGACAGCGCCGGCGAGATCATCGACACCCGCGTCCACCGCGGCATCGTCAGCTACGACCCCACCGAGCTGGTGGTCAGCGTGCGTACAGGCACACCGCTGGCCGAGCTGCAGGCCGTGCTCGATGCCGCCGGCCAGATGCTGGCCTGCGAACCGCCGTCGTTCGGTGCCGGCGCCACCCTGGGCGGCATGCTCGCCAGCGGCCTGTCCGGACCACGCCGGCCCTGGGCCGGAGCGGTGCGCGACTTTGTCCTGGGCACCCGGATCATCAGCGGCACCGGCCAGCACCTGCGTTTTGGCGGCGAAGTGATGAAGAACGTCGCCGGCTACGACCTGTCGCGGCTGATGGCCGGCAGCTTCGGCTGCCTGGGGCTGGTGACCGAGGTCTCGCTCAAGGTACTGCCCAAGCCCCGCCAATGCCTGGGCCTGAGCCTGGAAATGCCCGCCGAGCGAGCCCTGGCCAGGCTCGCCGAATGGGGCCAGCAACCCTTGCCCATCAGCGCCGCCTGCCATGACGGCCGGCACCTGCACCTGCGCCTGGAGGGTGGCGAAGGCTCGGTGGCGGCCGCCCATGACCGGCTCGGCGGCGAACCGCTGGACGACGTCTACTGGACCCGGCTCAACGAGCAGCAGCTGGCGTTCTTCGACCCGGGCCTGCCGCTGTGGCGGCTGTCGGTGCCGCACAACACCCCGGCGCTGGAACTGCCCGGCGAGCAACTGCTGGACTGGGGTGGCGCCCAGCGCTGGCTCAGGTCCGACGCGCCCGCCGAGCGCATCCGCGGCGTGGTCGGCGCCGTGGGCGGGCATGCCAGTTGCTACAGCCACGGCCTGCTGGACAGCCCGTTCCAGCCCCTGGCGCCGACCCTGCTGCACTACCACCAGCGCCTCAAGGCACAACTGGACCCCCAGGGGATCTTCAACCCCGGCCGTCTCTACGCGGAGTTCTAGAGCATGCAGACCACCCTCAGCCCCGAGGCCCGGCAGTTGCCACGGGCCGCCGAAGCCGAACGCATCCTGCGCAGTTGCGTGCATTGCGGATTCTGCAATGCCACCTGCCCCACTTATCAGTTGCAGGGCGATGAACTGGACGGCCCGCGCGGCCGCATCTACCTGATCAAGCAGGTACTGGAGGGCGCGGCGGTCACAGACCAGGCGCAACTGCACCTGGATCGCTGCCTGTCGTGCCGCAACTGCGAAACCACCTGCCCATCGGGTGTCGAATACCACCACCTGCTGGACATCGGCCGGGCCGTGGTCGATGCCGCCCTGCCCCGCCCGCCCGGCCAGCGCCTGCTGCGCCAGGGCCTGCGCGCCCTGGCCGGCAATCCGCAGCTGTTCAAGGTGCTGGTCCAGGGCGGCAGCCGCCTGCGCCCGCTGCTGCCCCGGGCCCTGCAAGACAAGCTGCCGCGCCAGGTGCCGGCCGCCGGCGTGCGCCCGCCCAGGGTCCATGCCCGGCGCGTGCTGCTGCTCGAAGGCTGCGTGCAACCGGGGCTGTCGCCCAACACCAACGCCGCCGCGAGCCGGGTCCTGGATCGCCTGGGCATCAGCGTACAACCAGTGGCCGAGGCCGGTTGCTGCGGCGCCGTGGACTACCACCTCGACGCCCAGGAGAACGGCCGCCAGCGGGCGCGACAGAATATCGACGCCTGGTGGCCGCACCTGCAGCAAGGCGTCGAGGCGATCGTCCAGACCGCCAGTGGCTGCGGTGCCTTCGTCAAGGACTACGGGCATTTGCTGGCCGACGACCCGGCCTATGCCGCCAGGGCGCGGCAAGTCGCCAGCCTGGCCCGGGACCTGGTGGAGGTGGTACGGACCGAACCACTGGCAGCGCTGCAAGTGCGCAGCGGTCAGCGCCTGGCGTTCCATTGCCCCTGCACCCTGCAGCATGCCCAGCAACTGGGCGGCGCCGTGGAAAACCTGCTGCAACGCCTGGGTTTCAACCTGACCCCGGTGCCCGACGGCCACCTGTGCTGCGGCTCGGCCGGCACCTACTCGCTGACCCAGCCCGCCCTGGCCCGGCAACTGCGTGACGACAAGCTGCGAGCCCTGGAAAGCGGCAGCCCGGACGTGATCGCCACCGCCAACATCGGCTGCCAGAGCCACCTGGATGGCGCCGGGCGCACCCCGGTACGGCACTGGATCGAACTGCTGGACGCCACTCTCAACCCTTGAACCCAATGGAGCCTGCCATGCACCACAAAGCCATCTTGTGTCACGACGAAGTCAGCCGCATCCTCGCCGCCGCCCGGGCCGAGGCCCACCGCCAGCAATGGGCGGTGAGCATCGCCGTGGTCGACGACGGTGGCCATCCCCTAGCCCTGGAGCGCCTGGACGACTGCGCGCCCATCAGTGCCTACATCGCCCTGGAGAAAGCCCGCACCGCCGCCCTCGGCCGACGCGAGTCCAAGGCCTACGAAGACATGGTCAACGCCGGGCGCAGTGCCTTTCTCTCGGCACCGCTGCTGACCTCCCTGGAAGGCGGCGTACCGATCCGCGTGGACGGCCAGGTGGTCGGCGCAGTAGGCGTGTCCGGCGTCCGCTCCGGCGAAGATGCCCAGGTGGCGCAAGTGGCCGCCAACTGCCTGGAAGGCTCCTGAGCCGTCAGCTACGGCGTACGCTGCTGCGGTACATGAACAGCAAGGCCAGGGCCAGGCACAGCATCGCCAGGAGGCGGTTGCCGGAGAGCACCATGGCCGGGTTGCCGAACCAGCCGAAGTGGTCGATCAACATGCCCATGCCCAGCTGTCCGAGGATCACCGCCACCGTCGCCACGGCAGTACCCACCCGGGGCACCGCGCCAACCATCACCAGCATGTACACCACGCCGAACAGCGCGCCAGTGAGCTGCCACTTGGGCGCCTGCAACAGGCCCATGGCCTGGGGCGGCTGGAAAAACACGATCAGCAGCGAGGTGACCAGGGCACCGACGGCGAAGGTCAGCAAGCTGCTGCGCAACACCCCCACGCTCTGCCCCAGGCGGCCGTTGATCGCCGCCTGCACACTGAGCACCGCACCCGCGACGACGACCACGACCAGCAATAAAATCAGGTTCATGTTCAACCTCGGGCAATCAGGATCAGGGCGCCGACGATTAGCACCAGGGCCAGCCAACGCTCGGCGTTGACCGGTTTGCGGGCACTGCCGAACCAGCCGAAGTGGTCGATCAGCACGCTCTTGCCAACCTGGCCGGAAAGAATCGCGATCATGGTCATGGCAATGCCGATATGCGGCGTGGCCAGGGTCAGCACCACCACATAGATCGGCCCCAGCAGTCCGCCCAGCAACTGCCAGCGCGGCAACTGGTTCAAGGTCGGTCCCGGCTGCGGGCCACTGAACAGCAACAGCAAGGCCAGCAACGCCGCACCGACGCCGAAGATGCTCAGGGTCGCCCACAAGTGGCCGACCTGGGCTCCCAGGGGGCCGAGCAATCCGGCCTCCACCGACAGGCCCATACCAGCCAGGATCACCAGCGGCAGCAGGGCCAGACGCTGCCAGCCAACAGTGGATGCAGCACTGATCACAGGCGGTGGCAGCGTTGGCTCAAGGGTTTCGCAAGACATGGGGCACCTCTTCGACTCATGGAAGGGCGAGCATTATTGGTTGCCCGTGCTTTGCGATAAATGGGAGCATGCCGACAACACCTTTGCGCAAATCGCACAGCAAGGACTCCCAATGCAAGGCTTCAACGACCTGGGTTTCAAGGCCCTGCGGCTGTTCATCGCGGTGCTCGACCAGGGCAGTTTCTCTGCCGTGGCCCGACGCGAAGGCCTGGCACCTTCCTCCATTTCGCGGCAGATCCAGCTGATGGAACAGGCCCTGGGCCAACAGTTGCTGTATCGCCATACCCGGGCGGTCAGCCCCACCGAGGCCGGGCGCCTGTTGGGGCATCATGCCCGCCGGGTGCTGGCACAATGGGAAGAAGCCGAGCAGGCCCTGCAAGAACAGCAGGACGAGCCCACCGGGCTGGTGCGGATCAACGCGCCGGTGGTGTTCGGCCAGCGGCATATCTCGCCCTGGCTGGGCGAACTGCACCGGCGCTACCCCAAGCTGCAACTGGATATCCAGCAGACCGACAGCTACATCGACCCGTTGCAGGACGGCACCGACCTGCTGTTTCGCATCGGCGTGCTGGGAGACTCTTCGATGCAGGCCAGACTACTGGCACCCCAGCGCTACCGGGTCGCCGCCAGCCCGGGCTACCTGGCCCGTCACGGCCACCCCCAGCACCCCGACCAACTGCACCAGCACCAATGCCTGGCCTACAAGGGCGAAAGCGGCCAGCAACGCTGGTTCTTCCGCCAGGGCCAGGAGTCCTGGACGCCCTACAGCGTCACGGGCCCACTGACCGGCAACCACGCCGACACCCTGACCCAAGCCGCCGAACAAGGCCTGGGGCTGGTGATGTTTCCTTCCTGGCTGATCGGCGAGGCCCTGCACCAGGGCCGGCTAGTGGCGCTGCTCGAGGATTTCGAAGTGGCCACCAGCCTCGAGCCGCAGCAGATCACCGCCCTGTGGCCGGGCAGCCGCCGCTTGTCGGTGAAGGTCCGCACGGTGATCGACTTCTTCGTCGAGACCTTCGGGCCGGTGCCGTACTGGGATCGCTAGCGCGATAAGCGGCAAGCTCCAAGCGGCAAGTTGAAAGCCGGACGCGATCAGCCTTGGCTTCAGCGTTCGCTCTGGCTTTGGCTTGCCGCTTGGAGCTTGGAGCTTGGAGCTTGGAACTAGAGGCTCGCTATGAGCCAGGCGTTGGCCGCGCTGATCACGGCGAACAGGCTCCAGGCCAGCCAGCGGGTCGGCCAGCGGTTGACGAACACGCCCATCAGGCGCGGGTCGTTGGTCATGCGGATCAACGGATACAGGGCGAACGGCAGTTGCAGGCTGAGCACCACCTGGCTCAGCACCAGCAGCTTGCCCACGGCGCCGTCGCCCAGCAGCCAGACGCCGATGAAGGCCGGGATCAGCGCCAGGCCACGGGTGATCAGGCGCCGTTGCCAGCAGGGAATCCGCAGGTTCAGGTAACCCTCCATGATCACCTGGCCGGCGATGGTCCCGGTGAAGGTCGAGCTCTGCCCCGAAGCCAGCAGGGCCACGCCGAACAGCACGCTGGCCAGGGCCCCGCCCACCAGCGGATCGAGCAGATGGTAGGCATCCTGGATCTCCACCACGTCGCTGTGCCCGGTGTTGTGGAAGGCCGCCGCGGCGAGGATCAGGATCGCCGCATTCACCAGCAGCGCCAGGGCCAGGGAGCCGATGGTGTCGATGCGCGCCAGGCGGATCGCATCGCTGCGACTGTCGATGTCCTTGCCCACCAGGCGGGTCTGGACCACCGAGGTATGCAGGTACAGGTTGTGCGGCATCACCGTGGCGCCGAGGATGCCGATCGCCAGGTACAAAGGCGCGGCGTCGCTGATGGCCGCCAGCGATGGAGTGAAGCCCCGGACCACGTCCGGCCAGTAGGGTTTGATCAGCAGCAACTCGATGAAGAAGCACACACCGATGGTCGCCACCAGCGCCAGCATGATCGCCTCCAACCGGCGAAACCCGCGGTTCTGCAGGCCCAGTACCAGCAGGGTGTCGAAGGCGGTGATGACGATCCCTGTACTCAGCGACACCCCCAGCAAGAGGTGGAAGGCCAAGGCGCAGCCCAGCACTTCGGCCAGGTCGGTGGCGATAATGGAGACCTCCGCCAGCAGCCACTGGACCCGCGCCGACCAGGGGCTATAGCGCTCCCGGCAGAGCTGGGCCAGGTCACGCCCGGTGGCGATGCCCAGGCGCGAGCACAGGCACTGCACCACCATGCCCGCCAGGCTTGCCAGCAACACCACGAACAGCAGGCTGTAGCCGTAGCGCGAGCCGGCCTCGATGGCCGTGGCCCAGTTGCCGGGGTCCATGTAGCCAATGGAGATCAACAGGCCGGGACCGGCAAAACGCAGCACGCGCTTGAACAACGAGGCGCGCGGATCGACGGTGACCGAGCCGGCCACTTCCGGCGGGCAGAAGGGAGCGGTGGCGATTTTCGGCAGGCTGAATTTCACAAGGGGGATTCCACGGCGGCTTGAAGCAGTTGCCCAGCTTAGAGGTTTCACTGCTGGGGCCCAAGCCTGAAATTTGTCGTTCAAGGCGAGTATGCTGCGCAGATTCTGGCCCTGGCCGGACGTCGCTCCACTCTTGCAAGGTTTTCTACGTGGCTGACACCGCAACAACTCCGGCAGGCAATGCCCTGCCGCCCTTCCTGCAACCTGGCGAGCGGGTGCTGCTGTTCGATGGGGTGTGCAAGCTGTGCAATGCGTCGGTGCGCTTCGTCATCGCCCATGACACCGAGCGGCGAATCCGCCTGGCCTCGGTGCAGTCACCCCAGGGCCAGGCCCTGCTGGCGTGGGCCGGGTTGTCCACCGAGCAGTTCGACAGCGTGGTGCTGATCGAAGGCCGGCGCCTGTCCCTGCGCTCCGAGGCCTTCATCCGCCTGATGGCGCAGCTGCCCGCGCCCTGGCGCTGGCTGCGCCTGCTGCGCTGGGTGCCTCGGCCACTGCGCGACTGGGGCTACGACTTCATCGCCCGCCATCGCTATCGCTGGTTCGGCCGCTACGACGCTTGCCTGCTGCCCAGCCCCGACCATCACGGGCGCTTCCTCGACGACACACCGTGACCTGCCATGCCACCACTTCGTGTAGCCGCTGCCACAGGCTGCGCACGACCCGGTACGGGCCGCAAGGGCTGGCCGTGCGATAAACCTGGTGCACCTTCACCGACCGGCTTTACGGGCGCTACGCACCCGGTCGCAGCCTCGCACGCTCGGCAGCGGCTACAAATGGCGCTTTAGAGCGGTTCAGAAAAATGCCTTGAAGCTTGATAGCCAGATACTGGCGCAGTACTCAATCACTCATGCATCATGCATACAATTCGTCTTATGGAAGAGCCTAATGAGCAACACGGAAATACAGAAGGCTTCACTGGCCTTACGATCTTACTCAGGCCAAGTCGAACTGCATGATCATGACTTCCATCAGATAGTCCTGCCTCAGTCAGGCTCGATGGAAATCGAGGTCGATGGACGTGGCGGCAAGGTCGACTGGAGTCAAGGGGTGATAATTCCAGCCGGTACTGCCCACGCATTCTCTTCCAAAACCAGCAACACGTTCCTGGTCCTTGATGTGCCACTGCCCTCTGCAAGCATGCAAAAAAGCGAGGCTGAAACCATCAAGCAACTGAATGAGAAAAGCTTTTTCCCGGTCAGACCAGAGATTCGACATCTGCTCGATTACGCCAGCCGTAGCATGCCCTTGTTAACCAGTTCGACGGAAGTGGCCCGATCCTGGAGCACATTGCTGATGTCATCTCTGGCGCAGCGCCACAGCAACACCCCCGACCATGGGCAGTTCACCTTGGCCAGGGCACTGACCTACATTGAAAATCACCTTGATGCTCACCTGACCGCCTCGGAGATCGCCCGGGTTTCAGGCACAAGTGAACGACGCTTGTACATACTGTTCGAGCAGCACCTGCGAATCACTCCATTCGCCCACGTGACTCGCTTGCGCCTGAACCTCGCCATGGACCTGTTGCGCGACACCCAGCTATCAATCACCGAGATTGCCCATCGAGTGGGATACGCCGATCAGAGCGCTTTGAACCATGCCCTGAAGAAAAGTCATGACTTGACCCCGGCGCTGGCTAGAAGGTACTCCAGAGCCTACTGAAAACATGCAGCCTGGAACAAATATCCGGCAGCACAAACCAATACCCTTCTGACCATTCTTTTTATCATCCCCGCTCCGAAACGCTCATCGGGCGGGGCTCATGACACAAAGCACGACATCTTCCAAAACCACTACCAATACCAGAACCGCCGCTTCGGCAACGGCCATCGGGGTCATTGCTGTATTTCTATGGTCGTGCCTGGCATTGCTCACGACCTTCACGGCAGGAATCCCGCCCTTTGAACTGCTGTCGCTGAGTTTCGCCGTGGCATTTCTGGCTAGCCTGGGCATCCTTGGACTACGAGGCCCGGCGGGGTTTGCTGGATGGCGTCAACCCTGGCAAGTCTGGGCAACAGGATTCCTGGGGATATTCGCCTACCACGCCTTGTATTTTTTCGCTCTCAAAGCCGCACCTCCTGCCGAAGCCAGCCTGATCGCCTACCTCTGGCCTTTGCTGATCGTCTTGCTGGCAAGCCTCGCCGGCGGTCAGCCATTGCATCATCGGCAACTGTTGGGTGCACTTCTCGGGCTCGCTGGCACAGCGTTCATCATGCAGCAACGATCGCAAACCAGCGTCGCCGAGATGCCGCTCGCCGGCTATGCGGCAGCGTTGCTCTGCGCCCTGGTGTGGTCCAGCTATTCGGTAATCAATCGCCGCTTCAATGCTGTGCCCAGCAGTATCATCGGCGGCATCTGCGGCTTGGTGGCCGTTGCCGGGCTGCTCTGTCACCTGGCCTTCGAAACCACCGTCCCACCCGACTCCGAACAGTGGGCAGCCATCATTGGTCTGGGTCTGGGTCCGGTTGGCCTGGCCTTTTTTGCCTGGGACCACGCCACCAAGCATGGCAACCTGGCTAGCCTGGGAGCCTTGTCCTACCTGGCCCCGCTGTTCTCGACCCTGCTGCTGATCCTCGTCGGCCAAACCCACGCCAAACCGATTCTCCTGATACCTGCGCTACTCATCATCGCCGGAGCGGTGATTGCCACCTCTATCCAGCGCAAGCCCCGCTCCTGATTCCATCTGTCTGCAAGGAACCCAATAAAAATGCATCTGATTGCCTCCGAAGGAGCTGCGAGACTAGATCGTGCCGCCCCGAGTTTTTCGGTGGCGCCTACCCGGGCGGCCCTCCAGTCGCTGGGAGCGCCCTCGCGGACCACCAGCCACAGTGCAACCCGCCGACGCGCCCACGGCGAAGCACCCAGAGTACTGTTGTTTGTTCCACCCTATACACGCCTGGTCGAACCGGCGCCGGCAGGCAGTGCATTCACCAACATCGGTATCGACACCTTCGAGGTCATGAAACGTGCCGGCACACCCATCGGTTTGCTACGTATCGCCACAGTAGCCCGGCGTGCGGGCTACGACGTACAGATAGTCGATGCTCCGTTCGCCGGCTGGGAACAAGAATCACACCTGATCCCGGTGGATCGTGGCCAGTTGTTGCGGTATGGACTGACCGACGAGCAGTTGCGCACCATTATCGAGACGGCCCAGCCGGACATCGTCGGCATCCAGTGCAACTACACCGTGCAATGGGGCAATGCGAGGGCCTTGGCCGACCTGGTCAAGTCCATCGACCCCAATCTGGTCTTGGTGACAGGAGGCGCGCATTCCAGTGGTGATTGGCAAAACGCATTGCTGGATTCGGCATTCGACTTCGTCCTGATCAATGAAGCCGATCGCGCCTTCACATTGTTGCTCGATGCACTGAGCCATCCTGGAGCAGATATCCATGGTGTTCCAGGAGTGGCGTATCGAGGCCAGCAGGGTCAACTGATCCGCCCGTCACGTAAATCCAGCTACCTGAGCATCGTGCCAGCCCGCCAGGAACTGGATGAGCGATTGGGGGTGATGCCGTTGCCGGACTTCAGTTTCCTGGACATGAATCACTACCTGCAGCCCTATCACTCCTCGGGGGCCCGGGTGCACAAGCACGGTGCCTGGGCGCAGATCTTCTCCACCATCGGTTGCAACGTGAACTGCAACTTCTGCTATATCCCCAAGATCAATGGCCCATGGCGAGCGTTGGGGCTGGACTGGTTCGACCTGCACCTGGCCGATCTGGTCAATCAAGGTGTCACTGAAGTCCTGATCGAGGACGACCACCTGATGCACGATCCCCTGTACGCCATGGAGGTAGGGCGTCTGCTGAAAAAACACAACTTACCCTGGGTCGAGGAAGGCGGCTTGAGCCTGTTCAACCTCGTACTTCTGCATCAGGGAGAGCGCTTCCTCGCAGAGTTGGACGACAAGGAGTTAAGGAGCCCGCAATACCGCAATGTGATAGCGGCAATCAAAGGAGGCCTCACTGCACGTGAGTTCATTCGTTCGATTGCGGAAAACGGCTGTTACAACATCTACCTGGCAGTAGAAAGCGCCAACGAAGACAGCCTGGTCAATTCCAACAAATCGCGATTCAACGCAATCCAGCAGGCCACTTTCGAAATCATCGAAATATTCACCGAGCATGGGATTCAGGTAACCGGAGGATTCATGCTGGGATTCGTCAACCCTCCAGCTACACCTGGAGCCAAGCCGTTCATCGAGAGCCTGGAGCTGATAGAAAGAACCACGGACTATGCAGTCAGACTCATGGGAGCTGGCATGGCCTACGCCAACCCGTTCATCGTCACGCCGATTCCCGGCACAGAGATGTGGGAGTACCAACAGCAATATGTGGTACGCCACTATGACAATGGTTGGTCCCATGAAAAAGCCACCATGGCGACCGAGCTCTGGAGCGCCGAAGACATCGAAAAAGCCAGACTGGAACTGTTGGTCCGGGCCAATGGAGCAGATCGGGTTAAGGAGATGGTTCGTCGCGGCACCTGGCCAGTAGATGCATAGACTCGCCCCCAGCCAGTGATCCGCCACGTAAAATCCCGCTGGAGCAGGCTGCCACGGGCGTGGGATGATGCGCGCCTTCGATCCAGATGCCCGGAGATTGTGCATGTCATCCCTCGCTAGAAATGCCCTGGTCCTGGTGCTCGCCGCCGTGGCGGGCCTTGGTGCGCTGAACGCCGTGGCCGCCGGCAAATCCACTCCCCGCCAGGCCCCGGGAGAGAAGGTCGTGCTGCTCGACGGCAAGCTGGCCTTCACCCTGCCCAAGGACTTCAGTGCCTCAGCCCTGCCCGTGGGCGACCAGGACAGCGGCACTGCCGGCGCCAGCGGCACGTTGTACGCCAACGACAAGACCCGCACCGTGGTCATCGCGGCGCAGAACGGCATTCCCAACGGGGCCCAGGTCAAGGACAACGACACGGCGTTTCTCGATGACGCGGCCGCCGGTTTCCTGGTCCAGCAGGTCCAGGCCCTGCCAGACTTCAAGAAACAGGCGCAAAAGAGCCTGACCCTCAAGGGCCTTGGCGTACGCCAGATCGACAGCACCGCCACCCAGGGTGGCGGCCTGACCTTGAACTCGACCCTGATCGCCGGCTCCGGTAATCACATGGCGGTGATCCAGGTGATCTCCCGGGCCGCCGACAAAGCCGGGCATGCGGCGTTGATGAAGCAGATCCTCGGCCAGTGACCCCGGTTCAGGGGGCGAGTGCGCGCAGCCAGCGATCCAGGTCCTGGATCTCCACTTCGCTGATGCTGTGGCCCATCCCCGGATAGGCATGGAACTGCGGCTCCAGGGCCAACCCGCGCAATAGCCGGTTGGCCTCCACGCCATCGCTGTAGGGCAAACGCTGGTCGCTGGTGCCATGGCCGATGAAGATCCCTAGGCGCTGCAACCCTGGCTCGCTCCTGAGCTGCGAGGCCAGCAGCGGCAGGATCTTCCCGCTCAGGGCCGCGATACCCCGTACCGACTGCGGGTGATGCAGCCCCACTTCATAGGCCATCGCCGCCCCCTGGCTGAAGCCCACCAGCACCACCTTGCCAGGCTCGGTGTGATACTTGGCTGCAGCTGCGCGGACAAACTGCTCGATCAACCGGGCGCTGCTGGCCAGGTCCTCGCTGACGCCGTCATAGGCGCCCTGCCCCTGGCGCCGGAACCACTGGAAGCTGTCGTCGTCCAGGGCCTGCGGCGCCCGCACCGAGAGGTAGGTGTAGGCCTGCGGCAAGCGCTGGTGCAGGCCGAACAGGTCGGCCTCATTGCTGCCGTAACCATGCAGGAAGATCACCAGCGGCTGATCGCGGCTGTCCGCCGGGGCCTGCTCCAGGTAACGCAACGGCAAGTCGTCATGCAGTGGGGTGTCGGCGTGAACGAAAGGTGCGGCCAACAAGGCCAGTAACGCCAGGCAGCGAATCATCTACGGCTCCTTGCTTGGAAAAAATCAACGGCCAGAGCCTGGCATTGCCGGTCTGGCGGGGTCCGACTCACCTGCTCAAGCGCAGCTACCGGGTGTGCCCCCGGCCAGGGTATTGGCGCCAGGCCAGCGGCGCCAGCAACAGCACCGCCAACAAAAAGCCCACCTGGGACAGATAGAAGGTGGCCAGCCACTGGTTGTGGACGGCGACATAGACGCTGTTATGCAGCACGTCCAGCAGGATGATCGCCAGGGTCAGCGCCAGCCCCCAGCGCGGGCGCCACCACAACAGCACCACCGCCAGCGGGTCGAACAGCGTCAATGAGCCCCAGAAGGCTCGGCTGGCCAGGGGTGTATCGATGCCGTAGCCGTAGTCCCAGAGCAAGCCGTGGGCAAAGGCTGCGTGCAGATGATTGAAGGTCGCCGCCAGCAGGCACAGGGTGAACAGCAGGCGGATGCACAGGGACAATCGGGACATGACTTGAACTCAGATGATGGCGACAGCCGACGGCTCGACGAGAGGCCGGTTGCAAGCTCCGCTGCAGACGCTCCGGGGCTTGCAACAGGGTGTCAGTCGTTGACCAGCTTGCCTTCACGAATGGCTTCGCGCCCGGCCACCTTGGCCAGCCAGATACCCGGCTGGGTGTAGCGTCCCCGATCCAGGGCGAACAGCACGCCACGGGTGCCGGCACGCACGGTGCTCACCTGGTCGCTCAAGGGGTCGACCACCTCGAACAGGGCGTCACCACGCTCGACCCACTCTCCGGCTTCGCGCAGGAAACTGACCACGCCATGATGCGGGGCGAACAGGTACTGGGTGCCCTCGAAAGGCATGCCTTCGCAGCAGTCCTGCGGCGCAGCCGGCCACTCGCCGTCGATCAGCCCCTGACCGGCGAGAAAGCCCAGGATGGCTTCACAGTTGGCCCGCGCCTGCTCCACCCGAGTGTCGCCCATGCTGCCCAGTTCCAGGGTGGTGGCGAGGTTGGCCAGGGGAATCGCCGCACGGGGGAAATCCCGGGCCAGGCGCAACCAGGGCGATGAGCAGGACTCATCGAAGGAACTGCCGCCAGAGTCTTCGCACAGCAGCGCCACGCCGGCCTTCAGCCGCGCGGCCAGGGGCTGCCACTGGGGCCAGTGCTGGGGCAAGGCATACAGATGGATCGCCGCCTCGAAATCGCAGTGCAGGTCGAGGGTGATGTCGGCGTCGCAGGCGTGGCGCAGCAACAGGCGATGCAAGGCTTGCAGCTGCGACGACGGGGGCGGTAGCTCGTCCAGCACCTGGACCATGGTGCGGCGGATCAAGGCAACGTTGGCCAGCGCATCGTCCCCCAGGCGCTTGCCGATCCGATCCCCCACCGGGCCGCTGAGTTCGACGAAGGCGCGGTTGAAGTTCTTGCCACTGCCCAGTTCGAAGCGGCCCAGGTGATTGCCCTGTACCTGCTGGTCAAGACCGATGGGGTTGGCCACCGGCACCAGCTCCACCGTGCATTGCAGGCGGCCCTGGCGTTCCAGGGACTCCAGGCGCTGCTTGAGCTCCCAGGCGGTACGCATCCCCGGCAGCTCGTCGGCGTGCAGGCTGGCCTGGATATACACCTTGCGCGGGCCGCTACCGAAGCGGAACACGCTGAGCTGGCGCGAAGTGCCCAGGTGGCCCCAGGGCAGGGAGTGGTCGATGCGTTGCATGGCGGCTCCGGAAAAAAGACGTGGCGCAGGATAAAACAGCCGCGCACAAAAAAGGTGGCGATCGAGAAGCCGGTCGCCACCTTTTTTCATGCCAGCGGCTTACTCGCCGTAGACGTCGAAGTCGAAGTACTTGTCTTGTACCTCCTTGTACTTGCCATTGGCGCGGATCTCGGTGATGGCGGTGTTGAATTTCTCCACCAGCTCCTTGTCACCCTTGCGCACGGCGATGCCCGCACCGCCACCGAAGTATTTCGGATCGTTGTACTCGGGACCGACGAAGGCAAAGCCCTTGCCGGCGTCGGTCTTGAGGAAACCGTCGTCGAGGTTGACCGAGTCCGCCAGCAGCGCGTCAACGCGACCGGACACCATGTCCAGGTTGGCTTCCTGCTGGGAGCCGTAGCGCACCAGGTCGATCCCGGCCGGCACCAGCACCTCGGTGGCGAAGCGGTCATGGGTGCTGGCGCGCAACACGCCAACCTTCTTGCCCTTGAGCTCGGTCAGCGGGTCCTTGATGGTGGTCCCGGCCTTCATCACGAAACGGGCTGGGGTGTGGTAGTACTTGATGGTGAAGTCGACGTTCTTCTTGCGATCGTCGGTGATGGTCATGGACGACAGGATGGCGTCGATCTTCTTCACCTTCAGCGCCGGAATCAGGCCGTCGAACTCCTGCTCGACCCAGGTGCACTTGGCTTTCATCTGCTCGCACAGGGCGTTGCCCAGGTCCACGTCGAAACCGGTGAGCTTGCCGTCGGGGGTCTTCATCGAGAATGGCGGATAGCCGGCTTCGATGCCGATGCGGATCGGCTTGGCCTCGTCGGCCGAAGCGGTGAAGGAAAACAGTGACAGTGCCAGGGCACCGAACAGCACAACTTTGTTCATTTATAGCTCCAGGAGACGGAGGTTTCTTGTTGGCAGAATTCGATTGTGGGCAAATCGAAGTGGCCAGCAGTCTAGAGCGGCTCCCGGGATGCAAATTATGTTTATGCGACAAATACTTATAAAAATAACGCAGCCTTGATCCAGGTCGTTTTTCACCGCCCCGGGGTGGTGCAGCGGCCTGCGCAAGGCTCGATATTCGCCTCCAAACGATGCAGCCCAGGCAGCACGGTCCACCTGATACCCCGCGCGTTACGGGCGCTGCGCACCCGGTCGCAGCCTCGCAGGCTCGGCAGCGGCTACAACAGGCGGTACGGGCCGCACGCGATAGACCTGAGGCTGCGCAGGGCTCAGTCCTCGGGCTTGCGCAGCAGGTAGGTGTCCATGATCCAGCCATGGGCCTGGCGCGCCTCGAGGCGAACGCGACGGATCTCGTCGGCGACCTCATCGAGGCGGCCGGCAATGAGGATTTCATCCGCCGTGCCCAGGTAGGCGCCCCAGTAGATGTCCAGGTCCTGGTTGCGCAGTTGCCGATAGGAGTCTTCGGCATCGAGCATCACCACCCGGGTGTCGGCATCACCGCCCTGCCCCGCCGCCAGGCGCCGGCCGGTGGTGATCTCCAGCGAGCGACCGATACGATTCAGCGGCACCTTGTGCTGCGCGGCCAGGGCCTGGACGCTGGTGATCCCGGGGATCACCTGGTATTCGAACTGCGCCGCGCCACTGGCCAGGATCTGCTGCAGGATGCGCAAGGTGCTGTCGTACAGCGCTGGATCGCCCCAGGCCAGGAATGCCCCGGTCTGGCCTTCCGCCAGTTCCTGGTTGATCAGGTGCTCGAAGACGTGCTGCTTGTCGCGGTTCAGGGCCTGGACGCTGGCCTGGTAATCCACGTCGCCACGCTCGCGTTCCGGGGTCCGAGCCTCGACGAAACGAAAGGGACGCTCGGTGAGGTAGCGCTCGCACAACTCGCGGCGCAGATCGATCAGCGAATCCTTGCTCGGTCCCTTGTCCATCAGGAACACCACATCGCAGCGATTGAGGGCCTTGATCGCCTGGATGGTGATGTAGTCGGGGTGGCCGGCGCCGATGCCGATGACCAGGAGGGTTTTCATGGGAGGTGATTCTCGCTGCTGTACCAGCGGGCCAGTATGAGCTGCTTTAGCCTCGGGAGAAATGCCTGCCGCCGATGCTCATGGACGGCCATCCAGGCGCAGGCGCCAGCGCCCGGCATGGCTCAGGTCCAGGCGCGACAGGGGCTCGATGTCGATCAGGTGGAAACTGTGCAGCGGCCCCTGCAAGACCTCGCACATTGCCGCGCGCATGACCCATGGATGCGTCACCGCCAGCCAGTGTCCGGGGCGCTGCGCCAGTTGCTCCAGCCAGTGGGCTACGCGCTGGCAGAGCTGCGCCACCGACTCGCCCCCCGGCGGGGCTTGCCGCGGGTCCGCCAGCCAGGCCTGCAAGGCCTGTGGCTGCTGCTCGTGCAGGGTCTCGAGGGACTGCCCCTGCCAGTCGCCGAAGGCACAGTCGCGCAGGGCCTGCTCCACCTGGTAGCTGGCGCTGAACAGCGCGGCGGTCTGCCGGGTGCGCAACTCCGGACCGCACACCACCCGGGTGCTGCGCTTGAGCTCGGCGGCGCGGCTCGAGGCCTGGGCCTGCCAATCCATGTCCAGGGGTTCGTCCAGGGGCAAGCGTGCCAATTTCTGGGCAGCGGTACGGGCATGGCAGATGAGCGTCAGACGGGTGGCCTGCACGGGCAGTGCTCCGAGGGAAATGGCGACCGGGCATGCTACACCCCTAGCGCTGGCGCTGGCTCGTAGCGTAATCCTGCGGCCGGTGCGAGGGTGTCGGGTGAACCTGATTGTTACCCGGCGCAGGTTCTCATGCGCGGCATCGAGCGGCACCCGACCAAGCCCTGTTCCAGAGCATTTCGCCATCATTGGAAAATTCACTGGACATGTAACGTTCATTACATAAATATCGTTTTCAGCTTTTTCTGAAACAAAAACTACACTTGACCTGTAAACCGCCCCGATGCCTTCTCTCAGAGACCTGATCACCGACCCCGCCCTCGACCTGACGCCTTCGGAGCGCAAGGTGGTGCGAGCCCTGCTCGACCACTACCCGCGCAACGGCCTGGGCCCCATGTCGCGCCTGGCGGAACACGCCGGGGTCAGTGACCCCACCATCGTGCGTCTGGTCAAGAAGCTGGGGTTCAGCGGCTACGGCGAATTCCAGGACGCCCTGCTCAGCGACATGGATGACCGCCTGCGTTCCCCCAGCACCCTGCTGCACCCCCGGACCCAGGTGGCCCAGGGCGATACTTGGGGCCGCTACCTGGCCGACAGCCAGCGCACCCTGCAGGACACCCAGGCGCTGACCCAGCCCGAAGACATCCGCGTACTCATGGACTGGCTGCTGGACCACCGGCATTCGGTGCACTGCTTCGGCGGGCGCTTCAGCAGCTTCCTGGCCCAGTACCTGCTCAACCACCTGCGCCTGATGCGCCCGGGCTGCCACTTCCTCGAAGACAACGCGCAACTGCCGGACCGCTTGTTCGACGTGCAGCGCCAGGACGTGGTGCTGCTGTTCGACTACCGCCGCTACCAGACCCAGGCCCTGCGCGTGGCCAGCGCAGCCAAGGCGCGCAATGCCCGGGTGGTGCTGTTCACCGATATCTATGCCTCACCCCTGCGCGAGCTGGCGGACCTGATCATCAGTGCGCCGGTGGAGTCGCTGTCGCCCTTCGACACCCTGGTGCCGGCACTGGCCCAGGTCGAGGCGCTGATTGCCTGCCTGACTCCGCGCAGTTCCCATCTTGATCAACGCCTGGAGGGCATCGACGCCCTGCGGGCCGAATTCGCCACACACGTGCTGGAGGAGAAATAAGGATGTTCAGCCTGCCCCATCGTTCGCCACGGGACCTGCCCTTCGTCGTCGACCACACTGCGCTGCTGCTGGTGGACATGCAGCGGGCCTGGCTCGAACCGCAGTTCGATCCGCACCTGCAAGGCCCCGAGGGCGAGGCGTTCCTCAAGCGCGCCCGGGAGCAGGTGGTCCCCAACCAGCAGAAACTCCTGGCAGCGGTGCGCGAAGCCCGGCAGAACGTGCTGCACACCGTCATCGAGAGCCTTACCGCCGACGGCCGCGACCGTTCCCTGGACCACAAGCTGTCGGACATGCACCTGCCCAAGGGCAGCCCGCAAGCGGCGATCATCGCCGAGCTGACACCGGTGGAAAACGAGATCGTGCTGCCCAAGACCTCATCCGGGGTATTCAACTCCACGAACATCGACTACGTGCTGCGCAACCTGGAAACCCGCCACCTGATCATCGCCGGGATCGTCACCGACCAGTGCGTGGACATGGCCGTGCGCGATGCCGCCGACCGTGGCTACCTGGTGACCTTGGTGGAAGATGCCTGCGCCACCTACAGCGACGCTCGGCACCAGGCCTGTCTCAACGCGATCAAGGGCTACTGCTGGATCACCGACACCGCCACGGTGCTCGGCCGCCTGCGGGAGATCCGCGGATGAACCGGGCCCAGGGCATCGAGGCCCTGAGCCCCGTGGCGATGACCAGCATCGTCACCACCGACCTGATCGGCGTCACCCGTGGACGCTCGTTCCCCAGCGACGAGCTGGAACGCTACCGGGTCGGCGGCTGCGGCTGGGTGCCGGCCAACAGCGCGCTGACGCCCCAGGACCTGATCGCCGAGGACAACCCCTGGGGAGCCTACGGCGACCTGCGGCTGATCCCCGACCTGGACAGCCGGGTCAGCGTCGGTGCCGGACCCGACGCCTCGGCGCCGGCCCTGGAGTTCATCCATGCCAATATCTGCCAGACCGACGGCCAGCCCTGGGCCGCCTGCCCGCGCACCTTGCTGCGCAACGAACTGGCGGCCTACCAGGTCCTGGGCATCCAGGTCACCGCGGCCTTCGAGCATGAGTTCAACCTCGACACCGGTAGCGACCAGGCCGAACACCTGGCCTTCTCCCTGCAGGCCCAGCGCCAGGGCGCGGCCTTCGGCGGTTGGTTGCTGGCCGCACTGCGCGCCGCCGGGGTCGAGCCGGAAATGTTCCTGCCCGAGTACGGCAAGCATCAATACGAAGTCACCTGCCGCCCGACCCAGGGCCTGGCCGCCGCCGACCGGGCGGTGAACGTGCGCGAGATCACCCGCGAGATCGCCCGGCAACTGGGACAGCGGGTCAGCTTCGCGCCCAAGACTGCCGAGAACGCGGTGTGCAACGGCGTGCACCTGCACCTGAGCCTGCAGGACCTGGACGGCGCCCCGTTGCTCTACGATCCGCAGGCGGTGAGCGGCGACGACCTCTCGCGCCTCGGTCAGCACTGGGCCGCAGGCGTGCTCAAGCACCTGCCGGCACTGTGCGCCTTCACCGCGCCCACCCCGATTTCCTATGCACGCCTGCAGCCCCACCACTGGAGCGCCTCCTACGCCTGCCTGGGCCTGCGTAACCGCGAAGCCTCGCTGCGCATCTGCCCCACCGTGACCATCGGCGGCAAGGCGGCGGCTCCCCAGTACAACCTGGAGTTCCGCGCCCTGGACGCCACCGCCTCGCCGCACCTGGCCATGGCCGTAGTGCTGATGGCCGGGCGGCTGGGCATCGAGCAACAGCTGGCGCTCAATGCGGTGACCGACAAGGTCCCCGACGACCTGAGCGCCGAACAGCGCCTGGCCAGCGGCATCGTGCCGCTGCCCGGCAACCTGCCCCAGGCCCTGGAATGCCTGCGTGACAACCGCGAGCTGCGGCAGCTGCTGCCGCAACCGCTGCTGGATACCTATTTCGCCGTCAAGCAAAAGGAAGTGTCCCTGACCGAGCACCTGAACCCTGCCCAACTCTGTGAGCACTATGGACACCTGTACTGAATCCGCCGAGCTGGGGCTCTACACCGAGCCGGCCTATCGCCTGTTCCGGGAAGACTCCGAGCATCCGCTGATCCTGGTCTGCGAGCACGCCAGCCACTACATTCCACCGGCCCTGAACGACCTGGGCCTGAGCCCGGTGGCGGCCCTCGAGCATATCGCCTGGGACCCAGGCGCCCTGGAGCTGGCCCAGAGCCTGTCCCAGGCCCTGGGCGCAACCTTGATTGCAGCCAACTACTCGCGCCTGCTGATCGACCTCAACCGTCCGCGGCATGCCCCCGACAGCATCCCGCTGCAGAGCGAGATCTACCAGGTGCCGGGCAACCAGCACCTGGACGAAGCGACCCGCGAGTATCGCCGCCAGCAGCTGTTCACCCCGTTTCACCAGCGCCTGCAACGCATCATCGACCGGCGCCTGGCCCAGGGCCGTGAAGTGCGCGTGGTGGGCATCCACAGCTTCACCCCGGTGTACTACGGCCAGCCGCGCGATCTGGAAATCGGCGTGCTCTACGGCAGCGCCACCGCCTACGCCGCCCGGGTACTGGAGGGGTTGTGGGCCCTGCCGATGAAAGTGGCTGGCAACCAGCCTTATGAAATCGATCCGTTGAGCGATATGACGGTACCGGTGCACGGCGATGCACGGGGCCTGGAGTCGGTGTTGATCGAGGTGCGCAATGACCTGCTGCGCACCCCGCAGGCCGTGCAGCACTGGAGCGACTGCCTGGCGCCATTGCTGTAGTCGGCAAGGAAGATTCGCTGGATAAACCGCTGTTTGCAGGACCGGTACGACAACAATCAGAAAAACCGCCGTGGTGTGTCTTTGACCCTGCCAGGTTCGAACACAGGCCCGCACACCAGGGAGTCAATGACGACCCCTGGCGCGAGCGCTGCCCCCCTATTGGCTACAAGGAGAACTGCTTCATGGAGATTGAAGAATTCGGCTACAAACAGGAACTCAAGCGCGGGCTGAACCTGCGTGACCTGGTGGTCTACGGGATGATTTTCATGATCCCCATCGCCCCGTTCGGGGTCTACGGCTACGTCAACCAGGAAGCACCGGGCATGGTGCCCCTGGCCTACATCATCGGCATGGTGGCCATGCTCTTCACGGCCCTGAGCTACGGCGCCATGGCTCGCGCCTTTCCCATCGCCGGCTCGGTCTACTCCTACGCCCAGCGCGGGCTCAACCCCCATGTCGGCTTCCTCGCCGGCTGGCTGATGCTCCTGGACTACCTGCTGATCCCCCCGCTGCTCTACGTCTACGCGGCCATGGCGCTCAACCACCTGTACCCGGAGATACCCAAGGTCGGTTTCATCCTGGCATTCCTGGTCAGCGCCACCTTCGTCAACCTGCGGGGCATCACCTTCACGGCGAGGATGAACATCCTGTTCCTGCTGGCGCAACTGGTGGTCCTGGGGATCTTCCTGTTCTACGCCTGGAACGCCCTGCACGGCGGCGCCGGCCACGGCCAGCTGACCCTGGCGCCGTTGTACAGCCCGGACAATTTCCACTTCGGCATGCTGATGCAGGGCGTGTCCATCGCCGTGCTGTCGTTCCTGGGTTTCGATGCGATCTCGACCCTGGCCGAGGAGGTCAAGGGCGACCCGGGCCGCAGCGTCGGGCGTGCCGCGCTGATCACCCTGGTGGTGATGGGCGCGATCTTCGTCGTGCAAACCTGGATCGCCACCGACCTGGCCGCCGGCATGGGCTTCAAGTCCGCCGACACCGCCTTCTACGAGATCGCCGAACTGGCCGCCGGCAGCTGGCTGGCGACCCTCACCGGGGTGGCCACGGCGCTGGCCTGGGGCGTGGCGGTGGCCATCACTTCGCAGGCCGCGGTGTCGCGCCTGCTGTTCGGCATGGCCCGCGATGGCAAGTTGCCCAAGGTGCTGGCCAAGGTTCATCCCAAGCACAATACCCCGCACATCAGCATCTACCTGGTGGCGGTGCTGTCGCTGGTGATCTGCTACCTGTTCATCAACTCGGTGGACACCCTGACTTCCCTGGTCAACTTCGGTGCCCTGAGCGGCTTCATGCTGCTGCACATCACCGTGATCAATTTCTACTGGCGCCGGCAGAAGTCCGGCCAGGTCCTGCGTCACCTGGTCTGCCCGCTTGTCGGTTTCGTGATCGTCTGCGCCATCATGTACAACATGGGGGTGGACGCGCAGAAACTTGGCGCCATCTGGGTGGTCGCAGGATTGGTATACCTGTTTGTGCTCAATCGGCTGGGCAACGGTGCCGCCCTGCCGGATCCGCTCAAGCAATAGTGAAAGCGGCGCAGCCCCTGTGGGGCGCCGCGCCTTCTGGGCACTGCCACCAAGAGCAGCCAGGAAACGGGCCGCCGGATGTCGCGGCCTTGTAGATGCGTGGAAATCGACAGTGATGTCTGGCCGCCCTGCCCTCGGGCTGGCGGCCCTTGATACAGGAGTACACCCATGCTGGCCTTGCGTCCCGTGGCGTTATCCGATCTGCCCCAACTGCGGCGCCTGGCCCGCGAACGACTGCTGGGCGTGACTTCGCTGGTGGACGACGAAGACTGCCTGCGGGAAAAGATCCTCGATTCCCTGGCGTCCTTCGCCAAGACCGAAGCTAGCCAGGGCCCGGAAAACTACTTTTTTGTCCTCGAAGACCCCGACAGCGGTTGCTTGCACGGCTGTTCGGACATCCTGGCCACGGCCGGCTTCCCCGAACCGTTCTACAACCTGCGCAACCGCCCGTTCATCAGCAGCTCCCGCGAGCTGGACATCCAGCACGGGGTGCCGACCCTGTCCCTGTGCCATGACCTGAGCGAGCAAACCCTGCTGCGCAGCTTCCACATGGATGCCGCGCTGGCCGGCACGCCCCTGGCACAACTGACCTCCCGGGCACGCTTGCTGTTCATCGCCGCCCACCCCCTGCGTTTCGCCGACAGCTGCATCAGCGAGATCGTCGGCTACAGCACCGCCAGTGGCCACTCGCCGTTCTGGGAAGCGGTGGGCCAGCACTTCTTCGACCTGCCCTATGTCGAGGCCGAACGGCTGTGTGCCCTGCAGGGCCGAGGTTTTCTCGTCGAATTGATGCCCCAGTACCCGATCTACATCCCGATGCTCGCGCAACCGGCCCAGGACTGCATCGGCCGCATCCATCCCGATGCCAAGGAGGCCTGCGACATCCTGGTGGACGAAGGTTTTTCCCCCACCCAGTACGTCGACCTGTTCGACGCCGGCCCGACCCTGCAGGGGCGCAACCATGAACTGCGCTCGATCATCCAGAGCCGGATCGCCACCAGCTACCTCGCTGCGCAGAGTGGCCAGGGCCGTCCATGGCTGCTGAGCAACGATCGGCTGCAAGGCTTTCGCGCCATCGTCGCCCTGCTCGACGAGGCTCCCGGCGACTTCACGGGCCTGGACCAGGCAATGCTCCAGGCCTTGCAGCTGGAACCCGGCGACCCGGTGCGGAGCATTGCGTTATGACCCTGCGTCCCTACCTCCCCACAACCAGCCCGCTGCCAGGAGCCAGAGCATGATCGTGCGTCCGATCCGCGTCACCGACCTGCCGGCGGTGCTGCGCCTGCTGGGAGGCTGCCAGCGCGAGCTGGATAACCTCAGCACCGACCCCGAGCGCCTGGACCACCGGGTGCGCTGGGCCCAGCGGGCCTTTGCCGGCCAGGTGGAGCGCGCCGACGCCGATTACCTGTTCGTGCTCGAAGATGACGACCAGCAAGTGACCGGTATCTGCGGCCTGAGCGGCGCCATCGGCCTGCGCGAGCCCTGCTACAACTATCGGCTCGGCGTCACCCGTGGCAGCGCACCCGGGCTGGGCATCGAGAAACAGGTCCCGACCCTGTTCCTGTGCAACGACATGACTGGACAATCCCAGCTGTGCTCGCTGTTCCTGCGCCATGACCTGCGCCAGGGCCACACCGGCCGTCTGTTGTCCACCGCCCGCCTGCTGTTCGTCGCCGAATACCCCACGCTGTTCGGCGACAAGCTGGTGGCCGAGTTGCGTGGCCAGGTCGACAGCCAGGGCTGCTCGCCATTCTGGGACAGCCTGGGTCGGCACTTCTTCAAGATGGATTTCCAGCAGGCCAACCGCCTGTCCAGTCAGGGCAGCAAGTCCTTCATCGCCGAACTGATGCCGCGCCAACCGCTTTACACCTGCCTGCTCAGCACCCAGGCCCAGGCCTCCATCGGCCAGGCCCATGCCAGCACCGACCAGGCGGTGGGCATCTTGCGCGACGAAGGTTTCAGTCACCAGGGCTGCATCGACGTCTTCGACGGCGGCCCGCTGATCGAGGCCGAGGTGACGAAGATCCGCAGCGTGCGCGAAAGCCAGGTGTTGCCGCTGCTGGTGGGCAATCCTGACCAGCAGGCGCCGATGTGGCTGATCCACAACCGGCGCCTGGAAAGCTGTCGCATCACCGCTGCGCCGGGGCGCCTGGTAGCCGGCTGCCTGCTGGTGGACCGCCAGACCACCAAGCGCCTGCAACTGCAACCCGGTGATTCGGTTCGCGCAGTGCCGCTGCTGGCCTGCCCTTCGAGTGCCAGCGACCAGCCCCCGGTACGCACCTCCCCCGCCACCGTCCCGTGAAGCTCTGCTTCGTGTAGCCGCTGCCGCAGGCTGCGTACGACCGCGCAGCGGGCGCAAACCTTGCGAATTCCACAATGAAGGCCCTGCGGGCCTTGGCGCAGCTTCGCAGGCTCAGCAGCGGCTACACGAGCTGCGCTGGGCTCGGCGATAACGGTATGGCTGCGCAGCGGGCGCAATCATGGCGGCCACAGGATTGACGAACGGTAGGACGAGTGTTCAGATGCCGCCCTGTTTCAGGTGCCTCACGCCGCCGTGCGTGAGGTGAAACGGGAAACCGGTGCGCCCCCAGAGGCAAGTCCGGTGCTGCCCCCGCAACGGTAAGCGAGTGCTGCATTCAACACGCCACTGTACCCAAGGTATGGGAAGGCGAATGCAGCCAGCCTCGCAAGCCCGGAGACCGGCCTGAAGTATCTGTTTGGCAATCCTGCGGTGGGCGGGCATGGGCCGGTGTGGGCGCGTGCGCGTGCCTGCCACCTTCTCCCTGCGTGCTTCCCGAAGACACTTTCGAGAAGACCAACAATGAAAACAACAGACACTTCCCTTGCGCGCGACTGGCGTGCTCCGCGCCGTTCCATGGGCGGCGCCCTGCTCGGCTGCCTGTTCAGCCCCTGGCTGCTGGCCGACGATACATCCCTGAAGCTGGACCAGCAGTTCGTGTCTGCCCCGTCGGTGGAATCCACTACCGTGGCCGAGATGGCCAAGTACGGCAGCAAGGTAGACGTCATCGATCGCCAGCAGATCGAGCGTGCCGGTCCCAGCAGCGACATCACCCGGGTGCTGCAGATGTACGTGCCGGGCCTCTATGTAGCGCCCAAGAACGGCCCCTTCGACTACGGCACCTATTCGCTGCTGGGCGGACGCAACGACGACACGCTGATCCTGCTCGATGGCGTGCGCCTGAACAACCGCCTGTACGGCGGCCTGTACCTGGATACCCTGCCAGCCAACGCCATCGAGCGCATCGAAGTGCTCAAGGGCGGCCAGAGCCTGCTGTTCGGCACCCAGGCGGTGTCCGGGGTGATCAACATCGTCACCCGCAGCCCACAGACCCGCGACGCCTCCGGCGAAGTCAACCTGGGCCTGGACAGTTTCATGGGCAAGAGCGGCGATGCCCGGGTGGAACGCATCGTCAGCAACGGCCTGGGCGACCTCGGCCTGCTGGCCTATGTCAGCCACAACGTCTCCGACGGCTACCAGCCGTTTCGCAACAGCGCCTACAACGCCAGCACCCGGGACAAGAAGCGCTCCTATGAGGTGACCACCTTCGGCGCCAAGGCGATCCAGGGTTTTGGCGACGATTCGCGCCTGGAACTGTTCTACCAGTACACCGACGCCAACCTGGATTTCGCCCGCGCCGCGAACAACAAGAAGACCACCAACGACCGGGTCCAGCAGATCGCCACCGCCACCTTCGAGCAACGCCTGGGCGAGCGTTTCAGCTACTTCGTCAAGGGCCATGTCAACGACTGGGATACGCGCTACACCCGTATCAACAACAGCGATGATGGCGGCACCAAGATCATCAACCACAACGACTACTGGGGCTTCACCGACTGGGGCGTGCAGGCCGAAGGCAAGGCCGAACTGGACGGCGGCCATGTGCTGGTATTCGGCACCGACAACCAGTGGTTCAAGGGCCAGGACGACGTACTCAAGATCGACAACAGCAAGGCCCAGGCCAACGCCCTGTACACCCAGTTGCGCCCGGTGTTCGATACCCTGCCGGACTGGCACCCGAGCATCGGCGTGCGCCACGAAAAAATGAGCGGTGGCGAGAGCGCCACGGTGGGCATGCTCACCTCGCTGTACGACCTCACGCCCAACTGGCAACTGCGCGGCCAGTACGGCAATGCCTTCAAGCTGCCCAACGCCGAGCAGCTGTTCGCCAACGAGCCCTATGAAAAAGGCAACCGCAACCTCAAGCCGGAAAAGAGCGTCAATGCCGAGCTGGGCCTGGACTACAAGGGCAGCCTGCTGGCCGGTGAGTTCAATGCCAGCGTCACCGCCTACCGGCGCAAGATCGACGACCTGATTGCCCTGGACGGCATCCACTTCGTCAACGGTGACAGCCAGGTCAGGGTCCGGGGCATCGAGGTGGACGGGCGCTGGCAATTCAGCCCGCAATGGAACCTGTCCGCCGACATGACCCGCAACCTGGTCGAATCACGCAACGTGACCCTGAGCAATATCCCCGGGTTCTTCGCCCGCTCGCGCCTGGGCTTCGAATCGCAGGACCGGATGTGGGGCGTGGGCGGCGCGATCCGCTATATCGGCCAGGTCGAGAGTTCGAAGAAAGTCGACTACGGCCACTACTCGGTGGTCGACGCCGATGCCTATCGCTACCTCGACACGGCCCAGCAGCATCGCCTGAGCCTGCTGGTGGAGAACCTGTTCGACCGCGACTACGCCACCAGCATGACCAACGACAAACCGGCGCTGGACAACCTGGGGCGCCCCTTCACCACCGAAGTGCGCTACACCTACCGCTTCTGAGGCCGACCGACATGCATGAGCATTATCAACGGGTGCTGTTCGTCGGTCCCGGCCTGCTGGGTGGCGCCCTCGGCCAAGCCTTCTGCCGCGAGCTCGAGGGCCTGTGCGACGACAGCGTCGAGACCCGGGTGATCGATACCCTGGACGGCTTCGACAGCCTCTGGGCTGTCCTGGACGAAGCCTTGCCACGGGATGACGCAGCGCTGCTGGTGGTGGACCTGGAACCCAGCTCCGACAGCGCCTACCTGGACTGGCTGCGCGATGAACTGGGACGCCACGCCCGTGCCCACTCCCAGGTGCCACGGCTGTGGGTCACCGCCCAGGCCCTGGGTCGCCGGGGGCTGGATGCGGCCCTGGCCTGGGCCAGCATCGCCCAGCGCGAACGCCACCTGTCGTGCGACCAGGTCAATGCGGTGGCCAGCGATCCGGACTGGTCGCGGGTGCCGCCCCACGCCCGCCAGGTATTCCTCTGCACTGGCCCGCGCTGCGTCCGGCGTGGTGCCCTGCCCTTGTGGAAGAGCCTGCGTCGTGAACTGTTGCGCCTTGATCTCATGGAAAAACCCGGTGGCGTACTGCTGACCCGTACCGGCTGCCAGTTCCCCTGCAACCTGGGACCGGTGCTCACCGTGCACCCGGATGGCTGCTGGTATCGGGTCGAGAACGACAGCCAGGTGCTGCAACTGGTGGAGGGGCATCTGCTGGCAGGCGAGCCCGTCGCCCAGTTGCGGATCGCCGCACCCTATGGAGTACCCGGCGATGCCTAGGACAATCCAGGCCGGATGCCTGGCCATCCTACTGTGGCTGGCCAGTGGGCCGGCCCAGGCCGGCAGCTACGAGAACTGCGGCAAGAGCTGGTCCAGCCCCGGCACCCCACAGCGCATCGTCGCCCTCAACCAGCACAGCGCCGACCTGCTGCTGGCCCTGGGCGCCGGGCCGTCGATGATTGGGGTCGCCTACCTGGATGACGATGGCCAGGCCATGGACCAGGGGCAGTACCACGGGGTGCCGGTGATCTCCCACCAGTACCCGTCGGCCGAGGTGCTGTACAGCCTCAAGCCCGACCTGGTGGTGGGTGGTTTTGCCTCGGCCTTCCCCGACAACTTCAGTTCCCGCGAACGCCTGGGCGCGATCGGCGTCGGCAGCTACCTGCTGGAATCGGCCTGCGCCGGGCATGACGAGGACTACTTCGGGCACATCCGTCGCGACCTGCTGACCCTGGGCCAATTGCTGGGCCAACAGGCCAGGGCCCGACAACTGATCGCCCAGATGGAGACCGACCTGACCGCGGCCCAAGCGCTGTACCAGGGCCAGCCCAAGCCTTCAGTGTTCTACCTGGACAGCGAGGTCAACGGCCTGGCCAGCCAGGGCCGGCGGGGTTTTGTCGGGGTATTGCTGCAAGCTGCCGGGGCGCGCAACAGCTTCGCGGCCATCGACCGCCCGCGGCTGGTGGTGGACAGCGAGTCCCTGCTGGCCAACGATCCGGACGTGATGCTGCTGGCCGATGCCCTGTGGTCGCCGGCCTCGCGCAAGCGCCGTCTGCTGCAGGGTGATCCGGCGCTGTCGCGCCTGCGGGCGGTGCGCGAGCAACGCCTGATCGACATCCCCTTCACCCAGCTGGTCCCCGGTATCGCCAGCGCCCGCACCGCCCTGGAGCTCGCCCGGCGCCTGCATCCGTCGCGGGATTGAGCGCAATCCGGCCGGAATCGTGAGAAGGCCCTGCGGGCCTTGGCGCAGCTTCGCAGGCTCAGTAGCGGCTACAGGCACCGTGCTTGCGCTTCGTGTAGCCGCTGCCGCGGGCGCAGCTCTTGCGGATTCAACAATGAAGGTGGCGGCTACAAGGAGTTGAGCAGGTGTCGCGCGGGCGGCGACGGCGAATGGCAGCTGACGTTGTTGCGCCCGCAGGTCTTGGCCGCGTACAACGCCTGGTCGGCATCGTTGAGCCAGCCCATGGCCTCTTCATGGCGTGCGTCGAAAGCCGCCAGGCCGATGCTCAGGCTGACCTGCAAGGCCGGGGTCTGTTCGTAGCCCAGGGCGCCGAAACGCCCGCGCAATGCCTCCATCAGTTCGGCGGCGTGGGCCAGGGGCACGTCCGGCAGGATCACGCAGAACTCGTCGCCACCGTAGCGGCCGGCCTGGTCGCTCAGGCGCAGGTTCTGCCGCAGCAACTTGCTCAACTGGCGCAGCACCACGTCACCGGCCACATGGCCGTAGGTGTCGTTGATGGCCTTGAAGTGATCGATATCGATCAGCGCAATGGCACCACCGTGGTTCTGCCGCTTGCAACGCTGGAACTCGACCTCCAGCTGGTCCTTCCAGGCGCCGTGATTGAGCAGCCCGGTCAGGCTGTCGGTGCGACTCAGGGCCAGCAGCTCGCGCTTGTGTCGCCCCAGGGTGACCGCCTGCTGGTAACAGATGTACCCCAGGGCCAGCGGGTACAGGGTCAGCATCGGCAGGCAGGCATACAACTGCTCCGGCGTGGTACCGGCGCTGAAGGCAAACCCGAAGATCCCCAGGCCCAGGCCAATCCCCAGGACCTGGGCCACGCAGCCGGCGAGAAAGAATCGTGTCCCGCCCATGGCCATGTTGTTCATGGCCATCATCCCCAGGGTGGTGGCCAGGGGCAGTGGGTTGAACTGCATGGCCACCACCCAGAAGCCCCCCAGCAGCGAGTCCACCAGCAGGTTGCGGTACTCGGCGCGAAACGGCTGCCGCGCCAGGCGCGCCCACTGATAAGCCAGGTGTGGCCAGGCGAATGCATTGAACAGCATCAGGCCCCAGATCCAGGGCGCCGGCTGCAAGGGCGCCATGGCCTCGGCCACACAGAAGAATCCCAGGGCCAGGCCCAGGGTGCGTGAACGATAGAGCCTCCTGGCCAGTGACAGTCCCTTCCCTCTGGTGTACTGCGCACGGGCCAAGTCGCCTCCGTCCAGCAATGGGAAAGATGCAGCGAGCGGATGGGGGCGAGCCGCAGGTATCGACCGCCGAAAATACAAAGCGCCATCATTGCAAAGGCCCTGTTTTACCAGCCTGGGGACCGTGCTTCGGGAATATTTGGCTATAAGCCCCAGGGCATTCGATAACCATTTTCTTCACTGCCCGGCGCTTGCCCCGTCCGGCATTGCCCAATCCGGGACCAGACTTGCTCGCGGCACGCGGTGATGCATTCGTTTGCAGAATGAAGTTCAGAGGAAACTTCGTTTGTCAGCCCTGGCGGTGCTGCGCAGAATCGAGGCCGACCTGCTCCTCTCACGCTTCGCTCCACTGCCACGGGAACCTTGTCCATGAGCCACCAGCGCTTCGTCAGCCCCGACCTGATCCGCCAGGGATTTTCCCGGGCCATGTCGGATATGTACCGCGAGGAGGTGCCGCTGTACGGCGACCTGATGCAACTGGTGGCCCAGGTCAACGCCCAGGTGCTGGAGCAGCAGCCGGCCATTGCCCGGCACCTGCAGCACACCGGTGAATTGCAGCGCCTGGACCTGGAGCGCCATGGTGCGATTCGCGTCGGCACCGCCGCCGAACTGGCGACCCTGGCCCGGTTGTTCGCCGTGATGGGCATGCAGCCGGTGGGTTACTACGACCTCACGCCTGCGGGAGTGCCGGTGCATTCCACGGCGTTTCGCGCGGTGCATGAGCACGCCTTGCAAGTCAGCCCGTTCCGGGTCTTCACCTCGCTGTTGCGCCTGGAGCTGATCGACAATCCCGAGCTGCGCGATTTTGCCGAACAGGTGCTGGCCCGCCGCTCGATCTTCACCCCGCAGGTGCTGGAGCTGATCCGCCAGGCCGAGGACCAGGGCGGCCTGGACGCCGACGCTGCCGAGGACTTCATCCAGCAAGCCCTGGAGACCTTCCGCTGGCACCACCACGCCACGGTCACCGGCGCCCAGTACGCCAGGCTTGGCGCCCAGCACCGGCTGATCGCCGACGTGGTGGCGTTCAAGGGCCCGCACATCAACCACCTGACTCCACGTACCCTGGACATCGATGAAGTGCAACGGCTGATGCCCGAGCATGGCATCACCCCCAAGGCGGTGATCGAAGGCCCGCCGCGCCGCGAATGCCCGATCCTGTTGCGCCAGACCAGCTTCAAGGCCCTGGAGGAAAGCGTCGCCTTCACCGACCAGCAGCACAGCCAGGGCAGCCACAGCGCCCGCTTCGGCGAGATCGAGCAACGCGGCGCAGCGCTCACACCCAAGGGCCGGGCGCTCTACGACCGTTTGCTGAATGCCGCCCGCGACGCCCTGGGCGACTTTCCCAGCGAAGCCAATGCCCCGCGCTACAACCAGCTGATGCAGGAACACTTCACCGAATTCCCCGACAGCCACACGGCCATGCGCCAGCAGGACCTGGCCTATTTCCGCTACTTCGTCAGCGAGGCGGGGCTCGCCGCCCGTAGCGAAACCACGCGCCCCACCCGCCTCGAGGCATTGCTGGCAGCCGGGCACCTGGGCTGCGAACCGCTGGTCTACGAGGACTTCCTTCCCGTCAGCGCCGCCGGGATCTTCCAGTCCAACCTGGGGGACGACAGCCAGAACCACTACGCCGGGCACTCCAACCGCCAGGCATTCGAAACGGCGCTGGGCCGCCCGACCCTCGACGAATTGCACCTCTACGCCCAGACCCAACAGCGTTCCCTGGAGCAATGTGCCCAGGTCCTGGGATTGCCCGCCCTGTAAGCTGAAGAATCCATGGCCTGGAAACGGCGGCAAGGCTATCCTGCCGCCATTTTCGCCACTTCGGTGGTCGCCTGTTTCCAGGGATGGATTGTCCAGATGAAGATCACCACCGGCCTGTTGCTCTGCGCGACCCTGTGCCTGGCTTCGGCCAGCCAGGGCGCGCAAACCGTCAACGACATCACCCAGCTCAATCCCATCGTGGTGGACCAGTTGGTGCAGCCCACTCGCCTGGAGCAGATCGTCGAGCAGGTGGCCAGCCACCCCGGGCCTATCGCCATTGGCGGCGGCCGCTACAGCATGGGCGGCCAGACTGCCACCGAGCACGCACTGCAGATCGACATGCGGCGCTTCGACCAGATCCTCGCCTTCTCCCGCGAGCGCAAGGAGATCACGGTCCAGCCCGGCATCACCTGGCGCGCCGTGCAGGCCTTCATCGACCCTTACGACCTGTCCGTGAGCATCATGCAGAGCTACGCCAACTTCACCGTCGGTGGAGCCCTGAGCGTCAATGCCCATGGCCGCTACATCGGCTACGGGCCGCTGGTGAGCTCGGTGAAGTCGATCAAGCTGGTGCTGGCCGACGGCCAGGTGATGGAGGCCAGCCCGCAGCACAACGCCGAGCTGTTCTACGGCGCCATCGGCGGCTACGGCGGGCTGGGGGTGATTGTCGAAGCCACCTTGCAATTGAGCGACAACGTGCGTCTGTTGCGCACCTTCCAGGAGATGCCCCTGGAGCGCTACAACGACTACTTCTTCCAGCGCATCGCCAACGATCCCAAGGTGATCCTGCACAACGCGGTGCTTTATCCCAACCAGTACCAGCACCTGCGTGCGGTGTCCTACAGCCAGACCGAACTGCCGGTGACCGTCAAGGAACGCCTGACGCCCCTGGACCGCAATTACTGGAAGGAACGCCGGGCGATGAAGGTGGTGAGCCAGTGGCCCATGGGCAAGTCGATCCGCGAAGACGTGATCGACCCGCTGGTGTTCAAGCACCAGCAGGTGGTCTGGCGCAACTACGAGGCCAGCCTCGACGTGCGCGAGCTGGAACCGGCGTCACGGGCCAGGCACACCTATGTGCTGCAGGAGTACTTCGTGCCCCCGGCGCAGTTGCAGGGTTTCGTCGAGGACATGGGCGAGACACTGCGCAAGCACAAGGTCAATGTGATCAACCTGTCGATCCGCCATGCCAAGGCCGACCCCGGCACGCTGCTGGCCTGGGCCCGGACCGAGGTGTTCGCCCTGGTGCTGTACTACCAGCAGGACACCCGCCCTGCAGCACGCGACGAGGTGCAGCAATGGACCCGATCCCTGGTGGACAGCGCCATCAGGCATGGCGGCAGCTACTACCTGCCCTACCAGATCCTGGCCACGCCGCAGCAGTTCCACGCCGCCTACCCTCGGGCCAACGAGTTCTTCGCCCTCAAGGCGAAGGTCGATCCGCAGAACAAGTTCCGCAACAAGCTGTGGGACGCCTACGCCCCGCAAGCCCCGGCCCGATAACCGCCGGGGCGCTAGCGCGCAATGGATTTCTCCGAGGCCAGGACCTTGCGCTGTTGCAGGTAGATCACCGCGTCGCCATCGAAGGCCAGCACCTTGTCGGCGGTCAGCGGGCCGCCGTCGCCATCCACGTACCTGATCCAGCCCTCATCCCACAGGTCGCCGCTGGCATGGCGCACCTGGACGAAGAACAGCGGTGGCTCGGCGCGAGTGATCTCGACGTAGTAGCCGCCATCGACGCCACCCTGCCACTGCGCCCCGGGGTGACTGGCAAGCACCATGGGCGGCGTCGGGGCAAAATCGACCTTGGCCAGCACCAGGCCAAGCAGCACCAGCGCCAGCACTCCAACCAACATCAGGAAACGTTGCAACCAGATCAATCCCGGATCTCCTATAGCGTCCATGGCCCCCGTGGGCACGGCAGAGGCGCATTCTGTTGAACAGGCCGCGCTTGCGCAATGAAAACCCTCGCTGCCCTTGCCAGCCGCGCCCGGCTGCGGCAGCCTTGCCGCCAGCCACCTACCTGTCCCTGGAAATCCTGACCATGCGCATCACCCTGACGGCCCTGCACCCGGACATGCCCGACGGCCCATGGGTCGGCTTCCGCTGCGCCCTCGGCGAGGGTCGCGGCCGGTGGTCGGGCCCGGTCCCGGAGCTTTTCAGCGTGCACGAGGTAGAGATCGGCCTGGAAGACCTGTTCCAGTGTGGTCGCAACCTGCATCCCCACTCGCCCCCCTCACCCGGCCTGGGTTGGGGCTCCGATGGTCTGCAGGTCAGCGGGCAGTTGCTGCAAGTGGATGATGACGGCGGCGCGGCCCTCGCCGTCGGCCAGTCCATCGTCCTGCTGTGGGTGCAGGGCGATCCCGGGGAGTGTCCACGCTGGGTAAAGGTCCATGCCCGCGATGTCGTCCTGCACCCGGTCACGCTCTGAGCGCCACGCACACGCGTGCACAACGAGAGTCGCAGGGGATCAAGACAGGAAGAAGCGCAGAAACATGCTCGCAGAACGCGATAGGAGGGGGTGTTCGCCCAGTGCTCTGGCCTTGGCAATCCTTGCACCGGTAAAGAGCCCTTGCACCGGGCGAACGATACGCATTCTAGTGCAACTGCTCGGGAATGTCCGAGGACTGATTCTGAATAAAACTGAATTAGAGAAATGCCTTAAGCCCGCCGGGAAATTTTCCTACAGGACATAGCCCCAGGCCTCCCCTCCCCCTCAATAGCCCGTCATTTCCAGATAACCCCGGCCACCATGGCTGCCACTGAAATCAATCGGTCCCTCCCAATAGGGAACGCTCAGGTCCATCCAGGATTGGGGATTGAGCGCCCGAGCCTGGATATCCAGGCCCTTGCCGGGGATTTCCAGGCGCCAGGCGGTGGGCACCCGGCGCCCCGCCACCTCCGAGTACTCTTGTGGGCTCAAGCGGATCGACTGCCCGTCCAGGCTCTGGGTGCGCCCGTCGGCGCCAATCCAGGTTCCGGTGACATAGGGCGTGCCGGCCTCCTCGCGCACCCGGAACACCATCAACCGCTCGCCGCCGTCCAGGTGCAGGGAAAACCAGTCCCAGCCGCTCTGCCCGGCCGCCAGGGGCTGGCTGCTCCATTCCCGGTCGAGCCAGGCCGGGCCGCTGACCTGGTAGCGCTGGCCATCGATCTTGAGCTCGCCCGAGGCCTGGAAGAACGGCTGGCTGTAGTAGTAGGACGCCTGGCCCTGGTTGGACTTGCGGCTGTAGCCGCCCTGCCCCTGGAGCACCAGCGGGCCGTTGCCGGACAGCTGCAGGCGATAGGCGAACCCCGGTCCATGGGCCTGCACCTGCATCCGCGCCAGGGGATCGCCGGCCTGTGCCAGGCTGCTCAGGCTCCAGTCGTCGATCCACGCCTGGAACGGCTGGAGGGTCACGCCGGCCTGGCCGACTCCGCCCCGGGCGAAACGCTCGGCGGCATGATGGCTGAGGGCAGAAGTTGCCCCTGCATGCCCCAGCCACACCAGCGGCGCACCCCAGCCGGGCTGTTCCGGCTCGGCGCGCAAGGCGCTGCGAAACAGCGTCCACTGCACGCCGAAGCGCCGGCCATGGGTGTCTTGCAAGTCCGCCGTGAGGTACCACCACTCGATGCGAAAACCGTCATGGGCACCGTGATCGACCGGAAAGCTGAAGGTCCGCCCCGGCACCACCGCGGTGAAGGCCGCCGCCTCGTCGCCCAGCCCGGCGAAACCCCGGGGCGCCTCGGCGGGTGGCTCGCAACCGGCCAGCAGCGACAACAGCAGCCCCGCCAAGGCCTTGTGCAACCTCTCAATCTTCATGGGCAAAAGTCCTCAGCAGGTCTGCAGGTTGCGCCCGGTACAGCTGCAGCAACGGCCAGGCCGAGGCCAAAAGGGTCGCCAGCATGGCCAGCCCCAGCAGTTGCAGGAGCTGGCCAGGGAACACCCGCAATGGCAGGCGCCAGCCGAAAGCCTGGACATTGATCACCGTGTCCAGGCACCAGGCCAGGAGAATGCCCAGGGGCAGCGCCAGGACCAGCGTCAGCAAGGCCAGCAGCCAGGTCTGGCCCAGGTTGAGCAGCATCAGTTGGCGTCGTCCCACACCCAGGGCCCAAAGGGGCGCCAACTGCCCCAGGCGCCCCTGGCTCTGGGTCAGCAGGCTGATGAACAAGGCCACGGCGGACACCCCCAGGGTCAGGCTGTTGAGGGCCGCCGTGGCGGCAAAGGTGCGTTCGAAGACCTGCTGCGACCAGCCCTTGAGGCGGGCCTGGTCGACAATCTGGCTGTCGTCCAGTTGCCAGCGTTGTTGCAGGGCCTGGGCCAGCGGGCCGAGAGTGCCCGGCTCCAGGCGCAGGTTGAAGCGGTTGGGCGCCAGCTGCGGCCAGTGCTGGCGCAGGTGAGCGGCGTTCACCAGCAGGTGGCCCCTGGGGTTGCCATAGTCGGCGTAAATCCCCGCCACCCGGGGCACCCATTGCCCGCCGGGCACCGGCAGTTCGAGGCGATCCCCTGGGCGCAGGTGCAGGCGTCGGGCCAGTTGCTCGCTGAGCATCAGGCTGTCCTGGCTGGCCAACTGATCCCAGGCCCGCTCGCCGTCGGTTTCCAGCAATGGCCAGTGCTGGCGATAGGACGGGTGATCGATCACCCCATACAGGTCTGCCGGCCAGCCCTGGATCTGCAACGGCACCTGCCACACCGGCAGGCTGGCCAGCACGGCGGGCTGCTGCGCCAGCCAGTCCTGCAACTGCAAGGCCTGCTCCGGGTTCCGGGGATTGATGTACAGATCGGCGCTCAGGCGCTGTTCCAGCCAGTCCCCGAAGGTCTGGCGGAAGCCTGCCGTCATGCTGCCAGCACCGACGTTCGCCGCCAGGGCCAGCAGCAACGCCATCAGGGCCAGGCTCAGGGCCGGCAGCTGCTGGCGGCAATCGGCCAGGAACCAGGCCCCCAGTGCCCCACGCGAGCGCCCGAGCACCGTCCCCAGCACCCCATCGAGCACCACCGGCAAGCCGAGGGCCGCCGCCAGCAACAGCGCTGCCATCAGCACAAATCCACTGGCCAGGCTATTGCCCCAGTACCAGGCCGCCAGGGCCAGCAATGCCGCGAGAATCGCCACCCGCCCCTGGCGCCGCAGCCAGCGAGCATGGGCCTGGTGCCAGGCCTGGGGGTTGGCCAGGGCCAGCAGCGGCAGGCGCGCGGCCCGCAACAGGCTGGCGGCGCCGGCCAGCAGGGCCCCCGCCAGGCTCAGCCCGATGCCGCTGAACCACCACCCCGGGCTCAGGCTCAGTTGCCCCGGCACCTGGGCGCCATACAGGCCGCGCAGGCTGGCGGCCACGTCGGGCAGCAAGACCCCGGCCAGCAGGTAGCCACTGACCACCCCCGCCACACCGCCCAACAGCGCCAGGCCCCCCAGCTCGACGCACAGGCAGCCGATCAACAGCCGCGCGCTGACTCCGCAGGCGCGCAAGGTGCGCAACAGGCCGCGTCGTTGCTCCAGGGCCAGACCGATGGCGGCATGGACGATGAACAAGCCGACCACGAAGGACAGGAAGCCCAGGGCATCCAGGTTCAGGTGAAAGCTCTCGGTCAGGCGCGCCAGATCGCCCTCGGCCTCGCCCTGGCGCAACACCAACTGCCCGGCCAGGGCCGCGGGCAAGGCCGGCGCCCGGGCGGCGAAGTCCCTGGGCAGCAGCAGGCGGCTGAGCTGGCCCGGCTGGTGAAGCAGCGACTGGGCAAAACCTATGTCCATCAGCAGCAGCCCCGGGGCCATGTCGGCCCGTACCTGCAAGGGTGGCAGGCGCTGGCCATCGCGGGTCCTGGGTTGCTCGCCTGCGTGGTAGCCAAGGCTGGCCAGGGTCTGCGGCGCCACCCAGGTGCGGCCCGGGGGGCTGAAGAACTCGGCGACCTGGCGCAGGTCCAGGACCTGCCCGGCGATGGAGGAACCGCCGGGCAGCGATACCGGCTCGATCCCCATCAGTTGCAGCGGCAAGGCTTGCGCCTCCAGCTGCACCCGCCCCTGGAGCACCGTCGATACCGGCCAGCCAGCCCGGCGCAGGTCGACAAACCACTGCTGGGGGAAAGCGCTGCCACTGGCGGTGACCAGGCTGGCCTGGGGCTCACCGCCGATCAAGCGGCTGGCCCGGGCATAGCTGTCGCGGGCCTGGGTATTGAGGGCGAGCACGCCGGTCAGCAGGCTGGTAGCCAGCCACAGCCCGGTCAACACGCTGAAGAACTGCACCGGGTGCTGGCGCCAGTGGCTCAGCAGCGCCCACAGCGCCGTGCCGAAGACCCGCACCTCAGGCCCCGTCCGTGGCGGCCAGGCGCCCGCGCTGCAGGACCACGGTACGTTGCAGGCGACTGGCGACCCGTTGGCTGTGGGTGACCATCAACAAGCTGGTCGGACTGTCCGCCAGCAGCTCCAGCAACAGTTGCAGGACCTCGTCGCTGGTGGCTTCGTCGAGGCTGCCGGTAGGTTCATCGGCCAGCAGCAAGGACGGCCTGGCAGCCAGCGCACGGCCCAGGGCCACCCGTTGCTGCTGGCCGCCGGAGAGCTGTTCCGGGTAGCGCCGCAGCAGCTCACCCAGGCCCAGGCGCGCCACCAGGTGGGCTTGCCAGAGCGGATCGAAACGCCCGGCCAGGCGCGCCTGGAACCCCAGGTTGTCCTCGACCCGCAGGCTGCTGATCAGGTTGAACTGTTGGAACACCAGGCCCACCTCGGTGCGTCGCCAGTTGGCCAGTTGCGCCTCGCTCATCCGCTCCAGGTGCTGCTGGCCGATGCGAATGCTGCCGCGATCGAGCTTGTCCAGCCCTGCCACCAGGTGCAGCAGGGTGCTCTTGCCACTGCCGGACTCGCCCATCAGCGCCAGGCTGCTGCCCTGCTCCAGGTGCAGATCGACGCCCTGCAGCACCGCCAGCGGCCCCTGGGGCGTGGCGTAGCTCTTGAACACTCCTTGTACGTGCAGCATGGGCCGGCTCGTCCGATCTGTGAGGCGTTCAAGAATAACCCGTGTCGCCTGGCAGGCCAGCGCAAACCTTCGCAACCCCGGGCAGGCAGCACCCGCGCGAGCGCCGAACGAGCATCGGCCCCTATCGTCCAGACCCCGCGGAATATAGTATTGCCCCCCTTTTGCTCATTGCAGGACGCACCCATGACCTACACCAGGGCCCAATTGAAATACCGGCTGTTCATCGCCGCAGGTGCACTGCTGTTTGCCGGTGCCTTGATCTCGACCTTTTTCTCGACCCTGAAAATGCTCCACTGGCGCCTGGACAGCTACACCACCATGGCGCGTACCATCAACCGCCCGATCGAGCAGTTCACTGTCATGGTCTGGGAGAACACCCGGCCCCTGAATTGGTTCTGGGACAACAGCCCGACCCCCGACTTCATCCGCCTGAGCAACTCGGTGCACTGGAAGTTCCTGCTGATCTACCTGCTGATCTTCATCGGCGCCGCCCTGTTCGCCTCGGGCCGTGCACTGATGCGCAAGGTCGAGGAAGTCGAACCGCTGATCCAGGCCCAGCTCCAGGCTCCGGTCGAGGAAGGCGTGCCCGCCAAGACCCTGCAACAGCTGGAGGATTCGACCCCGGTGGGCGACGCGCCATCGTTCTTCAGCCAGACCCGTCTGTTGTGCGTCTGGCCCCTGGGCGGCGCGGCGGCCTACCTGGCCCTACTGTGGATGCTGGGCATCCTCTGAACCTGGTGCCGGCTGCTCGAACAGCGCCTCGGCCACCGGATACTTGACCACCACCCGGTTGCGATACAGGCATTCCTGGCGCACCAGTTCCGGGTTCTGGCCCTTGGTGCGGATGTCGCGCCAGATCTGGTTCTCGCGGTACACCCGGCCACCCTCGCGAACGAAGCGGTGGGCTCGCTGATAGACGTGATAACGATAGTCGCGCGGCTGTTCGCAGAGCAGCTCGCCTTCGAGCTGGTGCTCACCGACCCGCAGCTTGAGCTGGAAGGCATGGGGCCCCGGGTTGTGCAGCACCAGGTCGATGTAGTTGTAGAAGATCGCCGCGCCGGAACCGAAAGGCAGCACCCGGCCCTCGTCGGGGAACGGGTCGAAGCTGTGGTTGGCGCGCTCCACCACCTGCAACGGCGAGTGGATCGCCATCCAGTGGATCAGGTTGCTCAACTGGCAGATGCCGCCGCCGATGCCGCTGCGGGCCTCACCGAACGACAGCTCCATGCCCTCGACGAACCCACGCTCGCGGCTCGGCCGGCCCACCAGCTGGCAGAAGGAAAAATACTCCCCCGGACCGATGCGCACGCCATCGATGCAGGCCACCGCCAGCCTGAGGTTGATCACCTTGTTGTGTTGCAAGGCCAGGTCGCTGTCGCCCAGGGTGCGAATCAACTTGGAGGTGTGCTTGATGTAGCGCCAAGGCAAGCGCGGGCTAGCGGCTGCGGGGCGGGCATAACGCCGGCCGGAAAAACGCCAGGCCAGGCTGCGCGCCAGGCGTTTCTGGCGCACGCGCAACCAGTACAGCAAAGGGTGATACGAGGACAGCGGTTTCATCGAGGGTCATGGGCCAGCCAAGGGCCGGCTTCGTCCTTGAAAAAAAGAGCGGCATCTTAGCCGCAAGCCCGAATCATCACTAGCCACCCACCGCCTAGGCAGCGCTCGGCCCCAGCAGTTGGCTCAACGCGGCCCGCAACTTGCCCGGTTTCAGCGGTTTGTTGAGCAGCGGCGCCCCCAGTTGCTGCAGGGCCAGACGGCACTGGTCGCTGCGGTCGGCGGTGATGATCACCGCCGGCAACGGCAGGCCGAAGTGCTCGCGCAACTGGCGCACCACCTCGCACCCCGTCACCCCGTGATCCAGGTGGAAGTCGGCCAGGATCAGCTCCGGCGCCCGACCTTGCAGCGCTTCCAGGGCCGCGGCCCGGTCGGTGGCGGTGACGACCTGGCACCCCCACTGCCCCAGCAGCGCAGCCATGCTTTCCAGGATGCTCGTTTCATTGTCCAGCACCAGCAGCCGGCGGCCGGGCAGCGGGTTGCCGGCGCTCGGCTGCGCCACCTGCTGGCTGATGGGCAGTGGCACGCGGGTGGCCAGCGGCACCTCGATGCTGAACCGCGAACCACGGCCCGGGCGCGAATGCACCTTGACCCGGTAGCCGAGGATACGGGCAATGCGCTCGACGATCGCCAGTCCCAGGCCCACCCCCTTGCGATCGGCGGCCCGTCCCACATCCAGCTGGTTGAACTCGAGGAAAATCGATTCCAGGCGTTCGGCGGCAATCCCCCGGCCGGTGTCCCAGATCTCCAGCCGCAACTGCTCGCCTCGGCGGCGCGCCGCCAGCAGGATGCTGCCGTGCTCGGTGTAGCGGCAGGCGTTGCTCAACAGGTTGCGCAGGATCCGCGTCAGCAGCCGCAGGTCGGTGAACAGCGCGTAGTCCCCCAGGCGCACCCGCAACTCCAGGCCTGCCGCCTCGGCCACCGACTGGAACTCGGAAACCAGCGGCGCGAGGATTTCGTCCAGGCGATAGACAGCCGGGTCCGGCTTGACCGCAGCCTGGTCCAGGCGGGAAATGTCCAGCAGGTCGGTGAGCAGGTCCTCGGCGCCCTCCAGGGCCTGGTGGGTGCGTTCCACCAGCAGTTGCTCGGCGCTGGGCAACTGGCGTTCACGCAAGGTGGAGATCAGCAGGCGCGCGGCATTCAAGGGTTGCAGCAGGTCATGACTGGCGGCGGCCAGGTACTTGTCCTTGCTGCGGTTGGCGGCCTCGGCGGCATCCCGAGCCTCTCGCGCTTCGCGCTCACTGCGCTCGCGTCGCTGGATCTGCTGGTGCAGCTCGCGGTTGGCGTCCAGCAGTTCGTCGGTGCGCGCGGCCACCCGTTGCTCCAGCTGGTCGTTGAGCTGTTCCAGGCGTTGCTGGGCCAGCTTGCGTTCGGTGATGTCGGCGACGAAGCCTTCCACCAGCCCTTGCTCGTCAGGCTTGAGCAGCAGGTTCATCAACACGTCGATGCTGCTGCCGTCCTTGCGCCGAAGTTGGGTCTCGTAGCCCAGCAGGCTGCGCTCGCGCTGCAGCTGCTCGCCGATGGCCTCCAGCTCCCGGGCTCCGCCGACGAACAGGTTGCCGGCCAGGTCGGCCAGGGAAAACAGCACTTCCTGGGGGTCCTGGTAACCCAGCATGCGCGCCAGGGCCGGATTGGCGGCGCGCATGCCGGCCTGCAGGCTGGCCTGGAAGATCCCGTGCACCGCATGTTCGAACAGCCACTTGTAGCGGTTGCGCTCGGTTTCCAGGTCTTCCAGGCGCGCCGCCAGCTCCGGGTAGTGGCTCTTGCGCGCCGAGTGATTGCCCAGGCCCAGCAGCCCGGCCAGGGCCCGTTGCTGTTCGTCAGAGGGCCTCGCCATAGACCACCTCGACATCACGCTGGCTGGATTCGCGAGGGTTGGTAAGGATGCACGGATCGTCCATCGCATGGCGCGACAGGAACGGAATATCGCTGCTGCTGACCCCATGCAGGCCCAGGGTCTCGTGGAAACCGATGGCCTGCTTGAGCGCGATCAGGTGGTCCACCAGGCGCCGGCAGATCTGTGGCTGGCTCAGCCCACGGCAATCGATGCCGAAGGTCTCGGCGATCACCTTGAAACGCTCCGGCGCCGAGTTGTAGTTGAAGGCCACCACGTGCTCGACCAGCACCGCGTTGCACAGCCCGTGAGGCAGGTCGAGGAAGCCACCCAGGCTGTGGGACATGGCATGCACCGCACCGAGGATCGCATTGGAAAACGCCAGCCCGGCCTGCATGCTGCCGAGCATGATCTTCTCGCGCAGGGCGATGTCCTGAGGGTTGGCGATCATCTGCACCAGGTTGCCGTTGATCAGGCGCATGGCCTCCAGGGCATGGGGATCGGTCAGTGGCCCGTGGCCGGTGGAGACGAACGCCTCGATGGCATGCACCAGGGCATCGATGCCGGTACAGGCAGAAAGGAACGGGTCCATGCCTTGGGTGGTTTGCGGATCGATCAGCGACACATCGGGAACCACCGCCTTGCTGACGATGGAGAACTTCATCCGCTCCTGCTGGTTGGAAATGATCACGAACTGCGAGACATCCGCCGAGGTCCCGGCGGTGGTGGGAATCATGATCAGTGGCGGGCTGGGCATGCGGAGCATGTCCACCCCTTCGAACTCCAGGATGCTGCGCCCGTGGGCCACCACGATGCCGATGCCCTTGCCGCAGTCCATGGGGCTGCCGCCACCGACGGCGACGATCACGTCACAGGCGTTTTCCCGGTAGACCTCGGCGCCCAACATCACCTCCTCCACCCGCGGATTGGGCGACACCGCGCTGTACAGGCAGTGCTCCACGCCCTGGGCCTGGAGGCTGGCCTGGACATCGGCGACCCAGCCGGCGGCGATCACCCCGGGGTCGCTGACCACCAGGACCTTGCGCGCACCGAAGGTCTTCGCATAGTTGCCGACGTTATGCCGGCAGCCGGCGCCAAAGATGATTTCCGGGGAGACGAACTTGCGCAGCAGACTGAGATTCTGGCCCATGGCAAAAGCCTGTTTTCTTATTGTTCTGGAAAGAACGCCAGCCTAAAGCATCGCCGGGCGAATGCAATCCGACCATCGTGTACCCCGCCTCGTCGGTTTGCGTAGCCGCTGCCGCAGGCTGCGCACGGCTCGGTACGAGCCGCAGAACCTGGCACCGTGGTCCGCC
Organism: Pseudomonas sp. L5B5; assembly: GCF_020520285.1. Classification (NCBI taxonomy): domain Bacteria; kingdom Pseudomonadati; phylum Pseudomonadota; class Gammaproteobacteria; order Pseudomonadales; family Pseudomonadaceae; genus Pseudomonas; species Pseudomonas sp. L5B5. Next base: position 1,529,353 of record NZ_CP084742.1, read on the forward strand.
TGATGTACCACGCGTTACGGGCGCTGCGCACCCGGTCGCAGCCTCGCAGGCTCGGCAGCGGCTACAGGTGCAGGTCCATGCCGTCGTGGGCCACTTCGATGCCACGGCGCAGCAATTGGGCATGCTCGGCGGAGTCCTCGTCGAGGATCGGGTTGGTGTTGTTGATGTGGATCAGCACCTTGCGCGCCCGTGGAAAGGCCTCCAGCACCTCGAGCATGCCGCCTGGGCCACTCTGCGCCAGGTGACCCATCTCGCTGCCAAGCTTGTCGCCGACTCCGCACTGGCGCATTTCGTCATCGCGCCACAGGGTGCCGTCCACCAGCAGGCAGTCGGCGCGGCCCATCCACTCCAGCAAGGCCTGGTCCACCTGCCCCAGGCCCGGCGCGTAGAACAGGCTGGCACCACTGCGCCGGTCCTCGACGAACAGGCCGATGTTGTCCCCCGGATGGGGGTTGCCGCGATGGGGCGAATACGGCGGCGCACTGCTGCGCAGGACAATGGCCCGCAACAGCAGGTCCGGGCAGGCCGGCACGCTGAAGGTACGGCCATCGAGGTGGATCGGCTGCCAGGCCAGGCCGCCGTTCCAATGGCTGAGCATGTTGAACAGGGGAAAACCGCTGCACAGGTCCTGGTGCACCATCTCCGTACACCAGACCAGGTGCGGGCAGCCCTCGCGCAGGCTGAGCAGGCCGGTGCAGTGATCGATCTGGCTGTCCAGCAGGATCACCCCGGCCAACGCCGAGTCCCGCAGTTGCCGTGCCGGTTGCAAGGGCGGAAAAGACGCCAGTTGCACGCGGATATCCGGCGAGGCGTTGCACAGGATCCAGTCCACGCCGTTGTCGCTCAGGGCGATGGACGATTGCGTTCGGGGCCGGGCTCGCAGGCTGGCATTGCGCACGCCGGCGCAGTTGCGGCAATTGCAGTTCCACTGCGGAAAACCGCCGCCCGCCGCAGAACCGAGAATGCGGATATGCATGGTGTGCTCCTGAAGACTGCAAGGACCCCGACCGGCACCAGCACCGGCCGGGGCGGGACGGCTCAGCGGTTGGCGAAGTACATGGTCACTTCGAAGCCGATACGCAGGTCGGTGTACGCGGGTTTATGCCACATGGGGTCAAGCCTCTTGTCATGCCGGGGGATTCCGGTAGAGGCATTAATGCACGCTGGCCGGCAGGACCGAATGCTACTTTGGCACCGGTTGGCAGGGTGCCTTGGTAGGGCTTCGTGTAGCCGCTGCCGCAGGCTGCGCACGGCTCGGCACGAGCCGCCATGGCGTTGAACCTGGCGTATGGCGTTGCCCGGTTCTGCGGGCGCTGCGCACCCGATCGCAGCCTCGCCAGCTCGGCAGCGGCTACAGGACGGGCAAAAAAAGGCGCGGGCCCACCCAAGGCACCGCGCCGTGGCAAAAGATACCGGGCAGCACCCAACTGCCCGGCGCCCACCCATCGATCAGAAGAAGCCCAATGGATTGATGTCGTAGCTCACCAGCAGGTTCTTGGTCTGCTGGTAGTGGTCGAGCATCATCTTGTGGGTCTCGCGGCCCACGCCGGATTTCTTGTAGCCACCGAACGCGGCGTGCGCCGGGTACAGGTGGTAGCAGTTGGTCCACACACGGCCGGCCTTGATCGCCCGGCCCATGCGGTAGGCGCGGTTGATGTCGCGGGTCCACAGCCCGGCCCCGAGGCCGAACTCGCTGTCGTTGGCAATCGCCAGGGCTTCGGCTTCGTCCTTGAAGGTGGTCACTCCCACCACCGGGCCGAAGATTTCTTCCTGGAACACGCGCATCTGGTTGTGTCCCTTGAGCAGGGTCGGCTGGATGTAATAACCACTGGCAAGGTCGCCCTCCAGAGGCTCGACAGCACCGCCGGCGAGCAGCTCGGCGCCCTCCTCCTGGGCAATCTGCAAGTAGGAGAGGATCTTCTCGTATTGCTGCTGGGACGCCTGGGCACCGACCATGGTCTCGGTGTCCAGCGGGTCGCCGCGCTTGATCTGCTTGATCTTCTTCAACACCTCGGCCATGAACGGCTCGTAGATCGACTCCTGCACCAGGGCCCGGGACGGGCAAGTGCAGACTTCGCCCTGGTTGAAGAACGCCAGCACCAGGCCTTCGGCGGCCTTTTCGATGAACTTGGGCTCGGCCTGCAGGATGTCTTCGAAGAAGATGTTCGGCGACTTGCCACCCAGCTCCACGGTGGACGGGATGATGTTCTCGGCAGCGCATTTCATGATGTGCGAGCCCACCGGGGTCGAGCCGGTGAAGGCGATCTTGGCGATGCGCTTGCTGGTGGCCAGGGCCTCGCCGGCTTCGCGGCCAAAGCCCTGGACGATGTTCAGCACCCCGGCCGGCAGCAGGTCGGCCACCAGCTCGGCGAAGATCATGATCGACAGCGGAGTCTGCTCGGCGGGCTTGAGCACCACGCAGTTGCCGGCGGCGAGGGCCGGGGCCAGCTTCCAGGCGGCCATCAGCAGCGGGAAGTTCCACGGGATGATCTGCCCCACCACCCCCAGCGGCTCATGGAAGTGGTAGGCGGTGGTCAGTTCGTTGATCTGCGCGGCGCCACCTTCCTGGGCACGGATGCAGCCGGCGAAATAACGGAAGTGGTCGGCGGCCAGGGGCACGTCGGCATGGAGGGTCTCGCGTACCGCCTTGCCGTTGTCCCAGGTCTCACTGACCGCCAGCAGCTCCAGGTTCTGCTCGATGCGATCGGCGATCTTCAGCAGGATCAGCGAGCGCTCCTGGACACTGGTCTTGCCCCAGGCGTCGGCGGCGGCATGGGCCGCGTCCAGGGCCTTGTCGATGTCGGCGGCAGTGGAGCGCGGGAATTCGGCGATCACCTGGCCATTGACCGGCGAAGTGTTGATGAAGTACTGGCCGGCCACCGGCGGCACGAACTGGCCACCGATGAAATTGCCGTAGCGCGGCTTGAAGGACACGATGGCGCCTGGGGTTCCGGGTTGTGCGTAGATCATGCTGGGCCTCTGCGGGTCGATGCCTGTCCCACGACAGGCGATGGCTCGATGGTAGAGAGCCCCGGGGCACTGACGAATGCATCGTTGGCAGGAGGGAGACTCGTCATTTGGTAGTAGGGCCGCAGAGTGCCAGGAGCTGAGCTGCAAGCTTCAAGTCGGGAGGCTGACCAGACAAATGTGGCGAGGGAGCTTGCTCCCGCTCCGGGGCGCAGCCCCGGCAAGACCTGAGACCACGGTCTGCCTGATGCAACCCGCTAAGCGGATTCTCGTCGGCAAGAATCAGAACATCGACCTCCCCCACGGGAGCAAGCTCCCTCGCCACAAGGGCGGTTCCCGGCGCTGGTGTCTTATGGCGTGTCGACGCGCTGCATGCGCTCGCGCTCATGGCGGGGGTACAGGTGGCTGACACTGCGGATCAGTTCATAGCGGGTCAGGCTGATGGCGGCAAAACGCGCGGGGATCGGCGCGCGGATCAGTTCGGCCATGTCGTCGCCACGAGCAGCGCCGTCGCTCAGCAGCTGGTGCAGCCAGCCCAGGTAGTCGCGCATCTGGGCAAAGGGGACGGCGCTGCTGGCCACCGGGCCGTGGCCGGGCACCACCAGCCGCCAGGGCAAGGCTTGCAGGCGGTCCAGGTCCTTGAGCCAGACCTCAAGCCCCGGGCTGTTGGGGGTGGTCAGGGCGCGCTGGTAGAACACCAGGTCACCGGCGAACAACACCCCGGTGCGCTCGTCGAAAATCGCCAGGTCGGCGCCGGTATGGCCGGCCAGGGCCAGCAACCGCAGGCGGTGTCCGCCGATCTCCAGCACCCCGGGTTCCAGGGTCCGGTTGGGCAGTACCACCTCGGTGCCGCGCATCCAGTCGCCCACCAGCCGGTAGAGGTTCTCGGCCATGGCGTCACCCTGCTGGCGCAGCAGTTCGGTGGTGCCGGCCAGGGCACCGATGGGCACGTCGCTGAAGGCCTGGTTGCCCAGCACATGGTCGGGATGATGGTGGGTCAGCAGCACCTGGATCACCGGCTTGCCGGTGACTCGGGCGATGGCTTCGCGCAAGGCCTGGCCATAACGTTTCGACGGCCCGGTGTCGATCACCAGCACCCCGGCCTCGGTGACGATGAACCCGGTGTTGACGATGTTGCCGCCGTTGTCCCGGGAGAAATTCTCGGTGCCGCCTTCCAGGAGCCAGGTGTCCTCGGCGATCTGCCGGGGCTCGAGGCGGTAGTCCAGCTCGGCCCGGGCCGGCAGGCTCAGGCTCAGGCTCAGGCTCAGGCTCAAACACACTAGCAGTATCCAGCGCATGCTTTGCTCCTGGGCTCAGGGAATGGTCGCTTCGAACTGATTGCCGTTGTTGTCCCGCAGTAGCAGGCGGGTCTGCCCGGGGGCCTGGAGGTCGAACCCCAGGCTGGGGTTTTCGCTGACCGCCGGGTACAGCTCCAGGTGCGCCAGCACGCGATGGTCGGCGTCCAGCAGTTGCGCCTGGTTGAGGAAGAATTCAGGAATGCCGTTGAGCAGGCCGTTGTCCATCGGGTGCGACACCTGCAGGCGCAAGCGGCTGGCGCCGCCCCGGGAATAGCGCGCGCCCAGCACCTGGCCGACGTGCTCTTCCCAGCCGGGCTGGCTGCGCACCACGCTGGGGGCGGTGCAGCCGCCGCCAGCGGCATCGATCAGGGCCGAGCCGACGTGCCACAGGCCATCGCGGGTCAGCACCGCGGCGCGCAGGGGCGTGGCCTGCTCGATGCGGATACGGATCGACAACCAGGGCTGCACCCCCGCGCCGGGGGCGAAATCGACGATCCGCGGCAGCGGGTTGAGCTCGGCCCAGGCGAGGATCTTCACCACTTCGCCGGCAAAGGCCCGGGCGTCGATTTCCAGCGGCACCTGGCGCGCATCCTCGGCGAACGGCGGCGCCAGCAGCTTGACCCGTTCATCGAAGACGAAGGGCGCGTCCGCCAGGATCTGCCGATGGTAGTAGGCCCACATCACCGACGGCACCGGGTCAGGGCCGGGCTCGATGGGGGCCGCCAAGGCCAGTGGCGAACTCAGCAGCAGGCCGCCCAGGTACAGCACCCAGAGGCGCATGGCCGTCACTCCTCGACGTGCACGCTGTCGAGGTAGCTGCGCACCGCCCACAAGGCTTCCTGGCTCAGGTAATCGGCCATCTTCGGCATGTACACCCGGCCATCGCGCACCGCGCCGTGGCGTACCCGTTCGACGAACCATTCGTCCCCGGCGTCGCCGGCATCGAGCATGCGCAGGTCCGGGGCGATCCCTCCGGACTTGGCTTCCAGGCCATGGCAGGCGGCGCAGTTCTGGTTGTAGGCCGAGGCGCCGATTTCCACCGCCTTGGCCCGCTCGGGGCTGGCCCGGTAGGGGTTGACCGCGGCCCAGCCGTCGCCGTCCAGGGTCACCCCGGCGTCCTTGACCGGGGTCAGGCCCTTGGTTTCCACCGCCTGGGGCACTACGTTGCCGTGGGCCCATGCACCGCTGTTCAACAGGCCGGCCAGCAGCCCGGCGGCCAGCCAGGCGTTGTGTTTTCTTATCATTGTCATGCCCTCAAGATTGCACGCGAGGCCTCTCGACAGAGGCCGTGGCGCCATCTTAGAAACAGCCTCCCGGGCAGCCGTATGCTGCTTTGGTGGCCGGGCCTTACTCCCTTGGTAGTAGGGCTTGTGGTGCGGTTCTAAATCAGGTGCCGGCTGGGAATTTTTCCCGGCAAGCGCGGGACTTTTTCCGTATCTCCAGGCCACGCCCCGGCACACCCTAGTCAGGCCAAAACCTCCACTGGGAACTGCCACCATGAGAATAAGAACGCTACCCACCCTTTCCCCGCTGACCCTGGCCATGCAGGCCTTTTTGCTCGCTGGCAGCCTGTCCCTGAGCGCCGGCGCCAGTGCCGCCACCACAGCCGCACCGAGCACCCGCAACGTTACCTGGGAAGACATCGCCAACGACCACCTGACCACCAAGGACGTGCTGCAGTACGGCATGGGCACCAACGCCCAGCGCTGGAGCCCGCTGGCCCAGGTCAACGACCAGAACGTGTTCAAGCTGACCCCCGCCTGGTCCTATTCCTTCGGCGACGAGAAGCAGCGCGGCCAGGAATCCCAGGCCATCGTCAGCGACGGCGTGGTCTACGTCACCGGCTCCTACTCGCGGGTGTTCGCCCTCGACGCCAAGACCGGCAAACGCCTGTGGACCTACAACCACCGCCTGCCGGACAACATTCGCCCGTGCTGCGACGTGGTCAACCGTGGCGCGGCGATCTACGGCGACAAGATCTACTTCGGCACCCTCGACGCCCGGGTCATCGCCCTGGACAAGAACACCGGCAAGGTGGTGTGGAACAAGAAGTTCGGCGACCACAGCGCCGGCTACACCATGACCGGCGCCCCGGTGCTGATCAAGGACAAGACCAGCGGCAAGGTGCTGCTGATCCACGGCAGCTCCGGCGATGAATTCGGCGTGGTCGGCCAGCTGTTCGCCCGCGACCCGGACACCGGTGAAGAGGTGTGGATGCGGCCCTTCGTCGAAGGCCACATGGGCCGCCTGAACGGCAAGGACAGCACCCCCACCGGCGACGTCAAGGCGCCGTCCTGGCCCGACGACAAGACCACCGAGACCGGCAAGGTCGAGGCCTGGAGCCATGGCGGCGGCGCCCCTTGGCAGAGCGCCAGCTTTGACCCTGAGACCAACACCATCATCGTCGGCGCCGGCAACCCCGGCCCCTGGAACACCTGGGCGCGCACCGCCAAGGACGGCAACCCCCACGACTACGACAGCCTGTACACCTCGGGCCAGGTCGGCGTCGACCCGAGCACCGGCGAAGTGAAATGGTTCTACCAGCACACCCCGAACGATGCCTGGGACTTCTCCGGCAACAACGAGCTGGTGCTGTTCGACTACAAGGGCAAGGACGGCAAGGTGGTCAAGGCCACCGGCCACGCCGACCGCAACGGTTTCTTCTACGTGGTGGACCGCAACAACGGCAAATTGCAGAACGCCTTCCCCTTCGTCGACAACATCACCTGGGCCAGCCACATCGACCTGAAGACCGGGCGCCCGGTGGAAAACCCCGGCCAGCGTCCGGCCAAGCCGCTGCCCGGTGAAACCAAGGGCAAGCCGGTGGAAGTCTCGCCGCCGTTCCTGGGCGGCAAGAACTGGAACCCCATGGCCTACAGCCAGGACACCGGTCTGTTCTACATCCCTGGCAACCAGTGGAAGGAGGAGTACTGGACCGAGGAAGTGAACTACAAGAAAGGCTCGGCCTACCTGGGGATGGGCTTTCGAATCAAGCGCATGTACGACGACCACGTCGGCACCCTGCGGGCCATGGACCCCGCCACCGGCAAGCTGGTCTGGGAGCACAAGGAACAGCTGCCGCTGTGGGCCGGGGTCTTGGCCACCAAGGGCAACCTGGTGTTCACCGGCACCGGCGACGGTTTCTTCAAGGCCTTCGACGCCAAGACCGGCAAGGAGCTGTGGAAATTCCAGACCGGCAGCGGCATCGTCTCGCCGCCCATCACCTGGGAGCAGGATGGCGAGCAGTACATCGGCGTGACCGTGGGTTACGGCGGCGCCGTGCCGCTATGGGGCGGTGACATGGCCGAGTTGACCAAGCCGGTGGCCCAGGGCGGCTCGTTCTGGGTATTCAAGATACCCAGCTGGGACAGCAAGACCGCCCAGCGCTGATCGACCTGTGGCGAGGGAGCTTGCTCCCTCGCCACACCCGCCTTCACTGCTTCCGGAGAACCGCCCCATGAACTACCTGCCCCTTGCTCTACTGCTGACCCTCTCCCCCGCCTTCGCAATGAACGTCGACGACGACGGCAACGACGTACCGCTGACCGTCAACGGCTGCGTGATTGCCGAATCCAGCCAGTGCCCCGGGGCCAACCTGCGGGGCGCCAACCTGGCCAACCAGGACCTGCGCAAGATGAACCTGGCCGGCGCCGATCTGCGCGATGCAGACCTGCGTCACGCCCAACTGGACCTGGCCAACCTGGAAAAAGCCCGCCTGCAAGGCGCCAACCTGACCCGCGCCAGCCTGCAGCAAAGCAACCTGCGGTTGGCGGACTTTACCGACGCCAAGCTGGTGGCGATCCAGGGCTGGGGCCTGTTTGCCCAGGGCGCGCAGTTCGCCAACGCCAACCTCAACGGCGCCTACCTGCAATTTGCCCGCTTGTCCGGGGCCAAGCTGCACCAGGCCAACCTGCAAGCGGCGGACCTGGAGATGACCTGGTTGAGCAAGGCGGATCTGCAGGGGGCTGACCTGAGTGATGCCAATCTGCAGGAAGCGAAGTTTGGCGAGAGCAATCTGCAGGGGGCCGATCTGCGCGGGGCGCGGCAGCATTATGGGAACTTTCAGGATGCCAATATGGAGGGGTGCATGGGGTGTCCTCGGACGTGGGATAAGTAGGGGGTGAGTGCGTATCCGGTGTGGCGGTAGCGGCCACTTGTGGCTGAGGGATTGAGTACATATCCGTTGCTGCGGTTACGGCGGCTGGCGGTTTCGCTCTTACAGCGACTCACTTTTGAAGAGCGCAAAAGTAAGCAAAACGCTTCTGCCCCTCCACTCGGTGCCTCGCCTAGGCTCGGCATGCCCTCACTCCGGCATTGATCCGTGGGCCGCCGCCACAGGCCATCCATGGCCTGTGGGCGGCTAACCCGGCATCCCTGCCGGGTTACCCACGGCTCAATGCCTGCGTTCGGCCATCGTGTCTAAGGGGGCAGGCAGATCAAGATCAAAATCTGACGGCGGCCTGCGGCCGGCCTGAAGATGCGGCCGTGTGTACCGCCACGTAGGAGCTGGCTTGCCAGCGAAGGCGTCGGCCCAGGCGATGCATGACTTAACGGCCTCTTCGCCGGCAAGCCGGCTCCTGCGAAGAGCGCGTAAACGCGCTTGGCTTTTGCTTTTGCTTTTGATCTGGATCTTGATCTTGATCTTCAAGCCCCTTCCCAGCAGGCCGAGCGCAGGCGTTGCGTAGGGGGCAGCTCGGCAAGGATGCCGAGCTAGCCGCCCCAGGCCATGGATGGCCTGTGGCGGCGTGCCCCCGGAGCAATGCCGGAGCGAGGGCACCCCGAGCCTAGGCGAGGGGCCGTATGGAGGGGCAAGACCTTTTGGTTCCTTTTGTGTCGACTGACAAAAGGGACTCGCCGTAAGGGCGAAACCCTAAGTGGCCATGACCGCAGCAATGGATATGTACTCAACCCCTCGCCGTAAAGACGAAACCATAAGCCGCCATGACCGCAGCAACGGATATGTACTCAGTCTCTCAGCCACAAGCGGCCGTTACCGCAGAAATGGATAGGTACCCCCCCAAAAAAACAAACTCACCCCGCCACCCTGACCACCCCCATATCAATCCCCAAATGCACCAACTCCCCATGGGAACTGACCTGCAACTTGCTCTTGAGCAGAGTCAGGTGGTTGGACACGGTCTTGGCGCTGATGCACAGCTGCTCGGCAATCAGTCGCGCCGGAGTGCCCCGGGCCAGCATCACAAAGATCTCCAGCTCACGCTGGGTCATGCTCTGCAAGCGCGGGTCGCTGGCGTTCGCCTGGGGGGTGCAGGCCAGTTGGGTGGCCAAGGGTTGCTCGATGTACGCATGCCCGGCCAGCACCCGGTGCACCGCCTCGATCAGCACCTGGGGCGCCGAGTTCTTGGTCAGGTAGCCCGAGGCTCCTGCCTCCAGGGCCTGGCGCACCAGCGGCAGTTCGTCGTGCATGCTGAAAAACAGCACCCGCAACTGCGGCAAACGCTGGCGCAAGCGCCGAGTCGTCTCCAAACCGCTGATACCCGGCAAGGCAAAATCCATGATCACCAGTTGCGGCACGTCTTCCAGCACCCGGGCCAGGGCTTCTTCACCATTGGCTGCTTCACGCACCTGCATGGTCGGCAACACCGCCTGCAACAGGCTGGCGTAACCCTGACGGACCACCGCGTGGTCATCCACCAACAAGATATTCATCAGGCCTCCAGGGGAATATTCAGAGCCAGCGCCCAGCCGGCGCCGGGGCAGTTGATGATGCGCAGTTCACCGCCCAGGCTGCGGGCCCTTTCGGCCATGGAGTGCAGGCCGACACCCGCACGCCGGACCTGGGGTGCACCGCGACCGTTATCGCGGATCAGCAGGCGCAGCCCTGGGCCGCTTCGTTGCAGGCGCACCCGCACCTGACTGGCGCCGGCGTGCCGGGCGACGTTGGTCAGGGCTTCCTGCAACAGGCGATAGAGGTGGGTGTTGCTCGCCCCCGACAATGCCGGCAGGCGCTCGCCAACCCGCAGCCGGCATTCAATCCCCTGGCGCGCTTGCCACTGTTGCACCAGCAACCCCAGGGCTTCGGCCAGGGGCAGATGGCCCAGCACCACCGGGTACAGGTCCTGGACCATGGCGCGAAAACCCTGTTGCAGGTGCTCGCAGTTGAGCTCCAGGGATTGGGCGGTGCTGGCCGCCAGCGCCGGCTGGTCCACCACCAGGCGCAGCAGGCAGGCCTGGGCGCGAATGCCGGCCAGGTACTGGCCAAGGTCGTCGTGCAAGGTCTGCGCCAGGTGGTTGCGCTCTTGCTCCTGCACCGCCAGCAGGGTCTGGGTCAGTTGCTGGTTGTCGCAATGGGCCTGCTCCAGGGCGCTGGCCATGCGGTTGAAATGTTCAGCCAGTTGTCGGGTTTCCGGCAGCGCGCCGCTGCGCAGGCGCACCACCATCTGGCCGTCGGACACCTGGCCCAGAGCACGCAGCACTTCATCGAGCCAGGCCCGGCCACGGCGCACCGCCCAACCGATGCTCAGCAAGCTGAGCAGCAGCGCCAGCGCGCACAGGCCAAACCATTGCTGCAAGGCCTGGCGCACTTCCCCCAGTTCGGCGGCGGCATTCACCGCGATCAGCACGCGCCGGCCATCATTGAGTTGAAGCAGCCGGGCACTGGGTGGGCTGTCACCCAGCAACAGGCGCTCCAGCCAGCCATCGGCAGCAATGATACCGAGCGGCGCCGGGTCTTCATCCGGAGCCAGCCAGTGCACCCGCACATGCCGCAGGCTGCGGGTCAGTTCTGGTTGCAGGCTGGCAGGCTGCCGTTCGGCGCTATCCCCCAGGTACTGCACCAGGGCCTCGGCGGATTGCACTTCGCGCTCCACATCGTCCGCCGCCTGGCGCAGCAACAGCCCGGCACAGGCCAGGGTCAGCAGCGCAAAACAGGCAGTAACCCACAGGTTGATCCGCCACAGGGCCGACATGCCTAGCGCCCCAGCGCCGCCGGCTGGCTCGCCGCCGGTGCCGGCCGTGAGCCGTGCAGGCGATCGACGCCGATCAGGCTGAGGATCAGCAGCAACGGCAAGAGCAGCACTTTCAGGATGCGCATGGGGAGGTCCTCCGGGTGGCCATGGCCGCTGCAGCCCATGCTAAGGCCAGCGCAAGAGTGCCGGCCTACTACCTTGGTACTGCTGCCCCGCTACTTTCTGCATAGCCGGCGAACACTCGCGTCAGGCAGCCGCCGCAAAGCCCCCATCTCCCCTTGGCAAACACCCTCTTGGCGGCATGGTTTTCTACGACTTTGGTACTGCTTTTGCTGTCGATGGTCGCATTCACAAATGCTCCTGCCCTGGCATGTAATGGGCCTATAACAAAAAGGATCGAAGCCTTATGCCCCGTGCCTTAGAGACCCTGGCCGCACTGCTCATGAGCCTGGTGCTGGGCTGCGCCCAGGCCGCTGACCCGTTGTTTTCCGCCGAGGGTTATCGCACCAGCCTCTATCGCAGCCCGACCCCGCTGCACATCGAGGCAGCGCAGATCGTCGACACCCAGGCCCTGCAACGCCTGCTGCAAGCGCGCCCGGCACCGCTGCTGATCGACGTCTATCGCCGCCAATGGCTGCAAGGCCGGTTCATCGACAGCGAACCCCACGCCAACCTGCCCGGCAGCCACTGGCTGGCCAATACCGGCGACGGCGAACTGACGCCCCAGTGGCAGGCGTACTTCAACCAGCAGCTGCAACACCTGAGCCAGGGCGACTGGCAACGGCCGCTGGTGTTCTATTGCCGCGCCGATTGCTGGCTGAGCTGGAACGCGGTAAAACGCGCCGCAGCCCTGGGCTATAAAAATATCTACTGGTACCGCGATGGCCTGGATGCCTGGGAAGCCGCCGGGTTGCCCCTGGTGGCGGCCCAGCCCGAACCCCTGCCCTGACCCTGCCTGGCTCAAGTGCCCCCATAACCACAATAACGAGGTGAAAGGCCGTGTACAGAATCCTGATAGCCGATGATCACCCACTGTTTCGCGAAGCCATCCACAACGTCATCAGCGACGGTTTCCCCGGCAGCGAGGTGATGGAGACCGCCGACCTGGACAGCGCCCTGGCCCTGACCCAGGACCACGACGACCTGGACCTGATCCTGCTGGACCTGAACATGCCCGGCATGCATGGCCTCAATGGCCTGATCACCCTGCGCAACGAAGCGCCGACCATCCCGGTGGTGATCGTCTCCGCCGAGCAGGACAAGCAGATCGTGCTGCAGGCCATTACCTACGGCGCCGTGGGTTTCATCACCAAGTCCTCGCCGCGCTCGCAGATGACCGAAGCCATCGAGCAGATCCTCAATGGCAACGTGTACCTGCCGCCAGACATCATCCGCACTCAGAAGAGCCCATCGGGGCGACGCAGCAGCGAGGCCCCGAGCTTTGCGCCGGAACTGCTGCAGGCCCTGACCCGCAAGCAACTGCTGGTGCTGGAGCGCATGACCAAGGGCGAATCCAACAAGCAGATCGCCTACACCCTGGACATCGCCGAGACCACGGTGAAGGCCCATGTCTCGGCGATCCTGCGCAAGCTCAACGTGCACAACCGGGTGCAGGCGATCCTCAGCGCCGGCGACATCGACTTCGGCGCCTACCTGCGCCGCTAGGAAGCAGGTTCGAGCGGCAAGCTGTAAGCCTCAAGCCTCAAGCCTCAAGCTTGGAACTTGCCGCTTGCAGCTTGCCGCTCAACAGGTGGCTGATGGCGGTCTTGAGCTTCATCGGTCGTACCGGCTTGTGCATCAGGGTGTGGCCCAGTTCGCGCAGTTGCTGCTTGAGGTCGTTGCTGTAGTTGGCGGTGATCATCATCGCCGGGATCGCCAGGGCACGCCGGGCGTTGATCCGTGCCACGGCATCGATGCCGTTCTGTTGCTGGTCCAGGTGGTAGTCGGCGATCAGCAGGTCGGCCTCGGCGCGGTAGTCGTCCACCTGGCGTGCCAGGTCTTGCTCGGACAGCGCCGTGACCACCTGGCAGCCCCAGCCTTCGAGCAGGGTGCGCATGCCGGCGCAAATCGCCGCATCGTTGTCCAGCACCCAGATCCGCGCCCCCTGCAAACGCTCCAGCGGCGCCGCCCGCCATTCCAGGCACGGTGCCGGTAGCGGCGCGCTGGTGCTGATCGGCACTTGCACGCTGAACACCGAACCGCGCCCCGGCCAGGAACGCACGCCGATGCGATGCCCAAGGATCCCGGCAATCTTCTCGACGATGGCCAGCCCCAGGCCCAGGCCGCGGTCCTGGTTGGGGAGTTGTTCGTCCCCGCGCTTGAACTCCAGGAAGATCTCTTCCAGGCGTTCGGCGGCGATGCCCAGGCCGCTGTCCCAGACTTCGATCGACAGCCAGCGGCCCTGGCGCCGGCAGCCCAGCACCACCCGGCCCTGGCGGGTGTAGCGGATGGCGTTGCTCAACAGGTTGCGCAGAATCCGCGCCAGCAGCTGGATGTCGCTGCGCACCAGCGCCGAACAAGCCACGAAGTGCAGTTCCAGGCCCTCGCTGCGGGCCACCTGGACGTACTCGGCGGCAAGGTTCTCCAGCAGTTCGCGCAAGGCGAAGGGCGCGACGTCGGCCTTGATCACCCCGGCGTCCAGCTTGGAGATGTCCACCAGGGTGCCCAGCAGGTTTTCCACGTCCTCCAGGGAGTTGCTGACATTGCGCACCAGGGCCTGGCTCGCCTCGGGATCGCGGCGCTCGAGCAGGGCGCTGGTGAACAGGCGCGCGGCGTTCAAGGGTTGCAGCAGGTCGTGGCTGACTGCGGCGAGGAACTTGGTCTTCGACAGGTTGGCCCGCTCGGCCTCGCCCTTGGCCTCGCGCAGGCGCGATTCGACCCGGCTGCGCTCCTCGATCTCGCGCAGCAGTTGCTGGTTGAGGGTGGTCAGCTCGGTGGTGCGCTCGCGCACCCGCAGCTCCAGGTTCTGGTAGGCCTGGTGCAGCGCCTCGGCGGTGCGCCGGCGCTCGGTGATGTCGCGGATCAGCACGAAGATCCCTACCACCTCGCCATTGGCCAGGCGGTTGGGCACGTAGGAGCGCAGCATGTAGCGCTCCTGGTGGTTGATGTTGGTCTCGGCGAATTCGAAGGTCACGCTCTCCCCCGCCAAGGCCCGCTCCACATAGCTTTCCAGGCGCTGGTAGTGCTGCTCGCTGTGCACCTCGCGCAGGCTCTGGCCGAGCATCACGCCCCGGGGCCAGCAGTACCACTCTTCGTAGACCTTGTTGGTGAACTCGTACACTAGGTCGGCATTGAGGTAGGCGATCAGCGCGGGCACATGGTCGGTGATCAGGCGAATCCAGCGCTCGCTTTCGCTCAGGGCCTCGGCGTGCTGGTAGCGCTCGGTGATGTCGGTGAAGGTGTTGACGAAACCGCCAGTGGGCAGCGGATGGGTGCGGATCTCCAGGACCCGGCCATCGCTCAGGCGCTGCTCGCATTCGTGGATCGGCCGGCCATTGGCATCGCGGCTGTCGGGGCTGAGCAGGTGCAGTTCGCTGTCGCCGATGACTTCGGCAAACAAGCGATGCGCGGCCACCGGCGCCAGCCCACTGAGCTCCAGGAAACGCCGGTTCCACAACTCCAGCACACCCTCGGCGTTGACCATGGCCACGCCCTGGGACAGGTTGTCCACGGCCCGTTGCAACAGGTGGGACTTTTGCGCCACCGCCTGCTCGCGGCGCAGGGTCTCGCTGTGCTTGACCTCGGTGATGTCGGTGAACAGGATCACCCGCCCACCCTCGCGGGTCGGCCGTTCGCTGACCTGCAGCCAGCGGCCGTTGTGCAGGCGGTACAGCAGGTGTTCGTCACCACCGCTGCGCGGTTCTTCGCTGAACAGCCCGGTGCTGGTCAGCAACCGCCGCACCTCGGCCAGGCGCATGCCAGCCATGACTCGCAGCCGGCTGTGGGCCCAGAAGGCGCGAAAGCGGCTGTTAAACAGGACGATGCGCTGCTCCTGGTCGAACAGCACGAAGGCATCGGAAATGCTCTCGATGGCATCGATCAGATGCTGGTGGGCGGTCTCGGCCCGCAACCGCGCCTCGCTGAGCAAATGGTTGCCGGCCTTGAGCTCGGCCATGGCCTGGTTCAAGGCGTCGGTGCGCTCGCGCACCTGCTCGGCCAGCACCACCGAGTGCTGAAACGCCGCATAGGGATCGTTGCCCCGGGTGATGCCGGATTCGACCCGTTCGATCAGCGCGCTGTTGATCCGCCGCAGCTTGCGGTTCTCGTGCTGCAGGCAATCGATCCGGGCTTGCAGCTCAGCGACGGGCCGGAGTCCGGCTGCGGGCAATGGCGACCCCGGTGAAGGTCTGGTTGATGTGCATGCCATTGAACTGTTCTCCGTAGGTGTTGAAACCCATCACCCGCTGCTCGCGCAGAAAGGCCCCGATCTGGTCCAGGCTGCCGTGGTCTTCCAGCTCCAGGCGGCGCAGGAAGCAGTCGCAGCCGATGGTCAGCAGCAAACTGCCCAGGCGTTGCTGCAAACCGTCGAACAGCGTTTGCAGGTTGGGCAGCAAGGGGCCGGGGGTCATGGCGGTGAGGACGATGCCGTTCTCCACCGCGCAGTAGAAACTCAGGCTCAGGTCCGGGTGCACCTGCTGCACCGCGCGCACGTAGTAGTGCTGGTTGATCCGCACCGCCAGCGGATGGGCGGCGAACACCCGGTGGTCAAGGCGCGCCAGCGGTACGCCGATCAGCCGCGCGTATTCCTCGGCGGCGGGCTCGGCGTTCAGTTCATAGACCCGGCGCAAGGTACTGTCGACGCCGGTGACCACCAGTTTTTCCTCCCGGGGCAGGATGTGGTGGGTGGTGAATACCTCGAAATCCAGCCAGGTGTTGACCAGCACCACCACCGCCGCGCCGCTGTGGAACTCGCCGCCGAAATATACGTGGGTGTGGGTCAGGTAGTTGTCGTCGCCGGCCGAACCGCCGAAATGCGGAATGTCCCCCAGGGCCGCGCTGAGGGCCGCCAGGACCATTTCCTCGCGGCTCGACAGGCCATCCAG